>NZ_JAFCXE010000005.1:0-315797 GCF_049897905.1 Pararhizobium sp. PWRC1-1 | reverse complement strand
AACGCGGCAAGCCTTTCAAGGTCATCATCATTGCCCTCGCACGCAAAATACTCGCCATCGCAAACGCAATCACGAGGGACAAAACAATTTTTTCACAAACGTAGAAACACAGTTGCCAGTCGGCTCAAGTTCTTGAGCTGAAAGAGTCTCTTGACCCGACGGACGTCGGGTCGCTGGATGCCCGCCACAAGGGCGAGCATGACGGAAAGTGAGGTGCCGCTCCCGCTGCGCAATCGTGTTCCGGGCTTGCCAGCAGGCTGTTAGAGCGACGGGAAACCTTTGTAGAGCTCGGCATGGCTGCCGGAATGGTTGGCCATGCCCTCCTTGGTCAGAAGTCCGGCGGGCGCGATATAGCTGCGGATACGCCGGGCCGGCCGTTCATGCCACTGGATGTTGAAGGCCCACAGTTTCGGGAAGAAGCAGAGCGAGGCATAGGGCAGGTGATCGTGGATCCACCAGGCCAGCGACTGCCAGCCGCCAAGAGTGGCGCGCCGGTCCCAGACCCAGGGAACGACAATGCAGGCCGTGGCGCCCATGCAACCATCGGCGTCGCGCATGTCCCAGATATGGTCGGCAGCACTTGCGGCATTGGTTGAGCAGTTTAGCTTTTGGCGGTTGCCGAAGTCATTGACCGAGCGGGAGCGGTAACCGGAGCGGATGTGCAGCCGCCCAAACGTCCGCTGCAGCGGTTCCAGCAACTCTTCGCAAAGCCTGGCCCCGGCGGAGATCGCCAGTTCCGGATCGTCGGGAATATTCGGCATGCCGTAGAAATCAGCGATTTCCGAATGCAGGAACTCGCGCAGAAAGAAGTTCTCCGATAGCCGCACCCGTCCCATGTCTTCCAGCGCTTTCATCGATCCCGGCTTTTTCATCGGATGCTCCTCGGTTTTGGCGAAGACTATGCTGGAGACGGGCGGCGAGCCACCCGTTTCCCGTGCGGCAGGTCTTGGGGTGATCCGCCGTCTAGCCTTCATTCCACCGCGCCTTCGTGCTAGGATTGGGCGGTCAGCAAGGGAGAGAAGCATGTCCGACGAGCAGGCAATAGGCGCAGTCGTTCACCTCTATGTCGATGGCATGGCGTTCTGCAACGAAGCGGCGCTACGCAAGGCTTTCCACCCGGACGCCAAGATCATCGGCCATTATCAGGGGGCCGTCGAATGGATGTCCCGCGACGATTTCATCGCCGCCACCCTCGCGGAACCGCCGGCCCCTCCCGGAACCCAGCCTTTGATGGATATCGAGATCACCGACATCGAGGGCGACGCCGCCTTCGTCAAGGTCACCGACGAGTTCGCCGGCATGCGGTTTAGCGATTACCTGTCGCTGCTGAAGATCGACGGTCGCTGGGTGATCGTCAACAAGCTGTTTCATCTGCACCGGTAGAGTCTGTTCGCCAAAGGTTGCGCCAGTTTTACCCTCCCCTTGAGGGAGAGGGTCGGAGCAAAGCTCCGGGGTGGGGTGAACTGCGGCATGCTCGAATCACCTGTAGCGTTTGCGGCGATCACCCACCCGCGACTGCGTCGCGACCTCCCCCCTCAAGGGGGAGGTGGAATTCCCTCTTCTCCCCAGCGGGGAGAAGGTGCCCGAAGGGCGGATGAGGGGGCGGTTCGGCATGGAGGGGCAGGCCTTCATCGCAGTGTTTTCCCAACTTTCTCAATCTCAGTTCGCCCGGTTTTGTTCTTCAAGGTGGCTTCGCCCCCCTCATCCGGCCCTGCGGGCCACCTTCTCCCCGATGGGGAGAAGAGGGAGATCGCGGCAGCTTCAACGGCCTATAGCCACGCCCGGAAAAATCCGCCGTGGTTTTTCTGATGCTGACTCGGCCGGGGCGCTGGAAAGTGCCGCAGGATAGTAAGTTTATATGACGCCTTCCGGCGCCCCGTTCGATGTCTTTTGCCGCGCTTCTCAGGTTCTTCTGCGCTTTCCCTTGTCAGGGGAAAGCCTCCAATGCCCCAGCCCGGCCGCTTATCCGCCAGGCCTTTCAATGAGACGGGGTTTAGCCCTGGACCGTCCGAAGACGGCGTGACCACCCGGCACGCCCGGTCCGCTTTCACGAACCGGAGGAGAACCGCCTTTCACGCAGCCCCGGGGATTTTGCGCGCGTTTCGCCAAACCATCCGGGCACCGGCCCCACCTCGCCGGCAACGCAAACCGGTGTATCCGTGATGAGACGGGAAGAAGTATCGCACGGGTTTTAAGCGCGGGGATTTGCGGGGATGGGGCTTTTCCGTGGGGGGCGTTTTCGCCGAGTGGACCGTCCTCGAAATGCGCCGTCATATCTGTTGCCGGTTACCCGCCACGGCGCATCTGCATCGTGAAAGCGCCCAGAGAACAGAGCCGTCGCGTGACTGGGTTCCTGTGACGGGCGCAGAAATGACGCAAGGGATAAACGCTTGAATAAAAAGGAAACTGTTGAATGGCCGCCAGGATCGTAGCTGATCATGGGCGTTGCCCGGCATGAGCCGGGGCACATCGTCCGTCATCATTTTCCGGCTTGCCGCGAGTATCCTGCCACAGCACAGGAGAGACTTGCGGCATGTGGGCTGGAAATTGATTTTGCGTGTAAGAGGCGGCGCGCTGCATCCCCGCCACGAGGGCGGGGATGAGGAGATAAGAGCAAAAAAACGGGTGGGACAGCAGCCTTGTCAGGCCCGCAGAACACCACCGGTGTTCTTCGTCACATTGGCGATGATCTTGCCGGTCAGGGCTTCGAAGTCCTCGTCGGTCAGCGTGCGGTCCGCAGGCTGGATGACGACTTCGATGGCGACCGACTTCTTGCCTTCGCCGACGGATGCGCCTTCGAAAATATCAAAGACGTTGACGCCGGTGACCAGCTTGCGGTCGGCACTCGATGCGGCTTTGAGGATCGCGCCAGCCTCAACGGTCTTATCCACCACGAAGGCGAAGTCGCGCTTGACGGCCTGGAAGGGGGAAAGCTCCAGCGCCGGCTTGGTGCGGGTGGCTTTCTTCTTCGGTTCGGGCATGGCATCGACATAGACTTCGAAGCCTGCGAGCGCGCCGGAAACGTCGAGCGCTTCCAGCACCTTCGGATGGAATTCGCCGAAGGTGCCGAGGATGATCTTCGGGCCGAGCTTGATCGTGCCGGAACGGCCCGGATGATACCAGGACGGGCCGCCGGCTTCGAACTGGACATTGCCCATCGGCACGCCGCAGGCTTCGAGAACGGCAATGGCGTCGGCCTTGGCGTCGAACACGTCGACCGGCTTGCCACCACCCTTGGCGGCGTTCGACCACGAGCGGCCGGCACCGGCAAGCGATGCCGTGCCACGGCGGATACCGCCGGCCACGCGGCGCTGTCCGGTGGGCGTGTCGTTCTCATAGGTGCCGGAGACTTCGAAGATCGCCACGTCGCCAAAGCCCTTGTCGGCATTGCGCTGGGCGGCGGTCAAAAGACCGGGCAGCAGCGATGGGCGCATGTCGGACATGTCGGCTGCGATCGGGTTTGCCAGCGACAACGAAGGTGCACCGCCACCGAACAACTCGACCTGCGCCTTCGAGATGAACGACCAGGTGACGGCTTCGAGCATGCCGCGGGCGGCCAGCGACCGCTTGGCAAGCCGGGTGCGGATCTGCAGGCTCGTCAGGATCTTGCCATTGACCGCGCCAAGGCTTTCGATCGGTTCAGGCTTGATATTATCGACGCCATGGATGCGCATGACTTCTTCGACGAGGTCGGCCTTGCCATCGACATCCGGCCGCCAGGAGGGAACGGAAACCGAGACGCGCTCGCCGGAGCCTTCAACGCCGAAACCGAGGCCCTTGAGAATCGAGATGCTCTCTTCCGAGCTGACCTCAAGACCCGTCAGGCGCTTCACCTCGGAAACCGGGAAATCGACGATCTTGGCCGTGTAGCCGGCATAACCGGTCACATAGGTCTTGGCCGCGGTACCGCCGCAGATATCGAGGACCAGCTGGGTGGCGCGTTCGAGGCCTGCAACCATATATGCGGGATCGACGCCGCGCTCGAAGCGGTAGCGTGCATCGGTGATGATGCCGAGTGCGCGACCGCTCTTGGCGATGTTCATCGGGTCCCAGAGGGCCGATTCGATCAGCACATCGACAGTGTTCTCGTCGCAGCCGGAATGTTCACCGCCCATGATGCCGCCGATCGACTCGATGCCGTCCTCGTCGGCGATGACGACGTTAGCCGGCGAAAGAGTGTATTCGCGCGTATCGAGCGCCAGCACCTTTTCGCCTTCGATGGCACGGCGGACGGTGAGGTTGCCCTTGACCTTGGCGGCATCGAAGACGTGCAGCGGTCGGCCCTGGTCGAAGGTCATGTAATTGGTGACATCGACGAGTGCATTGATCGGGCGAAGGCCGATGGCGAGCAGGCGCTGCTGCATCCATTTCGGGCTCGGGCCGTTCTTGACGCCGCGCACGAGACGCAGAGCAAAGCCCGGGCAGAGATGACTGTCTTCGCCAAGGTCATGCGTGACCTTGGTGGTGGTGTCGCCTTCGACCTTGAAAGTCGGCGCCGTCGGGGCCTTCAAAGTGCCGAGGCCGGAGGCGGCGAGATCGCGGGCAATGCCGTAGATCGAGGTGCAGTCCGGGCGGTTCGGCGTCAGGTTGATCTCGATCATCGGATCGTCCAGCCCGGCATAGGCGGCAAAGCTGGTGCCGACGGGCGCATCTTCCGGCAGGTCGATGATGCCGTCATGGCTATCCGACATCTGCAACTCTTTTTCCGAGCACATCATGCCGTGGCTTTCGACGCCGCGGATGGTGCCGACGGCGAGTGTCACGTCGATGCCCGGAACATAGGCACCGGGAGCGGCGAAAGCGCCGACAAGGCCGGCCCGCGCATTTGGGGCGCCACAAACGACCTGGATCGGGGCGCCCGTGCCGGTATCGACCATCAGCACCCGCAGCTTGTCGGCTTGCGGATGCTTTTCAGCCGAGACGACCTTGGCGATGACGAAGGGTTTGAACGCGGCCTTGTCATCGACGTCCTCGACTTCGAGCCCGATCGACGTCAGGCGCGCGCAGATCTGTTCAAGGGTAGCATCCGTTTCCAGATGGTCTTTCAGCCAGGAGAGTGTAAATTTCATTGTCCACCTGTTCTCAAATAATCAGCGTTCCAGCACTTCAATGACGCGGAAGCGTTCGCAAAGAAGGTCCATGTCGGGAGAAAAGCCGCCGTTGCGCCGGAAGTAGGTTTCGTGTGCTTCGCGCCAGAAAGACAGGGACCGGTCGCCTTCTCCTTCGTCATGGGCAAAGGCGGCATCAACCTCGTCAAAGCGACGATAGGTCAGCTCGATCGTTTCGACGACGGCCGCTGCCCGGGCTTGCCCGTCCAGAACCACGTCGTGCCGCCCCAGTTGCGGCATAGGCTCCTTGCCATCACCGTAATCCTGTGGCCGGCTGCACGTCGCGGTTTTTCGGCCTTCAAGCACAAGCGCCAGCAATTCGTCGGCAAGCGCCGGAGAATCGCCGAAACTAAAGGCTACCAAGCCTTTGAGGCGTGCTGGAAGGTCTGTCACGTGCTTAACCCGCCAAACAGGGTCGGCATATCGAGCGGGCGAAAACCGTAGTGGCTCATCCAGCGGACATCGGCATCGAAGAAGTTACGCAGGTCCGGCATGCCGTATTTTAGCATGGCGATGCGGTCGAGGCCCATGCCCCAGGCAAAGCCCTGGTAGACATCGGGATCAAGGCCGCCGGCGCGCAGCACATTCGGGTGGACCATGCCGCAGCCGAGGATTTCCATCCAGTCGGTGCCTTCGCCGAACTTGACGATCGGGCCGGAGGAGCGGTCGCACTGGATATCGACCTCGAAGGACGGCTCGGTGAACGGGAAGAACGACGGGCGGAAGCGCATCGTCACGTCATCGACTTCGAAGAAGGTCTTGCAGAATTCTTCGAGAATCCAGCGCATGTTGGCGACGTTCGACTTGGTATCGACGACGAGGCCTTCGACCTGATGGAACATCGGCGAATGGGTGGCATCGCTGTCCTGGCGGTAGGTCTTGCCCGGAATGATGATACGGATCGGCGGCTTCTGCGTCTCCATCGTGCGGATCTGTACCGGCGAGGTATGCGTGCGCAGGACCTTGCGCTCGCCGTTTGCGTCCGGATTGAAGAAGAACGTGTCGTGCATTTCGCGGGCCGGATGACCTTCGGGGAAGTTCAGCGCGGTGAAATTGTAATAGTCGGTCTCGATATCCGGGCCTTCGGCGATCGAGAAGCCCATGTCGGCGAAGATCGCGGTGATCTCGTCGATGATCTGGCTGATCGGATGAATGCGGCCGCGCTCAGCCGGGGAAGAACGCACCGGCAGCGAGATATCGACGGTTTCGCGGGCCAGCCGTTCGGCAATCGCCGCGTCCTTCAGGTCGGACTTGCGGGCGGTAATCGCGGCAAAGACATCGGTCTTCAGCGCGTTGATCGCGGCACCGCGCGTCTGGCGTTCTTCCGGCGTCATGGTGCCGAGCGTCTTCAGCAGCTCGGAGATCGAGCCCTTCTTGCCGAGTGCGTTGACGCGCACGGCTTCGATCGCCGCTTCGTCACCGGCAGCGGTCACTTCGGCCAGCAGATTGTCTTTCAGTGCTTCCAGATCGGACATCGTTTATTTCCCGGTTCCTTGCCGTGATCGGTCAAAGAAAAACCCGCGCCAGCCGAGCCAGCGCGGGTTTCCCAACTAATATCTAAAAGGCTTGGGAAGCGCTGGTCTTAACGAACCGCGCTTTCAAACTCGTTCTTGGTGCCGGCGTCCTTGAGGTAATCCAGCGCCTTCTTTGCAGCAGCGATCAACGCGCCGAATGCTTCCGGCTCATGGATAGCCATGTCGGACAGAACCTTGCGGTCGACTTCGATGCCAGCCTTCGACAGACCGTCGATGAAACGGCCGTAGGTCAGGCCATTTTCACGAACGGCAGCGTTAATGCGCTGGATCCAGAGAGCGCGGAAGTTGCGCTTGTTGACCTTGCGGTCGCGGTAAGCGAACTGCTTCGAACGATCCACGGCTGCCTTGGCAGCGCGGATGGTATTCTTGCGGCGGCCGTAGAAGCCCTTGGCTGCCTTGAGTGTCTTCTTGTGCTTGGCGTGGGAAGTTACGCCGCGTTTTACACGTGCCATGATATGATCTCCTTAAAATCCAAAGTGCCAGAAGTCTTAGAGACCGTTGGGCAGGTAGTTCTTGATGACCTTCTTGCCATCGGGCTCGGCCAGAACCATCGTTCCGCGCGCGTTGCGAATGAACTTGTTGGACCGCTTGATCATGCCATGGCGCTTGCCTGCGGCAGCTGCCATCACCTTGCCGGTTGCGGTGATCTTGAACCGCTTCTTGGCCGAGGATTTCGTCTTCATCTTGGGCATTTTGCTACTCCATTTTTCTTGATTTCGAGATCGACTGACGAGGTCGTCTCCAGCGTAAAAGAACGGCCACGGCATGCCCTGCCGGACCGTTCGGACGGGGGCTTGTAACCGAAGCGCCCGCAAAGTGCAATGGGATTCAGGATAGTACCCGATATTTCCCATTTTCCGAGCTCGGAATGAAATAGCCGCCAGGCAGGCGGCTTTCATCAGGTCCGGCCTGAAAACGAGGCGCTTACCTCGGAGCCAGAACCATCATCATCTGACGGCCTTCCAGCTTCGGCTCGGCTTCGACCTTGGCGATTGCCGTGGTGTCTTCCTTGACCTGGAGGAGCAGTTTCATGCCCAGCTCCTGGTGTGCCATTTCACGGCCGCGGAATTTCAGGGTCACCTTGACCTTGTCGCCTTCTTCGAAGAAGCGGTTCATCGCGCGCATCTTGACGTCATAGTCATGCGTGTCGATATTCGGACGCATCTTGATCTCCTTGATCTCGATGATCTTCTGCTTCTTGCGTGCCTCGGCGGCTTTCTTCTGCGTTGAGTATTTCAGTTTGCCCAGATCAAGGATCTTGCACACCGGCGGTTCCGCGTTCGGCGAGATCTCGACGAGGTCGAGGCCCAGTTCTTCCGCCATGCGGAGCGCCTGTTCTGTGGGAATGCTGCCGTGGTTTACACCTTCGGCGTCGATGAGCTGAACCCGGAGGGACCGGATTTCCTTGTTAGAGCGGGGCCCGTCTTTGACAGGGGCGTCCGTTTTGAACGGTCTGCGAATGGTCGTACTCTCCTCGAGCTGTTTCGAATGCAATATCGGTTCATAGCGCTTTGTCCCGGCAAAATGCCGTCCAACTGCCGCTTGGTCTTCATGTGTAAATTGCTGCGGAAAAGTCAATAACACAGCTCTTCACGAAAATCACCACCTGTCAGGCATTCGGAGAATCTGTTTTAGAAAGAAAATCAGCGGGAAGCGCTTTAGAATAGGGAAAATAGCATGTCATTGCCAATGTCGAACGCCGATCCGGACATGCTTGAAGTCGGCACCGGCAGCGAATCGCGCCGCATCGCCATGCGTATCCTGCCGGCAAAGAACGGCAATGGCTTGCCGACCTTGGTCTGGCTGGGCGGCTACCGCTCGGACATGACCGGCACCAAGGCCGTCGAGCTGGAGCGGCATGCGGCTGATTTGGGTTCCGCCTGCATCCGCTTCGATTATTCCGGTCATGGCGCCTCGGGCGGTGCCTTTACCGACGGGACGATTTCCAGGTGGCTGGAGGAAAGTCTCGCGGTCATCGATCATGTCGGCCCGAAACGCATGGTGCTGGTCGGCTCGTCGATGGGATGCTGGGTGGCGCTCAGGCTGATTGCCGAACTGCGGGCTCGCGGCGAAGGCGCAAAAATTGCCGGTCTCGTCTTGATCGCGCCGGCCCCGGATTTCACCAGCGACCTGATCGAGCCGAACCTTTCGGACGCCGAACTGACATCGCTGACCGAGCGCGGCTATTTCGAAGAGCCGACGCCCTATGGCCCGGATCCGAACATCTTCACGGCGCGGTTGATCGAGGATGGACGGACAAACCGGGTGCTGACCGGTATTATCGAGACCGGCTGCCCGGTGCATATCCTGCAGGGCATGCGGGATCCCGATGTTCCCTATGGCCACGCCCTGAAGCTGATGGAGCATCTGCCCTCGGATGATGTGGTGATGACGCTCATCCGCGATGGCGATCACCGCCTGTCGCGGCCGGAGGATATCGAGCGGATTCTGACCGCCGTGGATGCCATGCTGGCCGTCTGAAAGCCGTAAAACCCCACTGGGACAGGCTCGGCCGGGCATTTTAACCATATCCGGCGATCCCCAAATCTGCAGATTGACTTCGTTTCGGCCGCGCTGTTAACTCTTTGTTAACGATTAGAGCGGCGCGCGGCGGGGTATCACCGCGAAAGCTGACCAGAGTTTTCAAGCTTCGCGGGGATTCTTCAGAAATGTTTCGGAAGAAAACCGCGCCACAGGGGACTTGCATGGCGCAGTTGATGGGCATCCGGAAAATGGTCGTGGCACTTGCGGCTGTTTTCGCTTCGGCAGGCGCTGCAATCCCGGCGCCGTCTGCAACCGCACTGTCGATGCAGACCGGCGCCATCACCTCGCAGCCGATCGGTCATTACGAATTCTGCCAGACCCATCGTCCGGAATGCGAGATCAAGACCAAATCGACGGTAGCACCACGCGTCACCGATTTTGGCTGGTCGGTTATCCGCCAGGTCAATCTCGCCGTTAACAGCGAAATTACCCCGATGACCGACATGGACCTGTTCGGCAAGGACGAAGTCTGGGCCTATCCGGATGGTGCCGGCGATTGCGAAGACTTTGTTCTTCTCAAGCGCAAGCGCCTGATGGAGAAAGGCTTCTCTCCGTCTGATCTGCTGATCACCGTTGTCCGCAAGCCAGACGGCGAAGGCCATGCCGTTTTGACCGTGCGCACCGCACAGGGCGACTTCATCCTCGATAACCTCGAAAATGACGTGAAGATCTGGAGCAAGACGCCCTATCGCTTCCTCAAGCGCCAGGCATCATTCAACACGGGCCGCTGGGTGACGATCGAGAACGGCGCGGAAGTGCTGGTCGGTTCGGTCGGGAACTGATAGCCGCCAAACATGGATTTGAAGAAGGGCGCGACCTCATCAGGTCGCGCCCTTCTTCCGTTTTGATCAGCCTGGGTTCGCTGGCAACACCTGCCCGACATCGATCCGGTTGCCGTCCGGATCTTCAAAGACAAAGGCCCGAAGACCATAGTCCTTGTCCTGGAGGCCTTTGATGATGCGCAGTCCATGGCTCTGGCAAATCGCATGCAGTGCATCGACATCCCCCACCATCATGTGCGCCACGTTGAAGTCTGCGGCCCTGTGACCCGGTTGCAGGGTCAGATGCAGTTCGGCCCGATCCCGCTCAAGGATCATGAAGCCGACCGGATTGCCGTTTTGGAAGGTTTTCCGGAAACCGAGGACGTTGACGTAGAAGTCATGGGCTTTGCCCATGTCCTTGACTGGGAGCATGGCGGCAATTCGCCCGAAGCGAATGCCGTGATCGGCGATGTCATCCATCGCTTCACCTCAGATTTGGGAGATTCCGGGAAGCCAGCGGGCGGTGCCGCATGAGGCCCGTACTCCGTTTTTCGATCGATGAGACGGTGCTCACGCCCTTTAGCCTGTAACAGGAAAACCCTGAGCGGCAAAGTGCTTCGCTCAGGCATTACCGATCAAAACACCCGCAGCCAGCACCAGCCCACCACCGAGAACCACCTGGAAGGCCGCGCGCAGGAACGGGGTTTCCATATACTTGTTCTGGATGAAGGCGATGGCCCAGAGTTCGAAGAAGACGATGATGCCGGCGGTGATCGTCGCCGTCCAGAAGTGCGGGATGAGATAGGGCAAAGCGTGGCCGAGGCCGCCGAGGGTCGTCATAATGCCGCAGGCGAGACCGCGCTTGAGCGGTGAGCCACGGCCGGAAAGCTTGCCGTCGTCATGCGCTGCTTCGGTAAAGCCCATGGATATGCCGGCGCCAACGGATGCGGACAGGCCAACCAGGAAGGTCTGCCAGGTGTCCTGCGTGGCAAAGGCGGCAGCGAAGATCGGCGCCAGCGTCGAGACCGAGCCGTCCATCAGTCCCGCAAGACCCGGCTGCACATAGGTCAGCAGGAACTGGCGGTGCGCCGCCTCGTCTTCTTTCTTGCGCGCGCCTTCCGGCACGTGCTTGTCCGTCAGCATGCGGGCAATATCCTCATGGCCCTGTTCGGCCAGTGCCAGATCGCCCAGCAATTGCCGGGTTGCCGCATCGGATGTGTTCTTGCCCGCCTCGACATAGAAATTATACGCTTGCGTTTCCATCTCTTCCGCCTCGCGCCGCATGGCGTCGAGCGACTGGTTATGGCGCAGCCAGTCCGGCTTGCGGGTGAGGAAGCCTTTGACATGTTCGCGCCGGATCAGGGGAATGCGTTCGCCGAACCGGCGGCGGTGCATGTCGATCAGCATGGTCTTGTGGGCGTTTTCCACCTCGCCCATGTCCTCGAAGACCTTGGCTGAATCCGGATACCTGTCTTTCAGCGCGTCGGCATAGGCAAAATAGATGCGGGCGTCGTCCTCTTCGGATGAGATGGCGAGTGCCAGAACTTCCTGTTCGGACAGTGAGGACAGCGGACGCTTGGAGCGCGAAAGCAGGTGGGAAAACATGATGCAATCAACCTAGTTTAGAATAATTCTAAATTTAAGACTGCTTCACGCGAAGGTCAACCCCGAACCGGTAGTGTGACTCGACAGGTGGCCGGATAAATTCCTACATAAACAGCAGGATGAACGCCCGAAAGAAGGCTGCTGTCGTATGAACCCGCTTCTGACCAGCAAGGACACGCTTCTCGATCGCATCGGCATGGCGATGGCAGGAAGGCTGACGGCCCGGACCTCGGGCTACGAACCTTACACGCCATCCGACCCCGAAACGCTGGCCCGGACGTTGCGGCCGGGAGATATCCTGCTGATCGAGGGCAATCACAAGATTTCCAACACGATCAAGTATCTCACCCAATCGACATGGTCGCACGCGGCCTTTTTCGCCGGCGACGAAATCCCGCTGACGCTCGATCAGGCAACGCTCCCCATTATCGATCGACCGCAGCTCATCGAGGTCAATCTCGGCGAGGGCTGTGTTGCGGTGCCACTCAGAAAATACTGCACCTACAACACCCGTATCTGCCGGCCTGTCGGGCTGACGCCGGATGATCGTAATGCGGTCCTGTCCTTCATGATCTCAAGGCTCGGCCTGAAATACGACATGAAGAACATCTTCGACATGCTGCGTTATTTCATGCCGACACCGCCGGTGCCGGTGCGCTTTCGACGCCGTATGCTGGCCTTCGGGTCAGGGGACCCGACGCGCGCCATCTGCTCGACGTTGATCGCACAGGCTTTCGAGCAGATCCGCTATCCGATATTGCCGGAGATTACCCGCGCACCCGGCCGGGCGTCGGCGACATCGACCTATTCACGCGCCGAAATCCTGCATATCCGCCATCATTCGCTCTACACGCCGCGCGATTTCGATCTCTCGCCCTATTTCGCCGTGGTGAAACCGACGCTGGAATACGGCTTCGACTACAAGCGGCTGCAATGGCAGGGCGATGACGAACAGGCATTCATCGAGAAAACCAGCTCGTCATAGGGTGATATTCAGCGTCTGTTCGCGCACGATATAGGCCTTTTGCCGGTCGGTGATGTAGTCACGCACGATGGGGGCAGCATCGCGGCTCCGCGACAACTGCATGTGAAACACCAGCTGGCTGCCGGTGCGGAACATCATTTCGCAGCTGACCAAATAGAATTCCCACATGCGGGCAAAGCGTTCGTCATACATTTCGACGACCTTGTCGCGGTTCTTGTCGAAGCGCTCGACCCAATGCTTGAGCGTCGTCGCATAGTGGACGCGCAGGAATTCCAGATCACTCACCCACAGGCTGTTGCGCTCCACCACTTCGAAAACCTCGGAAAGGGCGGGCGAATAGGCGCCGGGGAAGATATATTTGCGCAGCCAGGCGCTGGCCATGCCGGGCGGGCTCATATGGCCGATCGAATGCAGAACCGCGATGCCGTCGTCCGGCATCAGCGTGTTCAGCTTCTTGAAGAACTCGTCATAGTGGCTGACACCGACATGCTCGAACATGCCGACCGAGACGATGCGGTCGAAGGTCTCGTTGACCTCGCGGTAGTCGCGCAGTTCGAAGCGGACGCGGCCTTCCAGCCCGGCATCCTTGGCGCGCTGTGTCGCCAGCGCCTGCTGCTCCTTGGAAAGGGTAACACCGAGCACTTCGACGTCTTCGAGCTGGGCGAGATAGAGCGCCAGATCCCCCCAGCCGCAGCCGATATCGAGCACTTTCATGCCGGGCCTGAGGCAAAGCTTGGAGGCGAGCAGCCTCAGCTTGTTGCGCTGAGCCTGCTCCAGCGTCTCGTCCGGTTCGCGGAAATAGGCGCAGGAATAGAGCATGTGCTCGTCGAGGAAGAGTTTGTAGAATTCGTTGCCGAGGTCGTAGTGATGGGCGACGTTGCGCTGGGCCTCGCCCTTGACGTTGGATTGCTGGCGCTTGCGGAAACGCATCTTGATGGCGCGCAGCACCTTCTGGATCGGATAGGAGCCGAGCGACAGCCGGTTGATCGAGAACAATGTCAGGAAATCGCGTAAGTTCGAGCCGTCCTCGAAGCGCAGCGTTCCATCCATATAGGCCTCGCCGGCGGCCAGTTCGGAATTGAAGACGAGGGTGCGGTAGAGCTTGCGATCGGTCAGCCGCATGGTCACTTCCGGACCCGGCTCACCCTTGAAAACATGCGGTTTGCCATCGGCGTCGATGACGGTCAGCTGGCCCTTGCGAATGAAAGCTTTCATCATATGCGATAGTGGAAACATGCACACCTCGATGGAAAAAGCGACGCTTGCGGAGCATCACTCTATCACCGGGTTTACAAAAAGCGCGCCCATAATTCTGGCTTTATGAACGGCCGGTGGCGGTGGCGCCGGCGCTGGCGGCAACGACGAGAACGGTGCCGGTGATCTGCAGGTAGGTCATCGGCTGGCTCAGCACCAGAAAGCCGGCAAGGGCGCCAAGCGCGGGCTCAAGGCTCATCAGGATGCCGAAAGAGGATGTGCTCATCCGGCGCAGCGCGATCATTTCCAGCGCATAGGGGATCAGCGGCACAAGCAGCGCCAGACCGGCGATCGTCACCACACCTTCGGCCGTCATGCGCGGCGCATCGATCAGCCCGAAAGGCGTGGCGACGATTGCCGCGACGATCAGCGACATGGAGAGGCCCTGCAGGCCTTCAAAGGCGTTTCCGGCCTTCTTCATCAGGATGATGTAAAGCCCCCAGCCGGTGGCCGCACCGAAGGCAAAGAGAATGCCGGTGGAATCGCCGATCCAGCCATTGCCGTCATGCGCCAGAAGCAGCACGCCGGCACCGGCAATCAGCGGCCAGACCAGCCGCCAGCCGAGGCCGAAGGCGAAGGTGGCAACCGCGAGCGGGCCGAGGAAGTCGATGGCGACGGCGAGACCGAGCGGAATGCGTTCGATCGCCGCAAAGAAACACAAGGTCATTCCGGCCATGCAGGCGCCGAGCAGCCCCGCCATCCGCCATTGAGCCCGCGAGTAGCGCAGGATCGGCGGACGCACGATAATGGCCAGCAGAGCGGCGGCCCAGACGAGCCGTAGCCAGGTGGTGCCGAACGGACCATAGGCGGCAATCGCCGGCGCCGACAGCGCCGAACCGAACTGCACGCTCGACATCGACAGCAGACACATCAGCCCGCCGGTCAGCGCAGCCGTGGTGCCGGTGTCCGGCAGCGTTGTCGCGGGCGGAACGATGCCTTCGGTTGCATGGGCTGGTGCCGTTGCCTGTTGATCCAAGACGTCCTCCTCCAGAGGCGATGCCGATCTCGCTCCGAACGGCTCTATCGAATGCAGAGCCCTCCGGCAAATTCATATTTGTGGGGGTTAACATAAGGGTATTTGATAATGCTCACGGAGCAGCCCGGAACATATTGGCGCTCAGCCCGTTATCTGTTGCAGCAACAACTCTGTTTTAGCGAGGGCAAACACATGGACGTCAACGGCGTAGGCTGGATCGCGGCAATCATCATCGGCGGCTTTGCCGGATGGATGGCAGAACAGTTCATGAAATCCAACATGGGCCTGTTCATGAATATCATTCTCGGCATTGTCGGCGCCATCGTTCTCAATGCCATCCTTGCCTTTGCCAACATGGGTTTCAACGGCTGGCTCGCCTATCTGGTCATCGGCTTCATCGGTGCCTGCATTCTCATCGCGGTTGGCCGCGCCGTTCGCCGATAAATCTTCCAAAGGAGACGATCATGCTGACATTCGCAGCCGAAGGCAGTGGCCATGGCCAGCTGGAAATCAACGGCAATTCGCAGCCGGTTTCCTATGAACTTATAGAGGCGCGCGAAGAAGACGATAGCCGTCAGGTCCGTATTCGTCTGAACGCACCGCGCGACTGGCTGCTGAAACAGGGTTTCAACGGCGAAGCGGTCCTCGTCCGCGACAATGGTTCACGCATCGCGGTGCGCCGCGAAGGCGGGCTGGCTGTTGATGACAGCGTTTACGTAACGCTCGAAGGGTACGACGACACCCCTAGCGACGCAGAGGAAGTGTCGGAGATCTACCCGGAATTGAAGCACTAACTCTCACTTATTGCATAACGAAAACGGGCGCGGTTTGAAACCGCGCCCGTTTTTCATTCCGGCACCAAGAATCAATCCTTGGCGCGTTCGACGTAGGATGCGTCTTCCGTCAGGATGACGACGCGGGTGCCGACGCCGATATGCGGCGGAACCATGGTGCGCACGCCATTCGACATGATCGCCGGCTTGTAGGAAGACGATGCTGTCTGGCCCTTGACGACCGGCTCGGTCTCGACGATTTCCAGCGTCATGCGGGTCGGCAGTTCCAGCGCCAGCGCCAGGCCTTCGAACATCTTCAGCTGAACGGACATGCCTTCCTGGAGATAGGCTTTGTCGTCGCCGACGACATCAGGCGAAACGGCAACCTGGTCGTAGTTCTGCGGGTTCATGAAATGGAAGCCTTCGCCATCTTCGTACAGGAAGGTGTGCTCGCTATCTTCGACAAAGGCGCGCTCGACCTGCTCGGTGGTGCGCCAGCGTTCGGAAACCTTCACGCCATCGGAAATGCGGCGCATATCCACCTGGGTCACAGGCGTGCCCTTGCCGGGATGAAAGTTCGCGGCGGTCAGAACGGCATAGAGCTTGCCATCGACTTCGAGAACATTGCCCTTGCGGACTGAGGAGGCGATTACCTTGACCATAAGTCTTCCTTGTAACTGAGCGGGATGCGTCGTAGAGGAGCGCACGAAATATGCGCGTCACAGACGCCAGAATGCGTTTTCGGGCCGCACCTATCCTATATTTGGGTAAATTGCCAGTGTGACGGCGGATCAGGCTCGAAGAAACCCGTGCAACCACCGTAAAATATCGACTGCCCGAGAAAACGGAAACACGACTTTCATGCCTGCTGCCTCTCCCTGGTGGACGCCAGACGTCCATGCCGACCGCCGTGGTTTCCTGATCGGCCGCAACCGCATTCAGGCTGCCTTGCGCGGTTTTTTCGCTGCGCGCGATTTCATCGAGGTGGATACCGCGACCCTGCAGGTATCGCCCGGCAACGAGGCGCATCTGCATGCCTTTGCAACGCAGGCTATTCATCTTGATGGCAGCACCGCACCGCTCTATCTCCATACCTCGCCTGAATTTGCCTGCAAGAAACTGCTTTCGGCCGGTGAGGAGCGCATCGCCTGCTTTGCCCATGTCTATCGTAACCGCGAGCGCGGGCCGCTGCACCACCCGGAATTCACCATGCTCGAATGGTACCGGGCCGGCGAGACCTGCGAAGCGCTGATGCGCGACTGCGCCGATATTCTCGGTCTGGCAGCCGAAACGGTGGGGGCAAAGCAGCTGACCTATCGCGGCGCGCTGGCCGATCCGTTCGTTGAGCCGCAGCGCATCACCGTTGCCGAGGCATTCGCGCAGTTCGCGGGCGTCGATCTTCTCTCCTCGATCGATCCGAGCGGCGAAACCGACCGGGAAAGCCTCGCCGGAACGCTTCGCGCCGCTGGCCTGCGGGTTGCGGATGATGATACCTGGGCGGATATGTTCAGCCGGGTGATCGTCGAGAAGGTCGAGCCCAATCTCGGCTTTGGCCGCGCGACGATCCTTTATGAATATCCGGTCGCCGAGGCAGCGCTGGCGAGGCCTACGCCGCATGATCCGCGCGTCGCTGAACGGTTCGAGCTCTATGCCTGCGGCGTCGAACTCGCCAATGCCTTTGGCGAACTGACGGATGCGAGCGAACAGCGCCGCCGCTTCGGCATGGAGATGGCGGAGAAGAGCCGCGTCTATGGCGAAACCTATCCGCTGGACGAGGACTTTTTAAAGGCGCTTGAGATCATGCCGCAGGCCAGCGGCAGCGCGCTCGGCTTCGACCGGCTGGTGATGCTGGCAACCGGCGCCTCGCGGATCGATCAGGTGATCTGGGCTCCGGTGGCGGACACCGAGCTGTTGCGTGAGGGTCGCAAGTGACAGCACTTCGTTCCTTGAAAACGATCGATGATCTGCAGGACGCGGGCCTGGTTTCCGTCGATCGGCGCGCCGGGCTGGATAATGTTGCCGCCCGTTATGCGGTGGCCGTCACGCCGGCGATCGCAGCTCTGATCGATCCCAGCGACCCCAATGATCCGATTGCCCGGCAGTTCATCCCCGATGCGGCGGAGCTATTGCGCTTGCCGGAAGAGCGCGAAGACCCGATTGGTGACGGCGCCCATAGTCCCGTCGAGGGCATCGTTCATCGGTATCCGGATCGCGTGCTGTTGAAGGCCGTGCATGTCTGCCCGGTCTATTGCCGCTTCTGCTTCCGCCGCGAAATGGTCGGGCCGCAGGGGCTCGGCACGCTTGCATCGCAGGCGATGGACAATGCATTTGCCTATATCGCCGAACATCCGGAGATCTGGGAGGTCATTCTCACCGGCGGCGATCCGCTGGTGCTGTCGCCGCGCCGGCTGGCGTCGATCATGGAACGGCTGGCATCGATAGAGCATGTGAAGATCGTCCGTTTTCACACCCGCGTGCCGGTCGTCGAGCCAGAGCGCGTCGATGACGTCCTGATCGCAGCGCTCAAGGCCAGCGGCAAGACCACCTATCTGGCGCTGCACGCCAATCATCCGCGCGAATTGACCGCCGAGGCCCGCGCCGCCTGCGCCCGGCTGGTCGATAGCGGCATCGTCATGGTCAGCCAGTCGGTGCTGCTCAAGGGTGTCAATGACGATCCGGAGACGCTGGCTAGCCTGATGCGTGCCTTCGTCGAAAACCGAATCAAACCCTATTATCTGCATCATCCAGACCTTGCACCGGGAACCAACCACTTCCGGCTGACCATCAAGGAAGGGCAGGCGCTGGTCGCCTCCTTGCGCGGCCGTGTCTCCGGTCTCTGCCAGCCCGCCTATATCCTCGATATCCCCGGCGGCCACGGCAAGACGGTGATCAGCGCCTCGACCATCGAGGATAATGGCGGCGGCTGTTATACGGTTTCGGATTTCCACGGCGAAGAACACGCCTATCCACCGGCATCGGCCGGGAAACAGCCTCTTTAAAGACGGATTTTGCCGAACAGGGCACTGAGTTCCGATTGCCGGCCGGTACCGGTTTTCTGGAATATCGACCGTATATGGCTTCGAACGGTCTCATAGCCGATGCCGTGCTGGCCGGCGATATCGACGGCACTCATGCCGCTAGCGACAAGCAGGGATATCCGCGTTTCCGCCGGTGTCAGGTCGAACAGTGCCATCAGCGTTTCCGGCTTCAGGCGTATCTCTTCGTCCGGATCCTCGATCAAGGCCATGGCGCAGGAATGGGAGAAAACGTCGGCGAGTTGGGTGCCAAAGCGTTCAAAGCGAACGATGAGCGGCCGTTTGCCGGGGCGGGATAGACGAACGGCGGACACGGTATCGGTGGTGGCCCTTTTTGCCTGCAGCACGGTTTTGAGCGCCCGGTTGAAGTGCGCCGTTTCAATTGCAGAGCTTACCCGCAACTCGCCGCGCGAAATGCGCAGGTCACCGGTAAACAGCGCTTTGGCTTTCGGATTCGCCAGCGTGATAAAGCCTTTCCGGTCAAAGAAGATACAGCCGATACGGGAGGTTTCGAAGGCGGCCGCCATGCCCATGACTTTGCTGGCGTCAACATGTTGAGCAAGCTGTAACGCGGCGATAAGCCGTGTCCGGATCGCGTGGAAATGGACTGCTTCCTCCGCCCGCGGAGGAGCTTCTGCCAGGCTATTCTGGAAGACGAGATAGAGTTCGTCCTTGGCTGAGGAGAGATCCAAAAGGACACAATCGGCAATGCCGTGTTTTCTCATGAGCTTGTAATAGTCGTGCCGCTCGAACTGTTCCTTTGAAATGATGTCGGTTTCGAGGACCACGCCGGCACGGCGCACCGGCGGCAGAAGTTGCTGCGCACGAAAGTCCCGCGAGCCCCATTCTTCGCGAACATACCCTTCGAGGAAGTCTTCAAGGTTTTCCGTGCTCAGCGTTGCACCGAATACACCGCGTCCGTTCGGCTCGGCGATCGTTGCGCCCAAAGCTCCGCTGGCCCTGCTGATAGCTTCGATTGCCGGAAGCCAGAGTGAAGGCTCAAAAATTGCAGCCTGAACCTGTTCAAGAGCTTCGGAGAGGAGTTCGGCGTTAACGCGCATTCGAATCTGCTCATATTCGTAATAACCAACTTTAGGTTTACTTTTCTCCTCTCGTCAATGGTGTGAAGGCAGGGTCTCGCCGGCGGAACTGGTCCTATTTTGGTTCTGTCGTGGTTTGAGCTGGATTCTGCGCACAAAAAAGCCGGCCACTGGCAGTGACCGGCTTTTTGATATCGTAGGCGGGATCAGCCCTGTTTGATCGGCGCGATCGAGATTTCGACGCGGCGGTTCTGGGCGCGTCCTGCCGGGCTGCCATTCGAAGCGATCGGCCGGTCGGGGCCGTAGCCGACGGCCGACATGCGGCGCTGGTCGACGCCCTGCGAGCCAAGATAATTGGCGACCGAGATGGCGCGCCGTTCCGAAAGGTCCTGGTTGTGGCTGGCGCTACCGGTTGAATCCGTATGGCCATCGACATCGATCAACGTCTTGTTGAACTTGCGCAGCACGATCGCGACCGAGTTCAGCGTCGGATAGGCCCTGGGGCTCATCTGGTCCTGATCGGTGGCGAAGGTGATATTCTCCGGCATGTTGAGAACGATGCGGTCGCCAACGCGGGTGACCGAAACAC
Organism: Pararhizobium sp. PWRC1-1; assembly: GCF_049897905.1. Lineage (NCBI taxonomy): Bacteria > Pseudomonadati > Pseudomonadota > Alphaproteobacteria > Hyphomicrobiales > Rhizobiaceae > Pararhizobium > Pararhizobium sp. PWRC1-1. The sequence continues at coordinate 295,592 of NZ_JAFCXE010000005.1, read as the reverse complement.
CGGTGTTCTGCAGCTGTGCGCGCAGTTCGGATTCCTGGCTGTCCATGTAGTTGCCAATCAGGCCGCCACCGAGCGCGCCGATGCCGGCGCCGACAAGAGCGGCGTCGCGGCGTCCGGCAGAGCTGCCACCGACCAGAAGGCCGGTTGCTGCACCCAGCCCCGCACCGATCAGCGCGCCACCGGCGGTGTTCGACATTTTCTGCTCGCCCGTATACGGGTCGGTCGTGGTGCAGCCGGAAAGATAGATTGCGGCGATGGCCAGAACGGCAATTTTCTTCATCATGGAATCACGGGTCCCCAAAAGATCTACTCTGCTTCATACTACCGATTGCGGCAGGAAGATGAAGATCAAGCCTTTTGGGAAATCAACTTTCTGTTTCAGCCCATGGTGCACCGTCATGCCTTTGCTTTCGAACCGGGCAAGCCGGCAGGGTTTGCCCACCCGCCCGGTGCGCAATCACTACATTGCCGGCAAAACGGCGATGTCGCGAAGCGCGCCTGCCGAGCCGGTAATCTCGCCCGCCGCCGTGGCCGCGCCCGTTTCCAGGTTGACCGTGTAGAGCTTGGTGCCATTGGCAAGCCACGCCGTATTGGTTCCATCCGCCGTGGTCTGGATGTCGAAGGCGAAGGCCGGAGCTCCGCCGTCGATGCCGAGCTTGCCGATTGCGGCCAGCGTGCCGTCATTCGGTTTGGTCTGCTTGATCAAGGCGCCGATCGTCGCGTCGATATTGTACATCCCGGTCTTTTCCGGCTTGCCGTGGGAATTGATGTAGGCGGCAGCGACGATGTTCGGCGTTTCGCCCTTGTGCATGTCGCCGTCCTCGTAAGCGAGCTTGCCATCGACGGTGACTTCGCCCGTATCGGGATGGACGCGGTGATTGGTCGTGCCGGTCATGAAGCGCAGCCGGTCGGCCATCGGGTTGAAGTCCACCACCACCGCCGCATCGTCGATTGGCAGCGGCGTATTCATCTTGGCAACATCGCTTGCTGCACCCGTTTCAAGATCGATGGTGACGATCCGGCTGTCCGGCGTCACGCCGATCACGGTCTTGTTGGAGGGGCGGAAATCGATGCCGGCGAGGCTGTCGACGCCGGTAACGTCCATCGTCCTGGTGACTGCCGGATTGGCCGTGTCGAACAGAACGAGCGTCTTGTCTCCGGTCAGGCCGAGAACCGGCGCAGCAAACCCGATGCCGCCGCTGGTAAACAGGACCGTGGAGGCGATCAATGCAGTCTTTATGGTCTTCATTCGAAGTCTCCTTGTTGTCTGAAATCGTCACAGGAGGCGATCCATGTGAAGCCGCCTTCCAACCGGTAGACACACGGGAAGCAGGGTTTGGATGCACTGGTGGAAAATTAATTTTCCTGAACTGCATCCGCAGGTCGCCCTTGCGGGTAAAACGCCTATGTTGACCCTCAAACAACGGCATTTGACGGAATTGATACAACTGGAAGGCCGGGTAACGGGCCTTGGGAACAGTGGGAGCGGAATGCAGGAGCATCAGGAGATATTGGCGGACGCACTGGCCGGTTGCGCCAAGGGCGATCGCAATGCGCTGCGGACGATCTTCGAGCTCGAAGGCGCGCGGCTTGTGGCCGTTGCACAGCGTATCCTGCGCCGGCGTGACCTCGCCGAAGATGTCGTGCAGGAAGCCTTCATCCAGATCTGGACCAAGGCCGGCCAATACGCGCCGGATCGTGGATCGGCGCGCGGCTGGATTTATGCCATCGCCCGCAACCGGGCGCTCAATCTGGTGCGCGACGGCAAGCGGCTGGAATTCACCGAGCCGGACAATCTCGCCGATCTGCACGATGCCGAACACATGGATCACGCAACCAATGTCTGGGCTGATCTCGACCGTCAGAACCGGTTGCGCGCGTGCCTGTCGCGGCTCGACGAGACCAAGCGCCAGAGCATCCTGATGGTCTATATATCCGGCTATACCCATGGCGAGATCGCCGGCCGGCTGAAAGTACCGCTCGGCACCGCCAAGGCCTGGGTTCGCCGTGGGCTGACCTCGCTTCGGGAGTGCATGGCATGAGCGCCGGCAAGCAGGATATCGACGAACTGGCCGACGAGTATGTGCTGGGCCTTCTGGATGCGGCCGATCACGCCCGCGTCGAAGTGGAGATCGAAACCGACGCTGCTCTTCGCGCCGCCGTCGCCGCAAGCCGCGATCGTTTTCTGGCGCTGGATCTTCTGGCAAAGCCAGGTCCCGAACCGGATGGCCTGTGGGGCCGCATTGCTGCAACGCTGGACGAGCCAAAGGCCGGTGTCACTGCGGGTCTTGCCCAACCGGCGCCGGCAAACGACAACAGCAGTTCCGTATGGCGCCGCACGGCCCTTGGCGGCATTGCGGCATCGCTGCTTCTGGCGGTTGGTCTGGGCTGGAGCCTGCTGTCGCAGCCGGAGCCGCGCGTGGTAGCCGTGCTTCTGAATGCAGCGGGAGAGCCACAGGCAATTGTCGAGGATTTCGGCAATGCGTCGGCGCGCGTGATGCCGCTTGTCGATTTCGAAGTTCCAAAAGGCCGCACCATGCAGGTGTGGACGCTTCCTTCCAAGGATCTGGGGCCGGTGTCGCTGGGGCTTTTGCCGCGTTCGCAGGAAATCGTTCTTGCCGGTCCCGTACTGCCGCAGCCGCAGGAAGCGCAACTCTACGAGATTACCATCGAGCAGGCCGGCGGCTCGCCGACAGGCCGGCCAACAGGGCCTATCCTGGTCAAGGGTTTTGCAAAGATGCCGCGCTGAATTGTCTGAAGGCTGGCGGGCGCTCCGGTTGGGCGCCCGCGCGGCCGATGATCGGCTATTCGGTCAGATCGATTTCTTCGGTGTTGCCGCCCGTGCAGGTGTAGCAGCAATCGGTGCAGGTTTCGCCATTGTCCGGACCGGTGCCCCAATAGGTCGACTTGTCGCCGGAAATCCAGGCGCCGTAGCAGATCTTTTCGCCCTGATCGCAGGACAGCGGGATTTGCTTGGTTTCGCCGTCATCCAGCAGGTAAACCTGGTTGTTGCCCGGCCAGACATGGTCGCGATCCTGGCTGTAAAGTTCGACTTCGACGGCATTCGGATGGCTGTTTTTCATCTCGAAGGTGACGTCGGCAGCTGAGCCAACGGAGACGCCGCGGAGAAGCATGGCGATGGAAAGCGCGGCCAGACCCGCGCGCTGAAGAATGGTTTTCATGGGTTCCCCTTAAGAATATCGGCCTTGCGGCAGTACATCAGCTAGCACGAAGATAAGGGGTGCGGAATGGGCGGATCGGCCGGAAAACGTGGTTTTTTCAGCGCGGTATGGCCATTTTTGGTGACAAGGATAGGTGGAGCCCTGCGTGTTTTCGGCGCGTCAATCCGCAGCCAGTGATTTGTAGAAGAACGTCGAGCCGCAATAGCTACCATCCGGCATCAGGGCGTATTGCGGAATAACGCCGACGCGCTGCCAGCCGAACCTCTCGTAAATACCTTCCGCCGGGCTTCCGGTTGCCGTGTCGAGCACCAGAACATGCCGTCCATGCTTGACCGCGGCGTCTTCGGCAGCGTCCATCAGCAGGCGCGAAAGCCCGAGACCGCGGGCCTTGCGGTGGACGAGCAGCTTCTTCAGGTCGGCGCGATGCGGCTGGTTCGGCATCGTGCCGATACCGAGCTGCACCGTGCCAAGGATTTCGCCGTCCTTCTCCGCCACGATCAGTACCGTGTTGCCTTCGGTGACCGCCTGGGCAACCCCTTGCCAATAAGGGGCCGCATCCTGCGGTGTATAGGGTGACATGAACCCGACGGAAGCGCCACCCTCGACGCAATCGGACAGGATGTCGGCAAGCGCGGGCAGGGCGGCCGTGGTTTCGGAGGGGGTAAGCGTGCGGATGGTAATCTTGGACATCGGGATTAGACTTTGCTGCGGTTGAGAATGATGGCGTAGCGTGCCGGCTTGCCATGGGGATTGTGAAAGATGTGGGCCTCGGCAAGCCGCATGAACAGGCAGTCGCCGGCCTCCAGCACATGCGTCTCTTCGCCGGCGGTCATGGTCAGCTTGCCCTCAAACAGCCAGAGATGCTGCGTCAGCCCGGCGTCGAACTGCTGTTGCTCGAACACCACGCGGGCACCCGGCGGAAACTCGACCTCGACGATATCGACCGGCGAACCGGTGCCATCGGGTGAGACAGAGCGGCGCCGATAGCCGGTTTCGGGATCGCGCCAGATCCGCTGGTCGTTCCTGCGCGAGAGCGGATCTTCAGTGTTTTCGCCGTCTGCGAAAAATCGCGACAAGGTCGTGCCCAATGCACTGCAGAGCCGGGCAAGAAGCTGGGCGGTCGGACTTGCTTCGCCACGTTCGATGCGCGAGATCATCGCCCGGCTGACGCCGGCACGGGTGGCGAGCTCGTCGAGCGTCATCGACTGAGCCAATCTCAGCGCCCTCATCCGGGCGGCAATATTCGTTTCGAAACCGTTTGAATTTTCCATTATAAGAGAATTAATTGTTCTTATAGTGGAGTCAACGGAAATTGCTGGTCCCTTGAAATAAAGTCGGCCTATGCCGTTTTGGCGACATTCAAATTCGACGCAACCGGATAGAGTGCGATTTCGTGAGGCGGCTGAGGAAATCGCCTTGCGATCAATATCTTAGTGAAGACTTGAACAGGCGGCGGCAGTGCCGCCTGTTGCGGGCTTGAGAGGGTGAATGGCGGCGATAGAAGGAATCCGGTCCGAACAGCCGCGCGCATCCGTGCTGTCGATCGCCAGCATCGTTGCCTCCATGGCCTGTGTCGGCATCGGCAATGGCATGATGTTCGCCTATGTGCCTTTCCTTTTGGCGAAGGGCGACAGCCCGCCCTGGGTTGCCGGTGCTGCGGTCACGGCCCTTGCCTTTGGCGGTCTCGCCGGCTGCGTCGTTGCCGGACCGATGATCCGCAGGGTCGGCCATGCACGGGCGTTTTCCTGCTCGATGGCGCTGGTTCTGCTGTCGGCCTTTTTGATCGCGCTCGGTTTTCATCCGCTGCTCTGGGTGTTCGCGCGCGGCGTCTATGGTGCGGCGGGCAATATCAATTTCATCATCTCGCTCAGCTGGCTCAACCATGCCAGCGCCAACAGCTGGCGCGGCAAGGCGATGTCGGTATTCTACATGGTCTATGTCATCGCCATTGGCGCTGGCGCCTGGCTGTTCGGCCAGATTCCGGCAGATGGCAATCTGGCACCGCTGCTCACCATCTTCTTCACCACCATGGCGATCCTGCCGATCGGCCTGACCCGCCTGCCCAATCCGCCGCCGCCAGCCAAAGTCAGCGTCGATGTGCCGATGGTCTGGCGCAACTCCCCCGTCGCCTTCGTCGGCGTTCTTGCTGCCGGTGGGCTATCCATGGCCGTGCAGGGTTTTACCCCGATCTATGCGGCCGCCAATTCGGTCAGCCAGGGCGATGTGGCGCTGTTGATGCTGGTCATGCAGTTCGGGCTGATCTTCATCCAGTATCCGATGGGCGTGCTGTCGGACCGGATCGACCGGCGCATCGTGCTGATCCTGGTCTGCCTGCTGATTGCCGCCGCCGCCCTCGTGGCGCTCTCCGTCTCGTTTGCCAACCTGATCCTGTTGATGCTGGTCTTCGCCGTTTTTGCCGGTGCCGTCGAAACCGTCTATTCGATTGCCAATGCCCATGCCAACGATCGCACCGCCCCCGCCGATTTCGTGCCGCTCGCCTCGACGCTTTTGATGTGCTGGTCGATCGCCGCCACGATCATTCCCTTGTCGATCACGCTGCTGACGCCGGTCTTCGGCCCGAAGACCTTCATCTATGCCGCCATGGGCACGGCGCTCGCCTACGCAGCCTTCGTGGCCGTGCGGCTCAAATTCCGCGAAACGGTGCCGCCGCACCTGCGCGAGAATTTCGAGATGAAGAGCGCGCAGATGCCGAATGCCGGTGCGATGGTCGAGGGCGATCCGGTTGCGGGCGATATCCGGCAATTATAGTGAACAAAGCCTGCATTTCCTGCTTTGCGGCGGTTGATACCGCTGCTATATGCGGCGCATGAGCACAACACCTTCAAAGACGCCCCTGTCGCACATCCGCAATTTCTCGATCGTGGCCCATATCGACCATGGCAAGTCGACGCTGGCTGACCGGTTGATCCAGTCGACCGGCGGCCTTGCCGCACGCGAAATGTCGGAGCAGGTTCTCGACTCGATGGATATCGAGAAAGAGCGCGGCATCACCATCAAGGCGCAGACCGTGCGCCTGCATTACGTCGCCAACAATGGCGAGACCTATGTCCTCAACCTGATCGACACGCCCGGCCATGTTGACTTCGCCTATGAAGTCTCGCGCTCGCTGTCGGCCTGCGAAGGCTCGCTTCTGGTGGTGGATGCGTCGCAGGGCGTTGAAGCCCAGACGCTCGCCAACGTCTATCAGGCGATCGACAACAATCACGAGATCGTCACCGTTCTCAACAAGATCGACCTGCCGGCCGCCGAACCCGACCGTATCCGCGAGCAGATCGAGGAAGTCATAGGCATCGACGCCTCCCAGGCCGTGCTGATCTCGGCCAAGACCGGCTTCGGCATTCCCGAGGTACTGGAAGCGATCGTCCACCAGTTGCCGGCGCCCAAGAGCGAGGAAGGCGAGAATGGCCCGCTGAAGGCGCTGCTCGTCGATAGCTGGTACGACGCCTATCTCGGCGTCATCGTTCTCGTGCGCGTGCTCGACGGCACGCTGAAGCGCGGCATGACGGTGCGGATGATGGGTGCGGATGCCAAATATCAGGTGGAGCGCGTCGGCGTCATCACGCCGAAAATGGTCAATGTCGAGGCGCTCGGCCCTGGCGAGATCGGCTTCATCACCGCCTCGATCAAGGAAGTGGCCGACACCCGCGTCGGCGACACCATCACCGAGGACAAGCGCCAGACGGCCAAGATGCTGCCGGGCTTCAAGCCGGCCCAGCCGGTGGTGTTCTGCGGTCTCTTCCCGGTCGATGCCGCCGATTTCGAGGATCTGCGCTCCGCCATGGGCAAGCTGCGCCTCAACGACGCCTCCTTCTCCTTCGAGATGGAATCGTCTGCAGCGCTCGGCTTCGGTTTCCGCTGCGGCTTCCTCGGCTTGTTGCATCTCGAAATCATTCAGGAACGTCTCGAGCGCGAGTTCGATCTCGACCTGATCGCGACCGCTCCGTCCGTCGTCTACAAACTGTTCATGAACGACGGCACAGAGCGCGAGCTGCACAATCCGGCCGATATGCCCGATGTGGTCAAGGTTGCCGAAATCCATGAACCGTGGATCCGCGCGACGATCCTGACGCCTGACGATTATCTCGGCGGCATCCTGAAGCTGTGCCAGGACCGGCGCGGCCTGCAGATCGAGCTCACCTATGTGGGCAAGCGCGCCATGCTGACCTATGACCTGCCGCTCAACGAAGTCGTGTTCGATTTCTACGACCGGCTGAAGTCGATCTCGAAGGGCTATGCCTCGTTCGATTACCACTTGACCGATCACCGCGAAGGCCACCTGGTCAAGCTGTCGGTGCTGGTCAATGGCGAGCCTGTCGATGCCCTGTCGATGATGGTGCACCGTATGGCTGCCGAACGGCGCGGCCGCGACATGTGCGAAAAGCTGAAGGACCTGATCCCCAAGCACATGTTCAAGATTCCGATCCAGGCCGCCATCGGCGGCAACGTCATCGCCCGCGAAACCATCTCGGCACTGCGCAAGGACGTGACGGCAAAATGCTACGGCGGCGACGCCTCGCGCAAGCGCAAGCTGCTCGACAAGCAGAAGGCCGGCAAGAAGCGCATGCGCCAGTTCGGCAAGGTGGATATTCCGCAGGAAGCGTTCATTGCAGCGCTGAAGATGAGCGACGAGTAGGTCTTCTCTTTCATCGGACATGCGCATATATTAGGCGCATGTCCGATGGAGAGGATCATGTCTCAGCCCGCCCGTAAATCTGCCAATCTATCCCTCGATAGCGACCTTGTCTCACAGGCGCGCGATCTCAAGATCAATTTGTCGCGTGCGGCCGAGGACGGCATCGGGCGTGCGGTCAAGGCCGAGCAAGAACGTTTGTGGCGGCTGGAAAATGCCGAGGCAATCGCGGCGTCGAATAAATATGTCGAGGAACACGGCTTGCCATTGGCCAAATATCGTCAGTTCTGATGGCGAGATTTCATGCTTATCGTCTGAGGTCTGGGGATGCATTGATTATGGCCGTGCAGTCCGATCTTCTGTCGAACCTCCAGACCTGCGCCGTCGTTCCGCTTCTACCCAAGGGAGACCTGTCACCCGTCATTGCTCGGCTTAATCCGCATTTCGAGATCAATGGACGCTCTTATACGATGGCGACGCAGTTCATCGGTGTCGTTTCGATCACTGAACTTGGCGTCGATGTTGCCGACCTCACCGGTCATGCGGACGCCATTACCGCCGCCACGGATTTCCTGTTCCAGGGGTTTTAGGCGGATGCCGTTCGCTCGGCAAATTCCTGCATCAGCCCCCCAAAGGCTTCCATCGGCGGAAATGTCTCGTAGGAGTGCACGGCCGATGTTGCCACCCAGGGCAGCTTCTCGCTGGTGAATGTCTCGACGAAAGGGGCAACACCGCTTGTGTCATCCAGCATGGTCGAGCGCAGGTTGACGAACCAGTCCATGCCTTCGGGGCGGGTGAACATCCAGGTCAGGCAGTGCGGGCAAAAATAGTGACGGGTAGCGCCATGCAGGCCGCCGATCACCGGTTCGCCGGCGATGACTTCGAAACCCTCGGCCGGGATGGCGGCGCTCAGCGAAAAGGCGCTGGAGGACATTTTCTGGCAGCCGGTGCAGTGGCAGGCCATGGTGATGATCGGCGGTGCGCTGATCTTCAGCCGCACCTGGCCGCAGCGGCAGCCACCTTCCTGGGGGATAGTCAGTTTGCTCATGATTCGCTCCTCCGCGTTCAGCAATGAACCTAGCGGAGAAGCCTCTGATGTCCAGTGTTGCCGATGGTTGACCCGAGGACAAACGGCGCATGACATGCGCCGATCGTTAGCCGGCTTAGTCTGATGCGCAAGGCCAGCCCGCCGGCGTGGTCAGTCCTTCCGGAAGCTTCGTCTGCTCGTCGCCGCAGGCCAGATCGACCTGCGCCTGTACGAGACCCTTGGCTGCGGAAAGATCCAGCCCCTCGATATGGGTGAGGAACATGAAGGCCTGATCGAAATCCAGGGGGCCTTCGAAGGTCGCGCCGCTGAGATTGGCGCGCGACAGGTTGGCAAGCGCAAAGCGCGTGCCGGTAAGCACGGCACCCTTGAACAGGACGCGGCCGACCTCCGCCTTTTCGAAATTGGCTCCGGTCAGATCGGCGCCGCTGAAATCGGCGCGCTGCAGTTCGGCGCCGGCAAATGAAGCGCCGTTGGCGGCAATATTGGCAAAGCTTGAACGATAGGCCTCGACGCGGGCGAAATTGGCCTTTTCAGCCTTGGAGCCGGCCAGCCATGCGCGCACCAGATTGGCCTTTTCGAGGTTGGCCGATGTCAGGTTCGAACCGCTGAGATCGGTCAACGAAAAATCGGTGCCGGAGAGGTTGGCGCCTTCGAGTTCGCTGGAGGGCAGCATCAGGTTTTTCTTGGTGCATTCGCTCCAGTCCAGCCCCGGCTCCGGCGTGCTGCCGCAATAGGCGGCCATTGCGGGGGCAGTGGTCGCCAGAGACGCTAAGAGCGTCAGAACACCGATGGCAAGTGGGCGGTATTTGGCGGTGGAACCATGGTTCGGCACCGAATGCTCGGCTTGTCCGTCGAAAAGGCTCTTTATCCGCATGTTCTGCTCCTCAGCTTCAAGCTTGCCCCGGTCGCAAGCTCCTCCTGCGCTCTATACGATGTCACGCAGTTTAATAGATAGGATCATTGGCTCCGGCGGCAAATGCCGGAACACGTTTATCTGTCATGCGCTGACGCCCGCCAACCGGCGGTACCATGGTCAACATATTCGGCGGGCTGGATCGTGGCGACCCAGGCACGTGCCAACGCCAATCCGGCAGCATCTGACTGCTCGGCATGGCGTGCGGCATGCTCCGGATAGTTTTGCAGCCAATCCGGATCGATGCGGTTGATTACCGTTTCAAAAGTCCGGTTCCAGCCCTCGACGACGGGTGTTCCCGCCTCGAAATGAAACTGCATGCCATAGGCGGCGCGGCCGATCCGGAAGGCCTGATTGGCAACAGCTGGGTTCGCGGCCAGATGCTCGGCGCCGGGTGGAATTGTGAAGCTGTCGGAATGCAATTCAAAGCTCTTGAAGGCAGAGCCCGCGGCGCTGAGCACCGGATCACGTTTGCCTTCCGCGGTAAGCGTGACCTCGTGCCAGCCAAATTCCCGCGTTTTGCCGAGAAGATTGTCGCCGCCGTGGGCGCGCGCCAGAAGCTGGCTGCCGAGGCAGATGCCGAGCACCGACTTGCCGGCATCGGCAAAGGCGCGCATCAGGCGGGCAAGCTCCGGCAGGTAGGGGTGGATGTGGTCATCGACCGCACTCTGCTCGCCGCCAAGCACCACAAGGGCATCATGCCCGTGAATGTCGCCGGGCAGGGCTTGGCCCACGAAGGGCTGGCGCAGGTCGATCTCGGCGCCTGCTTCCTCCAACGCCACGCCAACCTGCCCAAGGCCGGAATGCGCCATGTTTTCAATCACCAGAACCCGCATCCTGTCTCCGTCTGCTCGCCGTTTCGATCAGGTTGACCACGCCGTGTGCCCGCTTTCAAGAGGGTTGCGGGGTGATTTCACCGTTGGCGAGGCCTGCCGAATGACCGGAAAGCCTTGACCTTTTGGCCTGAAAGTAGCATTGGACCGCCTTGGTCGCGTTCCTTGAAACGCCAGACAGCGGAAAAGCCATGAGTAAAGTGACATCCTCTGCCCCCTCGCAGCGCATGCTGAGGGTCGGCGAACAGGTACGTGCAGGCCTGACACAGGTGCTGCAGCGCGGAGAAGTGCGCGATTCCCTGCTTGAGACGACGGTGATTTCGATTTCGGAAGTCCGCATGTCGACCGACCTGCGCGTTGCCACGGCCTTCGTGACACCGCTCGGCGTTGCCGATCACTCCAATGTCATCGAAGCGCTGAACCGCCATGCCAAATATATCCGTGGCCGTCTGACGCCGCATATCCGGCAGCTGAAATACATGCCGGAAGTCCGCTTCAAGGACGATACCAGCTTCGACAACTATAAGAAGATCGACCAATTGCTGCGGTCTCCGGAAGTCATGCGCGATCTGAAGGACGAAGACGGCGAGCAGTGATGGCAAAGCATATCACTCTGGACGAACTCAACGCCTGGACGTTCGACCGGCGCCAGACATTCTATCGTAGCGGCCTGGCGCGGTTCGACAATTCCGATTCTGTCAGTCTCGTCGAAATGATAGTTGCCTCCGGCCTGCCGTTTCGCCACGGCAAGGACATCGCCCATGGCGACCGCGAGATGAAGGCGCTCGAAGCCATCGTTTATTCGCCCTACAATGAGAAGCTGCTGCTTGAGGCCGCCGCATCCGGAAAACCACCGCTTGGCGCCATCGAGCCCTTGCTGGTCGAAGGCCTCGGTGAAGACTATAGCATCGACAATGGTGCCACCATTGCTGCCGGATACTTGATCGCCAGGCGGCTTTACGCCCTGGGATTTGAAAAGGGCAACAGCCAGAAAATGCCGGATGGCAGCATCGCCAAGACTGCAGCGACGTTTCGTAAAAAAAGAGCCTGAACCATGTCAAAACCTCGCAAGCCCAAGGGCCGCCCGATTTCCGGCTGGCTGATCCTCGACAAGCCGCTGGATTTCGGCTCGACCGAGGCCGTGTCGAAGATCAAGTGGCTGTTCAAGGCGCAGAAAGCCGGACATGCCGGCACGCTCGATCCTTTGGCCTCGGGCATGCTGCCGATCGCGCTGGGCGATGCGACCAAGACCGTTCCCTATGTCATGGATGGCCGCAAGATCTATGAATTCGCCGTCGCCTGGGGCGAAGAGCGTTCGACCGACGATCTCGAAGGCGAGGTAACGCAGTCGTCCGATGTCCGTCCGTCCGAGGAAGATATTCGCGCGCTCTTGCCGAAGTATACCGGCGTGATCAGCCAGGTGCCGCCGCAGTTTTCGGCGATCAAGATCGATGGCAACCGCGCCTACGATCTGGCCCGCGAAGGCGAGACCGTCGATATTCCTGCCCGTGAAGTCGAAGTCTTCCGCCTGTCGCTGCTTGGCTGCACGCCGAACCTCGCGCATTTCGAGATCGAATGCGGCAAGGGCACCTACGTGCGGTCGCTGGCCCGCGATTTCGGCCGTGATCTCGGCTGTTTCGGTCATATCGCTTCGCTGCGCCGCAGCTTCGTCGCTCCTTTTGCCGAAGAAGCCATGGTGCCACTGGCTGAACTGGTCGCGCTGGAAAAGATCGAGAACGACGAGGAGCGGCTGGAAGCGCTCGATGCCTTCCTGATCGATACCGGCGAAGCCCTGTCGAACCTGCCGCATATCGCGATTTCCGAGGACCAGGCCCATCGCCTGAAAATGGGCAATCCGATCATCCTGCGCGGCCGCGATGCACCCATGGCCGAACCGGAAGCCTATGCGACGTCGCGTGGCAAGCTGGTTGCCATCGGCGAGATCGGCGAAGGCGAATTCCGGCCGAAGCGTGTCTTCGTCACCGCTTGAAACTCCGATAGACCCTCATAGATTTCGCAGCATGGCATCGGTTGCCTTCCGGAAGTCGCTGGCGCATGTTCCGGTCTGTATTTGGGATTCGCAAACTCCTTCTGGAGTGGCCCGCGTATGACGTGAATCGAAATCGGCCCATGCCGACCTTCGGCTATGCAATTTGGGTGATGGACGCTTGAGCGACGGACTGGATAGAAAAAGTGCGCCGCGTGCTCCCTGGAGAGCGCTTCTGCGTTCGCGATTGAGACGTCCGCTGTCATTTTATCTGACGGTGCTGCTGCTTGTTGCCGTTATACCATCCTTCGTATTTTCGATGATTATTCTGAAACGCAGCACCGATGAGCAGGAGCGTGTGGTCACAGCGCTGCTCAAGGCATCGACCGGTTCGGTCACGCGTGTGGTGGAGCGCGAGATCGATAGTATGCTGACCACGCTGAAGGTGATGTCCACGGCGAGCACGATCGACAACAAGAATCTTCGGCAATTCTACGATCGCGCCCGCTCATCGCTTGCGGGAACGGATTCGAACCTGCTGGTAATCGATCGTGCCCATAATCAGCTCTTCAATACGCGGGTGCCGTTCGGAAGCCAGCTGGCGAAGGCGTCCGACCCGACCTCCATCGACCAGGCATTCCGAAATGGCGGGCCGTTCGTCTCGAATGTGTTCTTTGGTCAGACGGCAAAAAGATGGGTGTTCAACGTCTACCTTCCGATTACCACGCCGCTTGGTAATGGCGACTACCTGCTGACCCTGACCCAGAATTCGGAGAATATGCTGAAGGCGGTCAACCGGGATGTCTTGTCGCCTGGCTGGAATGCGGCATTGCTGGACGGCGCTGGCAATGTGATTGCCTCGTCGGATACGGCGGTCGCTGTCGGCAAGCCATTTTTCATGGAGATCGTGCCGGCACTGCGTGTCGGTGTCGGCGACGCGGTGCACGATGGTATTGAATACAGAACAGTCACCGAATTTTCCGTGCTCACCGGTTGGAAGATCATTGCCTGGGCAAAAAGTGTGGATGTCGATGCGCCTGCGCTCTGGTCCTATCTTTGGCTGTCGCTGGGCGGGCTTCTCTTTGCCGGTATAGCGATAGCCGGATCCGCCACCATCGCCCGCCTTCTGGCGCAGGGCGTCAAGATGCTGGCTCGGGACGCGCATCTCTTGGGAGCGGGCCGGCCGATTGCGGCGCGCAAGCACATGATCGCCGAAATCGAAACTGTATCGGCGGCTTTGGCCGAAGCGGCGCAAGCGCGCAGAAAAGCGGAAAACGAAATCCGCTTCCTGATGCGCGAGGTGGCGCATCGCTCGAAAAACCAGCTCACCGTTATCCAGTCGATGCTCAACCAGTCGCTCAACGCAGCCGAAAGCCGGGTGGATTTCGCTGAAGCCTTCCGCAAGCGTATCGCGGGCCTTGCCCGCTCGACCGATCTGATGATTGCCAATGCCGCGCAGGGTGTGGATTTTCGCGAGCTGGCGCAGAACCAGCTGCAGCCGTTCACGCCTGACGATCCGCAGAGGGTTCATTTGTCGGGACCGCCCGTGCGGCTGGATGCGCAGGTATCGCAGACGCTCGGCATGGCCTTGCACGAACTGGCCACCAATGCCACGAAGTATGGGGCGCTTGCCAACGCTAGCGGTATGATCGACCTGCAATGGTCAGTCTCCGGTGGCACGTTCGTGTTCGTCTGGAGAGAAAAGGGCGCCGACATTGCTCCTCCTGAGGGCGGCAGCGTGCGCAAGGGCTTCGGCACGATGGTGCTGGAGCGCATGCTCGGCATGGCGCTGGATGCCAAGCTGGAGCGGATCATGCACGACGACGGGATCGAATGGCGCGTCGAAATCCCGGATGAAAAGCTGAGCGCCAATCTCGCAGTTTCGCCATAGGGTATTGCCGGACGGCCTGCTTTGTCGTGGAGGGGATATGTTTCTGAACGTCATCAAGACGGCGCTCGTTGTTGTTGCGGTATTGTCCGGTGATACGGCCGTCGCGGTTGCCGCTGGCTGTGTCGTCTCGGACCCGACCGCAACGCCCCTCAACGTGCGGTCCGGGCCGCAGGGCCGTGTCCTTTCCACCCTGCCCAACGGTACTGCCGTGGTGATCGTTGAGGAGAGGTCGTTCGCCGGCAAGCGATGGGCGAAGGTGAGTGCGACGGACGGGACGCTCGGCTGGGTGTTTGCCACCTATCTCGATTGTACGATGGCCGATGACAACACAAAATCCGCCCCGATGAAACCGCGCACACCGCCGCAATGACGGCATGTTGAGAGATTGCGGCGCCTTTATCCGCCCTCTTTCTTTTTAATGCCGGATGGTTTATAGGCAGCGCCAGCATCAGACCCCGCTCTCCGCGGACTTTTGCCTTCACGGCCGCAGCTAGACGACATCCCGGCTGCTGGCGACCTGAAATCCTAAACATTGAAAGGATGACACGATGTCGATCACTGCAGAGCGCAAGGCTGCGCTTATCAAGGAATACGCAATCGTCGAAGGCGACACCGGTTCCCCGGAAGTCCAGGTTGCGATCCTCACCGAGCGGATCAACAACCTGACCGATCACTTCAAGGGCCACAAGAAGGACAACCACTCGCGTCGTGGCCTTCTGGCAATGGTTTCTACCCGCCGTTCGCTTCTTGACTATGTCAAGGGCAAGGAAGAGGCACGGTACACCAAGCTGATTACTGCTCTCGGCATTCGCCGCTAAGCCTTACACCGGCGGGACCCTTCAACAAGGGGCCCGCCGGTTTGTTTTTTGCGGGGTACATCCCGCGTTTGCGCTTCCAAAAATGCCGATACGGCGCAGTTGGAGGCAGACACCCCAGCAGACCGGATGGGCCGGCTCTGCGGAACCAACCGATGACCTGTCATGGGGCAGGATTGCAGGATGCTTCGGCGCTTGCGCGTTTTCCACGCACCCGGAGCTTCAGGCTTTGAGGGAGCGGAAAGAGCGTCAGCCGATTTGGAAGCCTCCCGTTGTCTTGCCCGTGATGTGTCATATCAGCGGAAACACTGCCGCCCGCGCCACACTGGCTGCGGCGCGGCATTGCCGCACACGAAGGACAAAACATGTTCGATACCCACACAGTCGAAATTGAATGGGCAGGCCGCCCGCTCAAGCTCGAAACCGGCAAGATCGCCCGTCAGGCTGACGGCGCAGTTCTCGCCACCTACGGCGAAACCGTCGTTCTCGCCACCGTCGTTTCGGCCAAGTCGCCGAAGCCGGGCCAGGATTTCTTCCCGCTGACCGTCAACTACCAGGAAAAGACCTACGCAGCCGGCAAGATCCCCGGCGGCTATTTCAAGCGCGAAGGCCGTCCGTCGGAAAAGGAAACACTGGTTTCCCGCCTGATCGACCGCCCGATCCGCCCGCTGTTTCCTGATGGTTACAAGAACGACACCCAGGTTGTCGTCACCGTCATGCAGCACGACCTCGAAAATGATCCGGACGTCCTGTCGATGGTTGCGGCCTCTGCTGCCCTGACGATCTCCGGCGTTCCTTTCATGGGCCCGGTTGGCGGCGCACGCGTTGGCTATATCAACGGCCAGTACGTTCTGAACCCGCATCTCGATGAAATGCCTGAGTCGATCCTCGACCTCGTCGTTGCCGGCACCCAGGACGCCGTCCTGATGGTCGAATCGGAAGCCAAGGAACTGAACGAAGAAATCATGCTCGGCGCCGTCATGTTCGGCCACAAGGGTTTCCAGCCGGTCATCGACGCGATCATCAAGCTCGCTGAAGTGGCTGCCAAGGAACCGCGCGACTTTACCCCGGAAGATCATTCGGCGCTCGAAGCCGAAATGCTCGGCATGGCAGAGACCGAACTGCGCGCCGCCTACAAGAACACCCAGAAGGCAGAGCGCTACGCTGCAGTCGATGCCGTCAAGGCGAAGGTCAAGGCACACTTCTTCCCGGAAGGCGCTGAGCCGAAGTACACCAACGAAGTCATCGGTGCCGTCTTCAAGCACCTGCAGGCCAAGATCGTTCGCTGGAACATCCTTGACACCAAGAGCCGTATCGATGGTCGCGATCTCGACACCGTTCGCAAGATCGTCTCCGAAGTTGGCATCCTGCCGCGCACCCATGGCTCGGCCCTGTTCACCCGCGGCGAAACGCAGGCGATCGTTGTTGCCACGCTCGGCACTGGCGAAGACGAACAGTACGTCGATTCACTGACCGGCATGTACAAGGAAAAGTTCCTTCTGCACTACAACTTCCCCCCCTACTCGGTCGGCGAAACAGGCCGCATGGGCTCCCCGGGCCGCCGCGAAATCGGCCACGGTAAGCTCGCATGGCGCGCTATCCGTCCGATGCTGCCGGCTGCGGACCAGTTCCCCTACACGCTGCGCGTCGTTTCCGAGATCACCGAGTCGAACGGCTCGTCCTCGATGGCAACCGTCTGCGGCACGTCGCTCGCACTGATGGATGCCGGCGTTCCTTTGGCCAAGCCGGTTGCCGGTATTGCCATGGGCCTGATCCTCGAAGGTGAACGCTTCGCCGTTCTCTCCGACATCCTCGGCGACGAAGATCACCTCGGCGACATGGACTTCAAGGTCGCCGGCACTGCCGACGGCATCACCTCGCTGCAGATGGACATCAAGATCGCCGGTATCACCGAAGAGATCATGAAGGTCGCGCTCAGCCAGGCACAGGGCGGCCGCAAGCACATCCTCGGCGAGATGGCCAATGCCATCACCGAAGGCCGCAGCCAGCTCGGCGAATTCGCACCGCGTATCGAAGTGATGAACATTCCGGTCGACAAGATCCGTGAAGTTATCGGTTCGGGCGGCAAGGTCATCCGCGAAATCGTTGAAAAGACCGGCGCCAAGATCAACATCGACGACGATGGCACGATCAAAATCGCTTCGTCCTCCGCCAAGGAAATCGAAGCGGCCCGCAAGTGGATCCACTCGATCGTTGCAGAACCGGAAGTCGGCCAGATCTACGAAGGCACGGTCGTCAAGACCGCCGACTTCGGCGCTTTCGTCAACTTCTTCGGTCCGCGTGATGGCCTCGTGCACATCTCGCAGCTCGCTTCCGACCGTGTTGCCAAGACCTCCGACGTCGTCAAGGAAGGCGACAAGGTTTGGGTCAAGCTGATGGGCTTCGATGAGCGCGGCAAGGTTCGTCTCTCCATGAAGGTTGTCGATCAGGCAACCGGCAAGGAAGTCGCCAGGGGCGAAGGCGAAGCCGCTGAATAAGCGTTCGACCGTTTAATCGACTACGGGCGCGGAGCGGATCGTTCCGCGCCCTTTCTTATTTTCCCTGAGGGCCGTCCGAACCGGGCAATCTCTCATCCCCTTTGTTACCGTTTGTCTTTTTTGGGAAATAGCTTTCCATCTTCCCTGACAAGCCCGAGGACCTCGACCATGAGCCGCGACACGCTGAAAACCCTTTTCCATCCTTTCGAAACCGGCGTTGTTCCCGCACCCGGCGAGGGCGAGCGTGTGCTGTTCCTGGGAGCCGAGGCTGGCTACCGGCTGCCGGCGGAGTTTGCAGGCTCGATTGCCGCCGTTCAGGCGTCAAAGCCGCTCTACAAGGCTCTGGAAGCCGCCAAGGCGCCAGTGTCACCGTTTGTCGAGGGCGAGGACTATGATGCCACGCTGATCCTTTGCGGCAAGCACAAGGGCGAAAACGAGGACCGGATCGCTGAAGCGCTGAAGCGCGTCAAGGTCGGCGGTCTGATCGTTGTCGCCGGCGGCAAGGATGACGGCATCCAGTCGCTGCGCAAGCGCGTCAACCAGCTCGGCTGGGGTGGTGACAGCCTGCCGAAATATCATGGCATCGCCTTCTGGTTCGGCCGTCCGGAAGACGCCACCGACGTCATCGCTAAGTTTTCCAAGAAGCCGGCTCGTATCGACGGCCGCTTCGATGCAGCGCCGGGCATGTTTTCGCATGAGCGAATCGACGCCGGCTCCGAACTTTTGGCCTCGCGCCTTCCCGAGGATTTCAAGGGTCACGCCGCTGATTTCGGCGCCGGCTGGGGCTATCTCTCGGTGATGCTGGCCGAGAAGGCACCGGGCCTGAAGGGCATCGACCTGTTCGAGGCTGATTATCATTCGCTGGAAGCCGCGCGGGCAAACCTGAAGGTCAATTGCCCGAACGTGCCCACCCGTTTCTTCTGGCAGGACCTGACCTCGGAGGAAACCCGCGACAAGTACGACCTGATCGTCATGAATCCGCCCTTCCACGAGACACAGGCTGCCGACCCGGCGCTGGGCGCTGCGATGATCAAGGCGGCCGCCAAGGCGCTGAAGATTGGCGGACGGCTGATGCTGGTTGCCAATCGCGGCCTACCCTATGAGACAGTCATGCCCGAAACCTTCAAGGAATGGGGCGAGACCTGCCGCAATGCGCGGTTCAAGGTGCTCTGGGGCAAGCGCTGACGCGCTTGCTTTTGCAATTGCTTTATTGACGAAACGGGTACACCTTTAGCTCTCTCACTTGCGTGATATCGCGCAGGCATCGATGGAGTGTGCCAATGGTTTCTAGCTATGGACACCGCCCGCCCGTCACCGAGGGCGTCGCTGAAGTCATCGTCAAAGATATCAAGAGCGGAGAAGGCAAAAGCGGCGCCTCCGAAGTGCCTCTGGCCTTCCAGACCGGCCGCGCGCCGGTTGACCCCGCGGTTCTGGGCAATACCCGCAAGCAGATGACGATGTTCGGCATTTTTGCTGTCGGGGTTCTCGCCGTTCTGCTCGTGGTCTGGTGGGCCGCCTGACGGCCCACCCAATCTGACAAGCCTTTTTAGCTCTTCAAAGCCCGCTCAAACAACCGCGACAGCCGCTCGGCAAAGGCGCGCGGGTCCTGTGGCTTGTCACCGTCGAGGACGCGGGCCTGGTCGAGCAGGAGTTGTACGGCGTCGGTGCGGAATTCGTTGCTACCACCGGAGGCAAGCGCTGCGATCAGGCCGTGGCCCGGATTGATCTCAAGCACCGGCTTGGCAATCAAGTCGAGCCTACCGGAACCCTGCAGCAGCTTTTCCAGCTGGCGGTCATAGCCCTGCTCAGGCGCAACAAGGCAAACGGCGCTTTCCGTCAACCGGTCGGAGGCCCGCACGTCCGATACCGCGTCGCCGAGCGTCGTCTTGGCAAAGGCGATGAAATCGGTGACGGCTTCGGAGGTTTCCGGCGTTGCGGGTGCCTCACCATCGGCTGTTGGCACCTGGGCGAGGTCGGCAGCACCTTGGGTGATCGACTTGAACGGCTTGCCGTCGAAATCCGGCGCGGCCGTCACCCAGAAGCTGTCGACGGAATCGGTCAGCAGCAAAACCTCGATCCCCCGGGCGCGAAAACCTTCGAGCTGCGGCGAGGCCTTCAGCCGGTCGAGATTGTCGCCCGTCAGGTAATAGATCGCCGCCTGCGCATCCTTCATGTCTTTGACATAGTCGGCAAGCGATCGGGTCGCCTCGTCAGAGGTGGTGGTGCGGAAGCGCGACAGGGCGATCAGCTGTTCCCGGCGCTCGAAATCGTCGTAGATGCCTTCCTTGAGCACGGCGCCGAAGGCGTCCCAGAGCTTGGCAAAGGCGTCAGTGTCGCTGTCGGCCATCTTCTCGATGGCAGTCAGCACGCGGTTGGTCAGGCCCTTGCGGATGGCGGCAAGGATCGGGCTTTCCTGGATCATCTCGCGCGATACGTTGAGGGGCAGGTCGGATGTGTCGACCAGGCCCCGCACGAAGCGCAGGTAGCGCGGCAGAAGCTCGGCATCGTCGGTGATGAAGACGCGCTTGACGTAGAGCTTCATGCGGCCCTTGGCCGAAGGATCGAACATGTCGATCGGCTTGGATTCCGGCACGAAGGCAAGGCCGGTATATTCATGCCGGCCTTCGGCACGGAAATGCACGGTCAAAGCCGGCTCGTCGTACTGGCCGGAGACGCCGCGATAGAAATCCGCGTATTCTTCCTTGGTGATCTCGTTGCGGGATTTCGTCCACAGAGCGGTGCCATCGCCGATGCGCTCGGCGTCCGCGCCAGGTTTCTCGATCAGATCGATCGGAACAGGAACGTGGCCGGACTGATCCTTGACGATCTTCTGGACGCTCCATTTGGACGTATAGCTCTTGGCGTCGTCCATCAGATGCATGGTGATGCGGGTACCGCGTGCCGGAGCGTCAGCCAGATCGGCCTCGGATACCGTGTAGCTGCCCTTGCCGTCGGACGACCAGACAAAGGCATGAGCGCTGCCGGCATGGCGGGAGACGACATCGACCTTGTCTGCGACCATGAAGGCGGAATAGAAGCCGACGCCGAACTGGCCGATCAGCTGGGCGCCTTCGCCGGCCTTTGCGGCCTCGACGCGCTCCATGAAGGCGCGGGTGCCGGAACGGGCGATGGTGCCGAGCGCCTCGATCATGTCGTCACGGCTCATGCCGATGCCGTTGTCTTCGACGATGAGCTTGTTGTTGTCCGCATCGAGCGTCAGCGTGATGCGCGGTGTCGGATCGTCGAGGAGCAGTTCAGGGGCGCTGATGGCCTCGTAGCGCAGTTTCTCGCAGGCATCGGCGGCGTTGGAGATCAACTCGCGCAGGAACACGTCCTTGTCGGAATAGACCGAGTGCACCATGAGATGCAGCAGGCGTGCGACATCGGCTTCGAAGACGTGATTTTCGATGGGTTTATCAGCGGCATTGCTCATGCGTGTCTGTCCTCAACGTGTGTCTGGATGGTTTGCGCGCTCTGAACTGGCAAGTGCAGATGCAAAATTCAAGAGGCACGGAAAGGGGTGGGCGGCCCGGATGTTACTCCGTGTCCGCCGTGCGCAATGCATCGATGGCCGGCATCGAGGTGATGTTGTAGCCAGAGTCCACATAGTGGATCTCGCCGGTGACGCCACTCGAGAGGTCGGAGAGAAGGTAGAGCGCCGAGTTGCCGACATCCTCGATGGTGACCGTGCGGCGAAGCGGTGCGTTCTGCTGCTGCCAGGAGAGCATCGCACGGGCATCGGAAATGCCAGCGCCAGCCAGCGTGCGGATCGGGCCGGCGGAGATGGCGTTGACGCGAATGCCGCGCGGGCCGTAGTCGCCAGCAAGATAGCGGACAGACGCTTCCAGGGCGGCTTTCGCAACGCCCATGACGTTGTAGTTCGGCATGATGCGGGTGGAGCCGCCATAGGTCAGCGTCAGCATCGCGCCGCCTTCGTTCATCAAGCCTGCAGCGCGCTTGGCGATCTCCGTGAAGGAGAAGCAGGAGATCACCATCGTGCGCGAAAAGTTTTCACGCGAGGTGTCGGCGTAAAGGCCCTTCAGTTCGTTCTTGTCGGAAAAGCCGATGGCGTGCACGACGAAATCGAGCTTGCCCCAATTCTCCTTGATCGCGTCAATGGTCGCATCCACGGAAGCGATGTCTTCGACATCGCAGGGGATGACGAAGTCGGAGCCGAGTTCGGCGGCGAGCGGCTTCACGCGCTTGCCGAGCGCTTCGCCCTGGTACGTGAAAGCGAGTTCAGCGCCCTGTCCAGCCAGCTTCTGCGCGATGCCCCATGCGATGGAGTGGCTGTTGGCGACCCCCATGATGAGGCCGCGCTTTCCGTTCATGATACCGGTCATGGATTTATCCGTTATGGCGCTGGAAAACGAGCGTGGCATTGGTGCCGCCGAAGCCGAAGGAGTTCGACAAAACGGTATCGATCTTGGCGTTGTCGATGCGCTTGCGCACGATCGGCACGCCGTCGAATTCCGGGTCGAGTTCGGTGATATGGGCGCTTTCGCCAATGAAGCCCGCCTGCATCATCAACAGGCCGTAGATCGATTCCTGCACGCCGGCAGCACCCAGCGAATGGCCGGTCAGCGACTTGGTCGACTGGATATGCGGGATCTTGTTGCCGAAGACTTCGCGGATCGCGCCGATTTCCTTCGAATCGCCAACGGGCGTCGAGGTGCCGTGCGTGTTGACGTAGTCGACTTCGCCCTTCACCGTTGCCAGTGCCTGGCGCATGCAGCGGATGGCGCCTTCGCCGGATGGAGCAACCATGTCGTAGCCGTCGGACGTCGCGCCGTAGCCGGTGATTTCGGCATAGATCTTGGCGCCGCGGGCCTTGGCGTGTTCGAGTTCTTCCAGAACCAGAACGCCCGCACCACCGGCGATGACGAAGCCATCGCGGGAAACGTCATAGGCGCGCGAGGCGGTCGAAGGTGTGTCGTTGTACTTTGAGGACATGGCGCCCATGGCGTCGAACAGGTTCGACATGGTCCAGTCGAGGTCTTCGTGGCCGCCGGCGAACATCACGTCCTGCTTGCCCCACTGGATCATTTCCATGGCGTTGCCGATGCAGTGCGCCGATGTCGAGCAGGCCGACGAGATCGAGTAGTTGACGCCGTGAATCTTGAACCAGGTAGCAAGCGTCGCCGATGCCGTCGAGGACATCGCCTTCGGCACGGCAAACGGGCCAATGCGCTTGGGGCTGTTGTTCTTCAGGGTGATTTCGGCCGCTTCGATCAGCGTGCGGGTGGACGGACCACCCGAGCCCATGATGATGCCGGTGCGCTCGTTGCCGCCGATATCCTTGTCTTCAAGGCCTGAATCGGCGATCGCCTGCTTCATCGCAACATGGTTCCACATGCCGCCTTGCGACAGGAAACGTGCGGCGCGGCGATCGACAAGCTCGGTCGTGTCGAGATTGGGTGCACCCCAGACCTGGCACTTGAAGCCGTGTTCGGCAAAATCGTTCGAAAACGAAATGCCGGATTTTGCTTCACGCAGCGACGCGGTGACTTCCTGCGCATCGTTTCCGATCGAGGAAACAATGCCCAGACCCGTGACAACAACCCGTCTCATGTGGATGACCTCTTCTTTAATCTAGCTGAGTGCGGCTATGCCGCGGTTCAGGCAGCTTTTTCTTTCGACAGACCGACGCGAAGGTCGGACGCCTGATAGATGGTTTCGCCATCGGCCTTCAGCCAGCCGTCGGCAGTGCCGAGCACAAGGCGGCCGCGCATGACGCGCTTGAAGTCGATACCGTACTCAAGGAGCTTCGTTTCCGGGCGGATCATGCCCTTGAACTTCACTTCGCCGGTGGAAAGCGCCATGCCGCGGCCGGGTTCGCCGAGCCAGCCGAGGAAGAAGCCCGTCAGCTGCCACATGCCATCAAGGCCAAGGCAGCCCGGCATGATCGGATTGCCCTGGAAGTGGCAGGGGAAATACCAGTCATCGGGACGCACGTCATATTCGGCCCGGATGTAACCCTTGTCGAAGGCACCACCGGTTTCGGAGATGTCGGTGATACGGTGAACCATCAGCATCGGGGGCAGGGGCAGCTGGGCATTGCCCGGGCCAAACAGTTCGCCGCGACCGCATTTCAGGATCTCTTCATAATTGAAGCTGGATTGTCTGGTCGTCATGAACTGTCGTTTCCCCGCTACATCCGTTTTTGGTTGACTTGGTTTAGAGCAAGATGGGTGCGAATTGAAGCTCCGGTATGACCCAAGCGCGTCGTTTCGCGTATTCCTGTCTGGCCAAGCACAAGGCCTAATTCCGCCGTCGCATACATGATGGCTGCTGCAACAGCCAGAGATAATTGCCTTTTGCCCCAAGAATCAGGCGGTTTTTACCGTCTGGATGCCTTGAGGGAGCTTGCTTACTATTGAAAGCATTCTCGGCAAAAGTTATATCGGCTCTGTAAGTCTGTTCTGCAATAGCTTGGAAATCTGGATCCGTCCGTATGACGACTGCCATCGAGATCTGTTCGGAAGAACGCCTGCGCCGCTCCGGTCTCAGGCCGACGCGTCAGCGCATGGCGCTTGCCGACCTGATCTTTGCCAAGGGTGATCGCCACCTGACGGTCGAGGAATTGCACGAAGAAGCGGTGACCGCCGGTGTTCCGGTATCGCTGGCGACAGTCTACAACACGCTGCACCAGTTCACCGAAGCCGGCATGATCCGTGTCCTGGCCGTGGAAAGCGCCAAGACCTATTTCGACACCAACGTCTCCGATCATCACCATTTCTTCGTCGAAGGCCATAACGAGGTGCTCGATATTCCGGTCAGCAGCTTGACGATCGGCAATCTGCCGGAGCCACCGGAAGGCATGGAAATCGCCCATGTCGACGTCATCATCCGCTTGCGCCCGAAGCGCGGCTGATTTTCTTTTTCTCGAAATCACGTCGTCAACGACGTTACATCACGTCGTCAACGACGTTACATCACGTCGTCGGGATGACGTCCTGGCCTCGGATCTCCGGTCGGCAGCGTCCAGCCATATTTAAGCGCTCCGCCGCGCACCGCAAAGGCTGTCACCACGCCGAGGCTTGAGGCGATCAGCAGCGATGCCCCCAGCCATGTCGCGGCGGTGAACACGGCTGAACCGGCCAGTGCGGCGGTGACGTAGATTTCCGGACGCAACAAAACCGATGGCTCGCCTGCAAGCAGGTCGCGCAGGATACCGCCAAAGGTCGCCGTCAACATGCCGGTGACAAGCGCAACGATGGGGGATCCCGTCGCAGCCAGCCCCTTGGCAGCTCCCATGACGCTATAGGCAGCCAGCCCTATGGCATCGAGCCAGACGAGGAATTTGTAGCGCGATTCCATCATATGGGCTGAGAAGAATACCAGAAGGCCCATGCCGCCGCAGACGAGCAGGTAGATCGGATTGGTGACCCAGAAGACCGGCGTCGCGCCAAGGATGACATCGCGCAACGTGCCGCCCCCAATACCGGTGACCGAGGCAAGGAAGATATAGCCGATGATATCCAGCTGTTTGCGCGAGGCGGATAGAGCGCCTGTCGCAGCAAACACTGCCACCCCGGCATAATCGAGAATTTCCAGGATCGGCATTTTTCCCCCCGCCAGAAAATCGAGCCCGCCAGAAATTCGAGAAGGACCACAATGGCGCGGTCGCGTCAACGGCAGGTCTCAAAGCGGGTCGTGTTGACTATTGCGGAAAGAGAACGTGCGTGCGGCCGCTGATGAAATAGGCGACCAGGCCCGCCCATTCGCGCATCGCCGTTGTCGTCAGCTGCGCGTTCAAGGAAGGCTGGCTGAAATCGGGGCCAAGGGTCGCCTCGCCGCTGGTGCGATAATCCACCGGCCATGGCGTCACGGCGATGCCGAGCTTGCGGAACAGCCCGACGGAGCGCGGCATGTGGAAGGCCGAGGTGATGAGGACGCAGTTCGATAACCCGTTCGCTTCCAGCAATTGTTTCGTATTGGCAGCATTCTCGAAGGTGGTGCGTGACTGGTCTTCGCGGATCAGCCGTTCAGGGGCAATGCCGAAGGTCGAGAAGAATGTCTCGGATGTCTGCGCGTCGCCATCATATTGCCCGCTGAACGAGCCGTCGCCGCCCGAGATGAGAATGCGTGCGGATGGATGGGATTGGGCAAGCTTTAGGCCTTCGACGAACCGGTCCGCGGCCTGGTTGAGTTCGATGCCGCCCCGCTTGGCAATCACCTCGTTTTCGAAGGCGCCACCAAGAATGATTATGCAGGAGAGGTCGGCGGGCAGGCTTGCGGGCTTTGGGATGCGGTTTTCCAGCACCTGAAGCATGACGGGTCCAGTGCTTGTGAACAGGGTGAGGAAAAGCAGCGTCGCGGCAAGTCCCGACAGAAACCGGTACAGCCGCCGCAAGCCACCGGCCGCAAAAAGGAAACTCAGTACCAGGAGAATAAAGACCAGCGACAGAGGCTGGGCAAGCAGCCAGAACAGTTTTGATGCGAGAAACATGAGGCCTGCTACCGTCTCTTTCAGGGGCGCATGATCGGGGAGGGCGAACCTAGCAGCCCAAGACGGTATTGGCCAATGCAGTCCAATGCAGACAGCAAACGCCCGTAGCAGTTTACCTGCCACGGGCTTTCTGGAGACGGGGGGTCGGGCTTTCAGGCCCGGCCGAGCGTCGTTGGCACTTGTGCGGCAACCGTCTTGTTCCGCCTCAGATAGATCAGCCCGGCAGCGAGCAGGATGCCGGCGGCGATGATGGCAATGGCCAGCACCGGCCGGTAGGCAATCCAGGCGATGGCGATGACCAGAGGTCCTAGGATGAGTGTCAGGATGACGGCGATGACCGAGGTGCCGAAACCGACGATCGAGCCGACGAACGGAATGACGTCGGCGATGATCCCGAGGATCGATAGCAACAGGGCAAAGCCGATGAACATGCCGAGCAGTCCGCCGCCGCGAATAAGCCAAGTGATCAGGGTATTCTCGCTCTGGGCGGCATCGAACATCTGAGCCGCATCGACCTTTCCGGCAGCACTCAGGAACAGTTCACGGCCGTTTGTGGCCTTGTAGCCGGTAACGTTTGCGGCCTTCTGGGCGCCGACGAAGCTGGCTTCGGCAATGTCTTCACGGCTGAAACTGATGCGCAGGTCGCCGACGGCCGGGTTCTGACGGTTCTGCGACACGTAGATTGTGGTGCCATTGGCATTGACCGGCTTGTCGGAACCGATCGCAGCCGTGACCTGGCCGATGACATCGGGAGAAAGCTTGACCGGCGTTTCCGTGCCGAGATTGGCAACGGCCTTGCCATCGACGATAAAGGCGCCGAGCGTTGCGGTTGCCACCGTGAAGCGGTCACCCTCGATCGGCATCTCGGGGTTCTGGTGCTGGTCGCTCTGCTTGAAATCGGAGGAATCGACCGGGCGCGGACGCCATTCCTTTTTGTAGCTGTACGTGGTGACGGTTTCTTCGCCGCCGCCGAGCGTCTTTTGGGTCTCGCTCTTGCTGTCTTCGATCCACTGGTAC
Source organism: Pararhizobium sp. PWRC1-1 (assembly GCF_049897905.1). Lineage (NCBI taxonomy): Bacteria > Pseudomonadati > Pseudomonadota > Alphaproteobacteria > Hyphomicrobiales > Rhizobiaceae > Pararhizobium > Pararhizobium sp. PWRC1-1. The sequence continues at coordinate 268,305 of NZ_JAFCXE010000005.1, read as the reverse complement.
ATCTCGACCTGGCGGTTAAGGCCGGCCGCACCCTGTGCCGAGACGCCCAGCATCGGATCCTCAGGCGTGCCGTCCGGTTTGACCGGGCCGGAGACATGGACGAGTTTGCCTTCATTGACCGGGTCTACGCTGCCGTTATCGATCGAAACGACGATGCCGGCCCCTTCCACCAGGGCACGATAGGTCTGGACGGAACGGCCTTCGTTCCAGGACAACAGCCAGATCATCCCGATCACGAGGATGGGGCCGATGATAAGCCCGGCAAGGCCGCTTTTCAGTTTTGAAAACCACGATCTTGTAGTTGTTTCCGTAAAGCTCATGCCCCTCGTCCCTCTGCTAATGCCCATCCGTCTAACGGTTGGTTCGACACGCTTATTCGCTGAAACAGGTGCTAGCAGAAAATCAGTAAAATTAAATATAGCGGCCGTGCTCTTCGATGAACACTCTTTGGGGCATTCGCGAAAATTTCGCGGTATTCATTCCATACAGGCAGGTTGTTTTTGCATTTGGCACCTTGTCCGCGATCCGGCGGCTTGTATCTTGCGGCCGTGATATTGGTTGGGGAGGCGCGGCATGACATCGGTCAACGAGGCATTTGAAACGGGAACGTTTGTCGGGCGCGTCTGGCGGCCCGATGTTGCGGGTCCAGCGCTGGTGGTTCTGCGCGGTGGCGATCTCATCGACATCACCTCGAAAGAGGTTCCGACGATGCGCGACCTTTTGGAACTCGACGACCCCATCAGGTTTCTTTCGGGCCTTCAGGGCGAGCGGCTGTCCACCCTTGAAGCCGTCCTGGCAGCCTCGGTCGAAGCGGCCGGCGATCTCTCGAGCATCCATCTGCTTGCTCCATGCGACCTGCAGGCGGTCAAGGCCTGCGGCGTCACCTTCGCCCGTTCGATGATCGAGCGGGTCATCGAGGAAAAAGCGGCCGGCAATCCGGCGCTGGCCGAAACGATGCGCGAACGCGTAACCGCCATCATCGGTGACAGCTTGCGCGATCTGAAAGCTGGATCGCCGGAAGCCGCCAAGGTGAAAGCGGCGTTGATCGAGGTGGGCGTCTGGTCGCAATATCTGGAGGTCGGCATCGGCCCGGATGCGGAGGTGTTTTCCAAGGCGCAGGTTCTGGCTTCTGTCGGCTGGGGCGCGTCGGTCGGGCTGCATCCGATCTCGAAATGGAACAATCCTGAGCCGGAGATCGTGCTGGCCGTCGATAGCCAGGGCCGCGTTAAAGGGGCAGCGCTCGGCAACGACGTCAACCTGCGCGACGTCGAGGGGCGCTCGGCCCTGCTGCTCGGCAAAGCCAAGGACAACAACGCTTCGTCCGCCATCGGCCCGTTCATTCGGCTGTTCGACGATACCTATTCGATCGACGACGTGCGCAGCGCCGATCTGTCGCTGACGATCATCGGTTCCGACGGGTTCCTTCTGAAGGGCGCAAGCACGATGCGGGAAATCAGCCGCGACCCGCTCGATCTGGTCTCCCAGACCATCGGCCGCCATCATCAATATCCCGACGGCCTTCTACTGTTCATGGGCACCCTGTTTGCGCCGGTGGAGGATCGCGATACGCCGGGCCAGGGGTTTACCCACAAGCTCGGCGATGTCGTGACGATCGCGAATGCTGAACTGGGATCGCTGACCAATACGGTGCGGCTCTCGACCGAATGCCCGCCCTGGACCTTCGGCCCTTCCGCATTGATGCGCAATCTTGCTGCGCGTGGATTGCTCTGAGATCTGCTGTTCAAGCGTTCCGGGTCATACGGAAACGCAGCGCCCACGCGTTGCGTTCATCTGCACTGAAGGACCGCAGGCGCGCGGCCGCGCGATAGGCGGAGTGCGGTCAGCACCCCGCTCATATAGGCGCCGGTATCGATATTGATGCGGCCTGGTGCGATCTCGACCTTGGACACCGGCGTATGGCCATGGACAGTCACAAAGTCGTTGCGAGCCGCCGTCTTATCGACTGCGGTCGGCCGCAGCCACAAGAGGTCGGAATCCCGCTGCTGCGCCAGCGCCACGCCATCCTTAAGGCCCGCGTGAACAAAGCAGTAACCGGGCACGCTCAGCATCGAAGGCAAGGATTCGAGAAAGGCGACGTGTTCCGACGGAATGTGAGCTTGCAACAGGCCTTTCAACGCGTCGCGGTTATCCGGCACGGTGGGAATGCCATACGAGCGCAGCGTTTCCAGGCCGCCGAGTTCCAGCCAGCGGTGGGTTCTGGCGGGATTGCGCAGGAAATCGAGCATGACGCTCTCGTGATTACCCGCAAGACACACACGATCGATATCCGCGCGAGGTGCAGTCATCAGCCTCTGCAGGACCGATGCTGATTTCGGCCCACGGTCAACATAGTCGCCGAGCATGATCAGCCATTTCGTTCCGTCATGCTTGCCGCTGTCTTCAAAGATCAGGTCTTCCAGCCGGCCGAGCATATCGTCGCAGCCATGCACATCGCCGATGGCATAAATGATGTCCGGGGCCGCATCGAAGAAGAGTTTGCGCCGTTGTCCGGAGACCGGCATGCGAATGCGGCGCATGAAATCATGGATGCCGCGCATCATCGCACGATCCTCTCGCCGCAATGTCCAGGCGTGCAGCGCCGGGAACTGGCTGTGGCTGGAAGAATGGCGAAAATTGGCGTCAAGGCATCGAATCCCGGAAATGTGCGGTGCCGGAAAAGACAGCACCTGCAACGGCAAGCTGATGAAGATCGCGGATGGACACCCGCCCCGTCAAGATGATCCGGCGGTAGCGGAGAGATCAATCAAAAGGCGGCGCCAAGTTTAGCCCGTGGCCATTTCGGCGCGATACCACTCGACGAACCGCTTGACGCCCTCGTCCACCGCGATCGATGGCTTGAACTGCGTCAGCGCGTTCAAAAGATCGGGTGCTGCAAAGGTTCTGGGCACATCACCCTGCTGCATCGGCAGCATCGTGCGGATCGCCGGGCGCCCGACAGCAGCTTCGACCGTCTCGACGAAGCGCATCAGCTCGACCGGCTGCCCGCCGCCGACATTGACGACCCGGAACGGTGCATGGCGCGACAGCGTATCGATCTCCTCGACGCGGTTGTCCTCGGCCGGCACAACGCCCATCAACCGGACGATGCCTTCGACGAGATCGTCGATATAGGTAAAGTCGCGGCTCATCCGGCCTTCGCCATAGATCTCGATCGGCCGGCCGTTGAGGATGCAATCGACGAATTTGAACAGCGCCATGTCTGGGCGGCCCCAGGGACCGTAGACCGTGAAGAAGCGGAAGGCTGTCGTCGGCACCTTGTAGAGATGGGCATAGCTGTGGGCCATCAGTTCGCCAGACTTCTTGGTGGCGGCGTAGAGCGTCATCGGCTCGTCGGCACGGTCTGTCTCGGCAAATGGGATTTTCTCGTTGGCGCCATAGATCGAGGAGGTGGAGGCGAGCAGCAGGTGCTTGGGCTGCACAGCTTTGGCTAGTTCCAGGATGTTCCAGGAGCCGATCAGGTTTGAATCGACGTAAGCTTTCGGGTTTTCCAGGCTGTAGCGCACGCCAGCCTGGGCCGCGAGATGCACGATGACGTCGGGTTCGCCGATCTCGGCCGCCTTCTCCAGCGCCGCTTTGTCCTCCAGCATGCCGATGACGGGCTTGAAACCGTTGGAGCGAGCAAGGATCGCGTGGCGGCGTTCCTTCAGCCGGACGTCATAATAGGGCGTCATGCCATCGAAACCGGTGACGAAATGGCCGTCGTCGAGCAGCCGCTTGGCCAGGTGAAACCCGATAAACCCTGCCGTTCCCGTGATCAGATAGCGCATGCCGGCTCCTTGTCTGTCTTTAGTCGTCTTGGACCTACGGTGGTCTATTCCGGACGGCCGATGCTGGTATAGCTGAAGCCGTGCTTGGTGACCTCACCGGACTGATAGATGTTCCGGAGGTCGACAAGAAGCGGCGTGTTCATCAGGACCTTCAGGCGGTCGAGATTGAGCGCCCGGAATTCGTTCCATTCGGTCACGATGACAAGCGCGTCTGCGCCCTCTGCCGCCTTGTAGGGATTGTCGGCATAGGCGATGCCGTCGATCACGTGTTTCGCATTCTCCATGCCTTCCGGATCATAACCGGTGACGATGGCGCCGGCATCGGTCAGCGCCTGAATGACGGCAATGGCCGGGCTGTCGCGCATGTCGTCGGTGTTGGGCTTGAAGGTGAGGCCGAGCACGGCGACCTTCTTGCCGCGCACATCGCCGCCCGCTGCCGCGATCACCTTGCGGCCCATGGCGCGTTTGCGGTTATCGTTGACGGAGACGACCGTCTCGATCAGCCGCACCGGGCTGTCATGATCCTGTGCGGTTTTCACCAGCGCAAGCGTGTCCTTCGGAAAGCACGAGCCGCCATAGCCCGGACCGGCGTGCAGGAATTTGCCGCCGATACGGCCATCGAGGCCGATGCCGCGCGCCACTTCCTGCACATTGGCGCCGACCTTTTCGCACAGGTCCGCCATCTCGTTGATGAAGGTGATCTTCATCGCGAGGAAGGCATTTCCGGCATATTTGATCAGCTCGGAGGTACGGCGTGTGGTGAAGAGCAGCGGCGACTGGTTGAGATAGAGCGGCCGGTAGACCTCCGTCATCACGCCACGGGCGCGCTCATCGTTGAGGCCGATGACGATGCGGTCGGGCCGCTTGAAATCGTCGATGGCGGCACCCTCGCGCAGGAATTCCGGATTGGAAACCACGGCGATATCGGCATCCGGATTGGTCTCGCGCATGATCCGCTCGACCTCGTCGCCGGTGCCGACCGGAACGGTCGACTTGGTGACGATGACGGTAAAGCCGGTCACATGTGCGGCAATCTCTCGGGCGGCATCATAGACGTAGGACAGATCGGCATGGCCATCGCCGCGCCGCGACGGCGTGCCGACGGCAATGAAAATCACCTCACTCTCGGACACGCTTGTAGCGAGATCCGTGGTGAAGTTCAGCCGCCCGTCCTTGACATTGTCGGCCACCAGTTGCTCAAGCCCGGGCTCGAAAATCGGGATGCGTCCGGCAAGCAGCGCCTCGATCTTGCCCGCATCCTTGTCGATGCAGACAACGTCATGGCCGAAATCGGCAAAACAAACGCCGGAAACAAGTCCGACGTAACCGGCACCGATCATCGTGATTTTCATGGCACACTCCAGAATGACATCGCGCAGGCGCATCGTGGCTTCATGCCGGCTTCAGATGCGCACGTGGCGGCATCCATAGTCAAACACACGCGCCTTGCCAATGCCGGATGTGCGGTACCGGCGCGCTGCCGGGCTTGCCAGCCGGTCGCCGATGGCTAGATTGCCGCCACGACACGAGTGACATATGACAAGGAAAGCAGACATGGCCGAGACATTTCGCTGGCACAATGAACCGGCCGTCTGGCATGGAGACGCTGGCCGGCTTTCGCTGAAAACCGATGCGAAAACCGATTTCTGGCAGGAAACCTTCTACGGCTTTCACCGTGACAGCGGTCACGCCTATCTGCGTCCTGTCTCCGGCGATTTCACAGGTTCGGCGACGGTTACCGGCGTCTACGAAACTCTCTATGATCAGGCCGGGCTGATGCTGCGGCTGGACGAGCACAACTGGATCAAGTGTGGGATAGAATACACAGACGGCCTGATGCATTTCAGCGTGGTCGTCACGCGCGACGTGTCGGACTGGTCGGTCATCCCGCTGCCCGGCATTTCGCCGTCTGCGCCGCTCTTCGTGCGGCTGACGCGCCACGACGCGGCCGTGCGTGTTCAATTCCGGTTCGACACGCATGCGCTGTGGCAGATGGCGCGGCTCTGCCCGTTCTCCGCCGGGGATGCCCAATTCGGGATCACGGCATGCTCGCCGGAACGTGGTGGGTTCGAGGCGACGTTCAGCGATATCGCCATCGGCGCGCCGATCAGCCGCGCCTTGCATGATACGGGCCACGATTAGGCTCGCCGCCTCTTTACTCCCGAACCGTCATCGAAAAGTCGGCACCGCCGCGCAGCGTGTTGCTGACCGTGCAGATTTCCTCTTCGGCGGCCTTGGCGATTGCATGCCGGGCTTCGGCATGAAGATCTCCCCGGATCGTCAGCACGACATTGAACTTCACCACCCGCGACAGGCCCTCGGTGGATTTTTCACCGGTCACCTCGGCAAGGATTTCAGTCAGCCGGTCAAGCAGGCCCATCTGGCTTGCTGCGATCCGGGCGCTCATCGTCAGGCAGGCCGACAGCGATGCATACAAAAGGTCGATCGGATTGAAGCCTGCCTGCGACGGACCGGTGACGATCTGGATTTCGCCACCTGTCGCGGATGTGACCTGCGGAAACCCGTGCCGGGCGAGAACAGCGGTTGCGCCTGTCGGCCTGGTTTTTGTCGTTAATTCCGCCATTTTGCTCTCCTAAAGTCACGCGCAGCTCATTTGATATGCAATTTTTCCTGTGTTGGAAGCAATTTTGGCTTCCACGATCAATAAAACCTGCCGGATTAAGTAGTCTACGGATTTTATGGAAATTTGTGTCCGCAAATGGCGAACATCCGCAAGAGTTTTCCCGGCCATCACCCGATAAGAGGCGTTCGTGCTTCGCCGGGCGCATCCGATTTTGCGATAACCATCCCACACCGGGGCGCTTGCCTCATTTGACAGGACGGGACTGACAATGACCAAAAAGACGATCTTTCACACTTTCTCGCGCCGCGCGGCCCTGACCGCTCTTGCCGTTTCCGCCGCTGCGATTGCTGGCTTTGCCGCGCCGTCCGCAAGCTTTGCCGAAGACAAGTCGATCAAGGTCGGCATCATCAGCGGCGAGGACGAGGACGTCTGGCGCGTTGTCACGGCCGAAGCTGCCAAGCAGGGCCTGACCATCGAAACCATTGTTTTCAACGATTACACCCAGCCGAACGAAGCGCTTGAGCGCGGCGAAGTTGATGCCAACGCCTTCCAGCACCAGCCTTATCTCGACAACCAGATCAAGCAGCACGGCTACCACATCGTCAATGCCGGCTATACCGGCGTCTGGCCGATCGGCCTTTACACCAAGAAGTTCAAGACCATTGCCGAACTGCCGGAAGGCGCCGTGATCGGCGTGCCGAATGATCCGTCGAACGAAGGCCGTGCCCTGCGCGTGTTGCAGAACGAAGGCATCATCAAGCTGAAGGACGGTACCGGCATCCTGGCGACGATCACCGACATCGTTGAAAATCCGAAGAAGGTCGAAATCAAGGAACTCGATGCCGGCGTCGTTGGCCGTGCGATCGAAGACCTCGATGCCGCCGTCGTCAACACCGATTGGGCGCTGAAGAGCGGCCTGTCTGCGGAAGACCGCATTGCCCAGGAGCCGGTCGACAACAACCCTTACCGCAACTTCATTGCCGTCAAGACCGGTACAGAGAATGAAGCCTGGGTAAAGACACTGGTCTCTTCCTACCAGAATGACGCCGTCAAGGCCGAATTCGACAAGGTCTACAAGGGCACCGGCATCAGCGCCTATTGATCCACTTTCGTCCCTTTGAGCGAAGGGGTACGCTAAACCGGGCGGTTCTGGCATTCATTTGCCAGGGCCGCCTTGGGCGTTGTAGAGGCACCCGAAACCAAACGCCGAAAACCCAATGAAGGACAAGGCATGAATTCTGTAGTTTCCGCGCCTGCGGCCGCGGCGCTGCCACAGGCCGATGAGGTCGTCCGGCTGAAGGACGTCAAGCGCCGCTTCGGCACGACGCCTGCCTTGGATGGGGTATCGTTGACGGTGCGCAAGGGCGAAATTCTCGGCATTATCGGCCGCAGCGGTGCCGGCAAGTCGACGCTGATCCGCTGCCTGAACGGGCTGGAACAGACCGATAGTGGCGAAATCCATATCGAGGGCCGCAACATCACCGGCCTCAGCGAAAAGGACCTGCAGCCGCTGCGCCGCCGCATCGGCATGATCTTCCAGCATTTCAACCTTCTGTCGGCAAAGACGGTCGAGGAAAACGTGGCGCTGCCGCTCAAGATCGAGGGCCTCGGCAAGGCCGAACGCCTGAAGCGCGCTGCCGAACTGCTCGACCTTGTCGGGCTCTCTGACAAGGCGAAAGCCTATCCCTCGTCCCTGTCTGGTGGCCAGAAGCAGCGCGTCGGTATCGCCCGCGCCCTTGCCGCCCGTCCCGCACTTTTGCTGTCGGATGAAGCCACCTCGGCGCTCGATCCGGAAACGACCCGCTCGATCCTTGTTCTCCTGAAGGACATCAACCGCAAGCTTGGCCTGACCATCCTGCTCATCACCCACGAGATGGAAGTGGTGCGCAGCGTCGCCGACCGGGTCGCCGTCATCGATGCCGGCCGGATCGTCGAAGAGGGTCAGGTCTGGTCGGTATTTGCCGATCCGCAGGCGCCGATCACGAAGAGCCTGCTCAGCGGCATCCGCCCGCAGTTGCCGGACTCTATCGCCGCGCGGCTGTCGCCGGTGTCTGGAGCCGAGCAGATCCTCAGCATCGATATGGCAGGCCCAGCCGCCCAGGGCGCGCTGTTTGCCGATCTTTCGCAAGCGCTGCCGCAGTCCTTCCGCCTCGTGCACGGCGGTATCGATCATATCCAGGACCAGCCGGTGGCGCGGTTCTTCATTGCCGTTCCGACAAGCGACGCTGCGCTGCCGGAACAGGTCCAGAATTTTCTAAAAGCTCGCGGTGCGCGGGTGGAGGTGCTTGGTTATGACACCAATCATGCTTGAACTGCTTTTCCGCTCTCTGTGGGAAACCATTCTCATGACCGGCGCCTCCGGCATCATCTCGCTGGTTGCCGGCCTGCCGCTGGGTCTGGCGCTGGTTGCCACCGCCCGTGGCGGCATTGCCGAGAAGCCTTGGTTGAACAGCGTGCTCGGGGCCATCGTCAATGGCTTCCGCTCCGTGCCCTTCATCATCCTGCTCGTCGCGCTGATCCCGTTGACGCGGCTGATCGTCGGAACGGCGCTTGGCACCTGGGCGGCCATTGTGCCGCTGGCGATCGCAGCGACCCCTTACTATGCCCGCATTGCCGAAGTGTCGTTGCGTGAGGTCGATCGTGGCCTGATCGATGCGGTACGCGCCATGGGCGGCAATCGCTGGACGATCATCCGCGAAGTGCTGGTGCCGGAAGCGCTGCCAGGCATCATCTCCGGCTTTACGGTGACGCTGGTGACCCTGGTCGGCGCCTCGGCCATGGCCGGCGCCATCGGGGCCGGTGGCCTCGGCGATCTCGCCATCCGCTATGGCTATCAGCGGTTCGAAACGACGGTGATGATCGCCGTGGTGATCGTGCTGATCATTCTGGTCTGCGGCATCCAGTGGCTTGGTGACCGCCTCGTCACCAGGCTGGATCACAAATAGCCGGCTAATCTCTTGTGTGCCTGAAAGCGGCGGCGGGGTGGGAGGCAGTCAGTCTTCCATCTGCGCCGCCAAACAGTTTCTGCCGCAGCGGTCCTTCAGCATAGTCCGCCTTGAACAGGCCGCGCTCCTGCAAAACCGGCACGACAAGATCGACGAAATCCGCAAGGCTCTCCGGTGCCACGGTACGGGCGAGGTTGAAGCCGTCGATGCCGGCGTCCTTGATCCACATCTGCAGATGATCGGCAATCTGCTCCGGCGAACCGACCACCGGCTTCATCCGGCTGCCCAGCACCATCTGTTCGGTGATCTGCCGCACCGTCAGCGGCTTGGCGGCCTGCTTGGTAATCGCCGCCAGCGCCGACTGGTTGGCATTGGTGGTCAATTGTTCGATCGGCTCATCTAGCCCATATTTCGAAAGGTCGATGCCGATGGAGCTGGAATAGTGTGCCAATGAGGCCTCGACGCTGGAATACTGACGATAGTCCTCCAGCTTGTCCTGAGCTTCCTTTTCCGTCCGCCCGACAACGACGGTCAACAGATTGAGAATGCGCAAGGCATCACTGCCCCGGCCGAATTCCTCGGCCTTGCGGCGCAAGCCTTCAACGATCGGCTTGGCGGCTTGTGGCGTCGCACTGGCGATGAACACGCATTCCGCATGTTTGCCGGCAAAATCCTGCCCGCGCGCTGAAGCGCCGGCCTGAAACAGCAGTGGCGTGCGCTGCGGCGAGGGCTCGCTGAGATGGATGCCCTCCATCCTGTGGTAGTGCCCGTCATGCCTGACAGCCCGTACCCTGGACGGATCGGCATATGTCCGGCCCGTCTTGTCGCGCAGCACCGCGTCGTCGTCCCAGCTGCCTTCCCAGAGCTTGTAGAGCACCTCGAGATACTCTTCCGCCGCATCGTAGCGGGCGTCATGGTCCGACTGCCGCTCGATACCCATGCTGCGGGCAGCACTATCGAGATAGCCGGTGACGATGTTCCAGCCGATCCGCCCCTTGGTGAGGTGATCCAGCGTCGACATGCGCCGCGCCAGAAGAAACGGCGGCTCGTAGGTCGTGTTGACGGTAACACCGAAACCGAGGTGTTTGGTCACATGCGCCATGGCTGAAATCGGGATCAGCGGATCGTTGACCGGGATTTGCGCGCCGGTCTCGATCGTTGGTGCCGGGCTGCCCTTGTAGACATCATAAACCCCGACGATATCGGCCAGGAATAGTCCATCGAGCTTGCCGCGTTCGGCAGTGATGGCCAGATCCGTCCAGTAGTCGAGATCGGTATAGCGCACCGACTGATCGCGCGGATGCGTCCACAGACCATGGTTGATGTGGCCGACGCACTTCATGTCGAAGGCGTAGATCTGCATTGTCTTCATCCTGCCGTTTCCCTCTTTCGGTCGCGTTTTCTCTGTTTTGTACCATTCCGGCGAAAAGACCCAAGTCCATCGTTAATTTAGATTCGCATTACGAAAGCATAGCGAATTCAGGAATTTTTTATCTCTATAAATTCTATGAATTTTACAATGATTAAACATCATTCCACCGGAGCCTTCGGCGCGGAATGCCATTGAACCATTGCCGGGAGAGGGACATGACAATCAACCGACGCCGCCTTTTGGGAACCGCCACCTTAGCCGTTCTCGCTTTCACGACGCAGAGCAATTTCTCCTACGCCGCCGACGTCACCGTCAATATCGGTTACCAGCCGATCGTCGAGCCGTCGCGCGTGCCGCAGGCCGACGGGACCTATGAAAAGGTGACCGGCGCCAAGATCAACTGGCAGAAGTTCGACAGCGGTGCCGACGTGATCACCGCGATCGCTTCCGGCTCGCTCGATATCGGCTATGTCGGCTCCTCGCCGCTGGCCGCCGCCGCAAGCCGCGAAATTCCGATCGAGACGATCTTCGTCGTCGGCCTGATCTCGGAAGCCGAAGCGCTGGCCGTCAAGGGCATCGACAAGCCCGAAGGCCTTGCCGGCAAGAAGATTGCCACCCCCTTCGTCTCTACAGCCCATTACAGCCTGCTGACGGCGCTGAAGCACTGGAAGGTCGATCCGAAATCGGTCGAAATCCTCAACCTGCGGCCGCCGGAAATCGCAGCCGCCTGGGAACGCGGCGATATCGATGGCGCATACGTCTGGGATCCGGTCCTGTCCGAACTGAAGAAAACCGGCAGCGTGCTGGCCACGTCGGCGGATGTCGCTTCATGGGGCGGCCCGACTTTCGACGCCTGGATCGTCAGCAAGAAGTTCGCCGAAGAACATCCGGAAATCGTTACCGGCTTCGTTCAGGTGACCGGCAAGGCATACGCATCCTACCTTGCCAATCCGGACAGCTGGAATGCCACATCGCCGGAAGCCGAGAAGATTGCCAAGTTCACCGGCGCAAAGGTCGAGGAAGTTCCGGCTCTCCTGAAGGGCTATCACTTCCCGACGCTGGAAGAGCAGGCCGGCGCCGATCTGCTCGGCGGCGGCACGGCAAAGGCTGTCGCGGAAACCTCGGCCTTCTTGTTGGAGCAGGGCAAGATCCCGGCGGTCCTTCCGGACTACGCCCCTTACGTTTCGTCGCGCTGGGTCGTCGAAGCCGCCAAGGCTGGTCTTTAAAAAACAGGCGCTGGAATCCGACGGGATTCCAGCGCCGCAAACCATCGGTGTGATCATGAGCGTCCTGTCGCTGCAATCCGTATCCCTGGCGTTTCCGGCCGATCGCGACAGCCGTCAGACGCGGCTGGTACTGGATGGCGTGACGCTGCATCTCGCCTCGGACGAATTCATTGCGGTCATCGGCCGCTCCGGCTCCGGCAAGACCAGCCTTCTCAATCTTGCTGCAGGGTTCCTCAAGCCCACGTCCGGCCGCGTGTCGGTGGATGGAGTGGATATCACTGGGCCTGCCGCCGATCGTGCGGTCGTCTTCCAGGACGATGCGCTTTATCCCTGGCTGAATGCGCGCGACAATGTCGCCTTTCCGTTGAAGCTCAAGGGGATTGCCAAGGGCGAACGCCGGCTGCTGGCCGATGAACTGCTGGCCAAAGTCGGCCTGGACAATGCCGGTGCCAAGAATATCTGGGAACTGTCGGGCGGCATGCGCCAGCGTGTCGGCATCGCCCGCGCGCTGGCGTCTCAGCCGCGTTTCCTGCTGCTCGACGAGCCGCTCGGCGCACTCGATGCGCTGACCCGCACCCGCCTGCAGCAATTCCTGCTCAAGGTCTGGTCGGACAGCAAGACCGGGGCGCTGCTGATCACCCATAGTATCGAGGAAGCCATGCTGCTCGCCACCCGCGTCGTCGTGCTGGCGCCCAACCCGGGCCGCATCGTCGCCGATATCCCGGCAAGCTTCGGCCGCCAGCTGCTCAGCGGAAAGTCCCTGCAGGATATCAAGGACTCACCGGAATACCGGCGTCTTCACGATGGCCTGAACGGCCTCATTCATGCGGATAGCGAGGAGGAAGCGGCATGACGATCAATATCGGCGCCATTGTACCCGCCACCCCGACTGTGCCTGCGGATGCCGTGATCGAAGTGCAGAAGCCCAAGCGCAGCCTCGGAACCCTGCCGGTCTCGCTGGCGACAATCGCCGTCATCATTGCTGCCTGGAGCCTTGCCTCGGCCCATGGCGTCGTGTCGCCGCTCTTTTTGCCATCGCCTCTGATCGTGCTGAAGGCGACCTATTCCGTCGCGGTCAATGGCTTCGTCGATTCGACGCTTGTCGAGCATACGTTCGCCAGCCTGCTGCGGATTTTCGCAGCCCTTGCCGCCGCCATCGTCATCGGTATTCCCGCCGGTCTTGCCATCGGCACCAGCCGCATCGGCAAGGGCATCCTCGATCCAATCGTCGAATTCCTGCGGCCGCTGCCGCCGCTGGCCTATCTGCCGCTGATCATCATCTGGATCGGCATCGGCGAGGCGTCGAAGATCACCGTTATTTCGCTCGCCATGTTGCCGCCGATCATCCTGTCGACGGCGGCCGGGGTCAAATCCGCACCGGCCGATTTCATCAATGCCGCCAGATCGTTTGGTGCGACCCGGCTACAAATCCTGCTGCAGGTGATCCTGCCCAGCGCCATTCCTTCGATCCTGACCGGAACCCGCATCGCGCTCGGCGCCGGCTGGTCGACGCTGGTGGCAGCCGAACTGGTGGCCGCAAGCCGCGGCCTCGGCTTCATGATCCAGTCGGCCGCGCAATTCCTCGTCACCGACATCGTGATCGCTGGCATCATCGTCATTGCCGCGATTGCGTTCCTGTTCGAGATTCTGGCGCGCCTGCTGGAGCGCTGGTTCGTGCCCTGGGCCGCGCATCGCTAAGAGCGATACGGCGCCAGCTAACGAGGCTCCACCGTCTGGCTGAGATACGTCGGGTCGAATTGCGCCAGTTCCTGCAGGCGCGTCCAGTCGAGGATGGTGATCATCTGGCCGATCCAGGTCAGAAGCTCGGCCTTGCGCAGGATCTGCAAGGTCTTGTTGAGGTGCACCAGCGATATGCCCAGCACATCGGCCAGCTCCACCTGGGTCAGCGGGAAATGGAAATTGTAACCGGTCGTCCGCCCGACCACCTGCAGCCGCATGAACAGCTCGCAGACCAAATGGGCGAGATGGGCCTTCTTCGAACGCCGCCCCATCGCCACGATCCATTCGCGATGGATGGCGCCATCCACCAGCGTGTCGAGCCAGAGCAGGCGGCTGAGATGCGGCTGCGATTCGGTGATGGCCTTGAGATCGCCGTGCTCGACGAACGCCACATGGCATTGCGACATCGCAACGATGCCATGGTCCATGGTTTTCAGGAGAAAGGCATGCAGATCGACGAAATCGCCTGAAATGTGCAGGGCGGTGATCTGGCGCGTACCATCGGCCAGGAATTTGTAGCGCGCCGCAAAGCCGTCGATCAGCAGCGTGCTATAGCCCGGCCGCGATCCCTCGACCACGATCTCCTCGTCGACCTTGAAGCGCCTGTCGCGCCAGATCAAGTTCCTGAGCAGGGCTACCTCATGAGGCGACACCACATCATGACTTTGAAGATTGAGGAGGAGGGAATCGATCAATTTGCGGCATGCCATGTGAGGGATGGGCTCTCCACCTATCCCACAAACGGTCGGGGCTCATTTAACATTGACACATGAATGACGAATCCTGTTGATTTCAGGAACTATTTTCATTCCGGCGAATTCCTGATCGTTCAAGGGATGCAAAGATGATGAGCCGCTACTTTTTCGATCTGCACAACGGCGACGGCGCAACTCGCGACGAAGACGGGTTGGAGCTCTCAACACGCGAAAGCGTGACCCGGGAAGTCAGCCGGATCTTGCTGGATGTCGTCCAGGATGAGATTGGCGAGCAGCCAAACGGCGCAGTATCCGTTGTGGTTCGCGATGACAAAGGCAGAGCTGTTTCGATGGCCAATCTGACCTTCAGCAATTCCTGGTTCGAGGCCGAACCAACCGAATAGGAGCATCGGCTCCCCCCGCCGTCCGTGGACCGGACGGCCATGCCGCGCCAGAGCAATGAAGGCGGCTACAACATTGCCCGGCTGAGACCGCCGTCGATCGGCAGCGCGACGCCGGTAATGTAGCCTGCCTGACGGCTGGCTAGAAATGCTGCCGCCGCCCCGAACTCCGCCGGCGTACCATAACGGCCGATCGGAATGTCCGACTGGCTGCGAGCCGCAACCGTCTCGATGCTTAACCCTTCACTCGCTGCATCCATTTTGTCGAAGCTCAGCGTCCTGTCTGTCGCCAGCCGGCCGGGCAGAAGCATGTTGACGGTAACGCCTTGGGCCGCCACTTCGCCCGCAAGCGTCTTCAGCCAGCCGGCAACGGCGCTGCGAAGCGCGTTGGAGGCCGTGAGGCCCGCGATCGGCTCGCGAATGCTGGTGGAGGCCACGGCCATGATCCGCCCCCAGCCGTTCTGCCGCATGGACGGCAGCAAACGGTTGGTGATCCGCATGCCGGCCAGCACCATCGTATCGAATTGCGCGCGCCAGAACGCCGGATCGATCTCCGAAGCCAGGCTCGGCGGTGGCCCGCCACCGTTCAACACGAGGATATCGATATCACCGAAATCGGCCGCAAGCCGGTCGAGGAATGGGTCAATGGCATCGGGGTCTTCAAGATCAAGCGCAAATCCGCGGACCGAATCACCGATCGCCGCCGCACTCAACGCCGACTTGGCCTGATCCCGCCCCGTCAGGGCAACAATCGCTCCCTCTGCCGCCAGCGCCTCGGCAATCCCGCGCCCCAGCCCCTTGCTGCCGCCGAGAACGAGTGCCCGCTTGCCGTTGATCCCGAGATCCATGATCTGCTCCCCTGTCGCTTTTTTGTAGCGACGGTTGGAGCGCGAGGATGGTTTGCAGTCAATGGAAAAGATGAGGGAACGGGCGGTTGAGTGTTGTGGGTAACAGGTTGACGCAGCAAGACGCGGTCGATGCAGATCAAACGCTTTGCGGTACTCAACAGTGGATCAGGAAAAGATTTGGTGGAGCTAAGCGGGATCGAACCGCTGACCTCTTGCATGCCATGCAAGCGCTCTCCCAGCTGAGCTATAGCCCCATTTTGGGTCCGGCTAGGCCGGTTCCGGGAAGGCCGTCCGAACTGTTTGTCCGGTCGGTTGGCGGCTTCATACTTCTGCTTTTTGAAGATGGCAAGCCGAAAAAGACAAAGGGCGACGTTTTTATTGTGTGCGCCCGGAGCCTTGCGTCCGCATGAGGGTTGAAAACCCCGTGCGGACGCAATTGTTTGAATTCTGTGAGGTTTAGACCTCGTCGTCGTCGTCCGAGACGCCGATCAGGTCGGACAGGCCGTCCTCGTCGTCCTCGTCGGCTTCCAGGAAGGTGTCGTCGTCATCGCCTTCAATTTCGACGTCGTCATCGCCCAGATCCGGAATGTCGTCGCCGCCGGCTGCTTCGCTGTCGGCATCCTCGAGCGAGACCAGTTCCACTTCGGGGTTCTCGGTATCGACTTCCTGAACCTCGTCTTCTTCGGCGGCCTTTTCCATTACCTTGGCAACGGATGTTTCCTCGAAGAAGGAGAGCGGGTAGGATTTTCCGGTATAGGGAGAAACGATCGGGTCCTTGTTCAGGTCGTAGAATTTACGGCCCGTTTCCGGATCGGCGCGTTTTGTTCCAAGTTCCGCTTTTGCCACGGTCAAAGCCTCTTGAATGGCCGGGATTACCGGCATCTGCCGGAATACCGGCGTTGAAGATGAAATGAATTAGCCGGTCCCCATAATCGTCTTGGCCCCGTCTGTCAAAGCTTAACTTGTGCAAGCGTCCGCTGCGCTTTTCTTTGGAAGAGAGGATGACCATTCTGCAACTTGGTGTTACGCAGCATGCAAAGTCGCGGATAGCGGGTTCCGCGCGCTGGCGTTTTTCCATTTTCCGCCGAGCTGGATGGGGAGGGCTGGCCGGGGAGGGCTGGCCGGGAACATGCGAATGCATCTCGCAAAAACGCTTGCCGTCGAGAACGATAGTGTGAGATTCCAAGGCTGCCGGGCGGCCCGCCACGACGATCATATCCATTTTCAGGTAGCACAATGACTTTCATCATCGCCATCGACGGACCTGCGGCTGCAGGCAAGGGGACATTGTCGCGCCGGATCGCCGAGGAATACGGTTTCTATCATCTCGATACCGGGTTGACCTACCGCGCCACTGCCAAGGCGCTGCTGGATGCCGGACTGCCGCTGGACGACGAGAGGATCGCCGAGCAGATGGCCCGCGACATCGAGCTTGCGGGGCTCGACCGCAGCGTCCTCTCCGCCCATTCGATCGGCGAAGCGGCCTCCAAGATCGCCGTCATGCCGCTGGTACGCCAGGCGCTTGTCGAGACGCAGCGCGCCTTTTCGCTGAGGGAACCCGGCACGGTGCTCGATGGCCGCGATATTGGTACCGTCGTCTGCCCGGATGCGCCCGTGAAACTCTATGTGACCGCCTCGGCCGAAGTGCGGGCGCGGCGACGGTTCGACGAGATCGTCGGCAACGGAATTCCGGCCGATTTCCTGGAGATCCTGGCCGATATCGTCAAACGTGACGAACGCGACATGGGACGCGCCGACAGCCCGCTGCGCCCGGCTGCGGATGCGCACTTGCTAGATACGTCCGAAATGAGTATAGAGGCCGCATTCTTAACGGCGAAGACGTTTGTCGATGCCGCATTGAAGCATTCAGCAGGTTCGGAAAACTGAACCACGGTTTTCCGATCAAACCTGCGACGAAATAGTCCGAACCACCATCCCCGCGCCGGATTTGCTCCTTCATGATTGGAGCGGATGGTTTTTGGACCTGTCAACGCTAACCCCCGGCGCCTGTGCCCCATGAAGGCACATCAGGAGTATTCATGTCTCAAGCTAACCCCACCCGCGACGATTTTGCCGCGTTGCTGCAGGAATCCTTTGCTACGCAGGATCTTGCCGAAGGCTACGTCACCAAGGGTATTGTAACGGCCATCGAGAAGGACGTCGCAATCGTTGACGTCGGCCTCAAGGTCGAAGGCCGCATCGCTCTGAAGGAATTCGGCGCGAAGGCCAAGGACGGCACGCTGAAGGTCGGCGATGAAGTCGAAGTTTACGTCGAGCGCATCGAAAATGCGATGGGCGAAGCCGTTCTGTCGCGCGAAAAGGCTCGCCGCGAAGAGAGCTGGATCCGTCTCGAAGTCAAGTTCGAAGCCGGCGAACGCGTCGAAGGCGTCATTTTCAACCAGGTCAAGGGTGGTTTCACCGTCGATCTGGATGGTGCCGTTGCCTTCCTTCCGCGCTCCCAGGTCGACATTCGTCCGATCCGCGACGTCACTCCGCTGATGCACAACCCGCAGCCCTTCGAAATCCTCAAGATGGACAAGCGCCGCGGCAACATCGTTGTTTCGCGCCGTACGGTTCTTGAAGAATCACGTGCTGAACAGCGTTCGGAAATCGTCCAGAACCTCGAAGAAGGCCAGGTTGTTGACGGCGTCGTCAAGAACATCACCGATTACGGTGCATTCGTTGACCTCGGCGGCATCGACGGCCTGCTGCACGTCACCGACATGGCATGGCGCCGCGTCAACCATCCGTCGGAAATCCTGAACATCGGCCAGCAGGTCAAGGTTCAGATCATCCGCATCAACCAGGAAACCCACCGCATCTCGCTCGGCATGAAGCAGCTCGAGTCGGATCCTTGGGATGGCATTGGTGCCAAGTACCCGGTCGGTAAGAAGATCTCCGGTACCGTCACCAACATCACCGACTACGGTGCATTCGTAGAGCTGGAGCCGGGCATCGAAGGCCTGATCCACATTTCCGAAATGTCCTGGACCAAGAAGAACGTACATCCCGGCAAGATCCTGTCCACGACGCAGGAAGTCGACGTTGTCGTTCTCGAAGTCGACCCGACCAAGCGCCGCATCTCGCTCGGCCTCAAGCAGACGCTCGAGAACCCGTGGCAGGCATTCGCGCACAGCCATCCGGCTGGCACGGAAGTTGAAGGCGAAGTCAAGAACAAGACCGAATTCGGCCTGTTCATTGGCCTCGACGGCGACGTTGACGGCATGGTGCATCTCTCCGACCTCGACTGGAACCGTCCGGGCGAACAGGTCATCGAAGAGTTCAACAAGGGCGACATGGTCAAGGCCGTCGTTCTGGATGTGGACGTCGAAAAGGAACGCATCTCGCTCGGCATCAAGCAGCTCGGCAAGGATGCAGTCGGCGATGCCGCTACATCTGGGGATCTGCGCAAGAACGCCGTTGTCTCGTGCGAAGTCCTGGCCGTCAACGACGGTGGCATCGAAGTGAAGCTCGTCAACCACGAAGACCTCACCTCGTTCATCCGCCGTGCCGATCTGTCGCGTGACCGCGACGAACAGCGTCCGGAGCGTTTCTCCGTTGGTCAGGTTGTCGACGCCCGCGTCACCAACTTCTCCAAGAAGGACCGCAAGGTCATGCTGTCGATCAAGGCTCTGGAAATTGCTGAAGAGAAGGAAGCCGTCGCACAGTTCGGTTCGTCCGACAGTGGCGCTTCGCTCGGCGACATCCTGGGTGCAGCCCTGAAGAACCGCGGCGGCGAATAAGCCTCTGCAGTCTGAATAAAGAAGCCCGCGGAAAGCGATTTCCGCGGGCTTTTTCGTGTCCTCTTCTGCAGCTGCGTCTGCGCGAATGGGCTCAGCCGTACCCGCCCATGCGGCGGTAGAGATCATAGGCGGCATCGCCGTCGTTCCCGGGCTCGTCCGGATCGGCCTGCTGGGCAGTGTTCGCATCCTCGTCCCGGGTTTCTGGCTGGTCGCCGTCTTCGCCATGCTGGCCTTGATCCTCTTCGTCAGCAAAGGCCTGTTTTTCCTCGTCCTCCACTTCGAGGGTTCGCGTCTCCTGCGTCTTTGCCGGCAGGTAGGGGATCATCGCGAAGGGGATTGCGTCGCGGATAATGCCCGCGTCCGGCAGGCGGGGCGTTAGGGCTTCGCGTGCATTCTCTTCCATCGTCGCGGAATGCAGGAGCGCCTGTCGGCCGGCCGCTTTTTCCTCCGGTCCATCCAGCATTGCGCTCCATGTGTCGGATTCGAGCCCAGCCATCTCCATCTGGTCGCCGATATCGCCGGTGAGCAGAGATGTGTCCGCCAGCATCTCGGCATTGTCGGCTGCTTCCAGCTGGGCAAACAGGATTTCGGCATCCATGTCCGCCGTCTCGCCGGCAAGCATTGCAAACAGTGTATCGGCTCCGTCCGGGGCTGCGCCGGGCAGCGGCAGGCTGGCTTCGACCAACACTTTCAGCGTCTGGGCAAGGCTCTTTTCCGGGCGGTGCATTGCCGCTTCGTCCGACGGCGAGAGGAGGTCATCGGCGCTGTTGGAGGATTGATCCTGCGGTTCGATCTCCAGCTCCCACTCGCCTAGATCATGCCCCTTGAAGCCAACGACCTCGTTGAGATCGCGGGTAACTGTCGGTTTGACCCGTGACGTTGCCGCACTTACCGGCGTGTCTGGTTCTGTTTCCAGCGTTCGGAAATCGCCGCCATCGATGTCGGCTTCAAGTCTGGTCGTACCGGCAGAATGCTCTGGCCGCGTGGACGCTTCCTTTGGCTCGGAAAGGTCAAGGCCCAGTTCCTCCGCCAATTCTGCCTTCAACTGGCCATCCATGTCGGACGCGATCGTGGCGACCAGCGACAAGGCCTCCGGATCGGCGGCCAGAAAGGCTGCAGCAGCGCGCAGCAGCGGGATCGTGTCGGAGTTCGCCCTGGTCGTCTGTTGCGGCTGCCCGCTGGCAGGTGCTGCGTCGTTGCCGCGCGCCGTCTGGGCCTTTGCCGGCTGCTCCGTGCGCAATGCCGCCGCCGGGCCGTCCTCGTTGATGCTCTCTTCGAAGGCAATGATGGCTGGAGCCGTGTCGTCACCGCCGAAGGCTTTCTTCAGTGCGGCCTGTAACAGTCCGGGGTCGGCAATGACGGCAGGGTTTGCTACCATCCTTTGCAGGTTGAGCGCTGGCGCCTGCCGGCCCGGAACGGGCGCCTGTGCCTGCCCCTGTGGCCCGGTGGTATTGGGCAGCGGCTTGCCATCCGGCTGCGTTCTATCGGCGCGAGGCACAATGGGCGGCATGACGGGCTTGTCCAGCAGGCGCGGCATATCGATGATCGAGGGCATCTTCAGCACCTCGGCGAGAATTTTCATGGAAATCGCCAGGTTGTGCTGCCCCAGCTGCTTTTCCAGCGCCGCCCGCGCTGCCGGCGGCAGCGTCTCAAGAAAGACGGCCAGCCGTTTGGTGAAATCGCGCAACGTCTCCTGCGGCAGAGGTGGAAATTTCAGGATCTTTGCCAGCGTATCGAGCAGGCGAATCAAGGCGTCCTTCGGCAGAGGTTCGCTTCCGAGCAGATGGCGGTTCAGCGTCTCCAGAATTTTCAGAACCGCGTCCGACTGGTTTCCCGAGATCCGGCCCGGAATCGCGACCGGCAGCATCCGCTCTCGCGGTGTGATGGCTTCCACCACGATCGCCGCCTGCGCCGAAGCGACAGGCATCTTGACTGTGAGAATGGGCATGAGCATCGCAATCTCCGTCAGGTTCGAGGGGGAGGCCGTAGGCAGTTCGGCATGCGGGCTAAGGGCCGGATGACACCAAGCAATGTCGAGGGATGATGGCGCTTCATGCGCATGCCCGAGGGCTCGTTCACGGCCAAACCAGACTGCGGCGGTGGCCTCGGAACCAAGGTTGCCGAGCATTGTATGCTTCCATATTAGGATGGAATGATTGACAGATTATTAACCATACCGAAGGTGCGATATCCGGGGCGGCAAGGCGCCCCTTGACCCTTGCCGCCCTTTCGCCGCTCGCGTACATATTTGCGCTGCGCCGCCGCCCATTACGCGGCGGGCATGGAATTGCTTTCGGGGGGAATGCGATGAACTTGACCAACCTGATCCTCAACACCGATAGCTATAAATTCAGCCATTTCCTTCAATATCCACCAGGCACGCGCGGCATCTCCGCCTATATCGAGACCCGGGGTCATCCCGATCTGGCGGACGTCCTGTTCTTCGGCCTGCAGATGTTCCTCAAGGAATATCTCGGCAAGCCGGTAACCCGGGCCGATGTCGATGAGGCGGAAGCGATCGTTCTTGCCCATGGCCTGCCGTTCAACCGGGCCGGTTGGATGCGCATCGTCGATCATTTCGGTGGCTATCTTCCGCTTGAAATCCAGGCCCTGCCGGAGGGAACGCTGCTGCGCCGCGGCGTGCCGATGGTCCAGGTCGTCAATACCGATCCGGACAGCTACTGGCTGACATCCTATATCGAGACCGCGCTGCTGCGTGCCGTCTGGTATCCGTCATCGGTCGCCAGCAATGCACGCAAGGTCAAGCAGATCATCCGGCCGATCCTCGAAAAGACCTGCGACGATCCGGAAGCAGCCCTGCCGTTCCGCCTGCACGATTTCGGTGCCCGGGGTGTCGGCGCTCTGGAGCAGGCGGGCATCGGCGGAGCCGCCCATCTCGTCAATTTCATGGGCACCGACACCATGACCGGCGTGCTCTATGCGAAGCGCTACTATGGCGCCAAAATGGCCGGGTTCTCGATCCCCGCATCCGAACACTCGACGATGACCGCCTGGGGCGTCGAGCGGGAAGCAGAGGCCTATTCCAACATGATCGATCGCTTTGCCGGCGGCGGCATGTTCGCCGTCGTGTCGGACAGCTACGACATCAACTATGCGGTCTCGAAAATCTGGGGCGAGCAGTTGCGTGAAAAGGTCAGGGCCAGCGGCGGTACGGTGGTCATCCGGCCCGACAGCGGCGATCCGATCGAGACGCCGGTGCATGTGATCAAGCAGCTCGACTATCACTTCGGCTCAACGCTGAACGGCAAGGGCTACAAGGTGCTCGACAGGTCCGTCCGGGTGATCCAGGGCGACGGCATTTCCAACGCCGATATCAGCCAGATCCTCGGCCGGCTGGAGGCTTTCGGTTTTTCCGCCGAAAACATCGCCTTCGGCATGGGTGGCGGCCTCTTGCAGAAAGTCAACCGCGATACCTATTCCTTCGCCATGAAAACCAATGCGCGGCTTGATGAAGCCGGCAAATGGCACGATGTCTTCAAACGTCCCGCCACCATGAACGTCAAGGCGTCAAAGGCGGGACGCCAGGCAGTTGTCAACGGGCTCGGTGGCCTTGAAGCGGCGCGTCTCGATGAGCTCAAGGATCGCCACAATCATCTGGAAACGGTCTGGAAGAATGGCGATCTGCTGCGCGATTGGAGCTTTGAAGAAATCCGCGCCCGGGCAAAATAGCGTATTGCCTGGCGGCCGGTACCGCCCCATCTTTGGCTCTGGTTTATCGTGGAGCCCTCAAGATGACGGTTCGTCCGCCCCAATCCCTGTCGCCGCCCTTTACCAAGGATGGTGCTCTCAACCTGCTTGAATACGAGCTGATGTCGGAGCGGGCGGATGCGCTCGGTCGGCATGGATTGAAGGTGGAAAAGGCGACCGCCGCGTTGAGCGTGCTCAGCGACCCTAAAACAACACCGGAGCGTCGTGAGCAATTGTTGGATGATGCCGCTGACGTCGTCTGGGCGTTCTTCATCCAGCGAGAGATCTGCGGCCTGCGCTCAAACCGCGATGCCGTCCAGCGCTATGGCATCCCCAAGGAAGTGATGGCGCGTCTCGGCATTGTTCGGCCCAAGCCTTAATCAGGCTGCTTGCTTTTCCTTCTTTGCAAGCAGCGCATAGATGCCGTTTTCATCAACCTCGATGGGCAGAATCGGCTCGGTGACTTCAGTCATGTCTGGGCCGTTATTCGAAATCAGGTAGACCTCTTCCTGTTCGCTTAACGAAATATCGTTCTTGCCGTTGGCATTTTCGGGACCTCTGTCAGCCAACTCACTGGCAACGCCCTCTGGTGCCTCTGCCGCGTCCGGAATGTCCCGGATCGCCTCTCCGCCCGCAGCCAGAACCTGGATCGTCTCGACGGCAGCTGCCACCGGGTCTTCGGTCGCTCCAGCTTCAGCCGCGCCTTTGCCGATCGCCTGTTCGTTCTGTGTTTTCACCGCCTCGTGGAGGTCCTTGACGTCCTCCAGCTTTTCTCCGGCCTCCAGTGCGCCAATCTGTTCTTCGCGCTCCGCCTTCGTTTCTGCATCCTCGACCTTGGTCGGATCGCTCGTTTCTCCTGCCCGCTCGAGCTTCAGCTCTTCAAGGGTTTTCGGATCGACAATGGTTTCCATTCTCTGCAGGACCTTCGTCCGCGACGCCGTAGTTCCCGAAATACCGGTGGCGCGTTCTTCCAGCGCGATTTCGAGTTTGTCGTCCTCTTTGCCGTAGGGGTTCTTGATCGCCTTGACGAGGTCATCGAGAGAAATCCCGAGATCGGCGAGACCGAGCTTGTCGGTCAAGGCGAATTTCTCCTGGGGACCGAGTTGCGCGATCGCCTTTTCAAGTTGCACGCCGTAACTGTAACCGGACTGGCCTTCCTGCTTTTCAATGCCGAGCATTTTTCCAAGAGATTCAACCAGCTTGATCTTCATCTCGTTGACATCGAGGGCGCCCGTGTTGAAAAAATGCGCGTTGATTTTCTCATTGGCGGCACCCTGCACTTCGTCGGAGCGCAGCTTTGTCTTGAGGACCTTGTCCTCCTTCTTGCCTTTCAGCTTTTCATCTTCCTCAACCCGGCGCTTTCCAGCGTCATCGATGACCGATTGCATGAGGGATGTGATGCCGGTCGCGGCCGCTTGCTGGGTCGGAAACAGCATGTCAAATCGGTCCAGTCCGTTGATGCGTCATGTTGGACGCGCTGTTTTGTCGTGTCAGTGGCTGATTAGGCAGCTTCTGCCTTCGTCCCCTCGGCCTGACGCTTGAGAATTTCGTAGACTCCGTTTTCATCAGCGCCGACGGCCAGAATACCTTCAGCCGAAGCTTCTTCACCCACCGGTGCGGCTGCATCGCCAGGGCCAGAGCGCGCCAGAAGCACGGCCATATCAGTCTCGTCCTTTGCTTCCTCGGATTGCTTGGTCGTGCCGTCCTCGGTATCGAGCGGTTCGATCCGAGTTGAGCTGGTGTCGGCAGTGGCGCTTTCCACCTTCGCAACCATTTCCGCCATTTCGGCGCTGGCAGCCATGGTCAGCAGGAGGTCGCCGGCAGGAACGGCCTCAGCGGCAGGCGTACCATCCGTTGTCGTGTCCGTTCCAGTGGATGGAGCGTTGAGGATGGCATCGTTAACCTCGGCGATCGTCTCCTGGACCTCCTGGACCTCCTCCAGTTTCACGCCCGCCTCAAGCTTCTGGATCTGCTCTTCGCGCTCTTTGCGCGTTTCATCGGTCTCGACCCGGGTCGGGTCCGGCTGCTGTGTCCGTTCAAGCTTCAGCTCTTCGAGGGATTTCGGATCGGCGATATCCTCCAGCCGCTGGATGGCGATCTGCTTGTCTTCCTTCGATGTGCCGGTATCGCGCGCCGCATCATCGAGAGCTTCCTGGATGATTTGCGCCTGCTTGCCGGTGGGGTTTTTGATCGCATCCACGAGTTGGGCCGCCGTGATCCCAAGGTCTCTCAAACCGGCCTTGGTTTCGAGCTCGGCAATATCGACCGGCAGCGACTTGCGCACGCTCGCCATCGTCTCGCCGATGCGCTTGCTATACGGCAGATCCTCTTCACCGTCGTTCTGTGTCAGACCGTAACGCGCCACGAAGCGGGCAGCCATCTTCGTCATTTCGGTCGGCTCTTCGGCAGTGCCATCGAGCACCGCATCGATGTCATCGACTTTGACCCGGAAACGAGCCAGCGTGATCTCCTGCGCGTGCCCGGGGATCGGTGATGAAATGGGAAGGTTCGCCTCCTTCTTGCCGATCATCGACACCAGCGTGAGCGTATCACCGACACGGGTGCCGAAATCCGTATTGGATTCACCATCGTCGCGCGTCACGCCGAGGATATCCAGAAAACGCGAGATCAGCTCGACCATCGGGCTGTCGTCGCTCTTCAGGGCGCCGAAGAAATGCGCGTTGACCTTGTCGTTCAGCGCCGCATGGCTCTTGCTTGCCGAGATCCGGGCCTTGAGGATATCATCCTCTTTGGTTTCCCTGCGCGCCTTCTTCTCGTCTTCGGCGCGCTTCTCTTCCGCCTGGTCGATCATCGACTGCATCAGCGTGGTGGTAACGGTTCCGGCGCTTGACTGAAGGGGTGTGATCATCGCAGCTCTGCCTGGTTTGCAACGTGGGATAACGTTAAGGATAACCGGCAACCATTAATGTGTGATTAACCTATTTTCGCAATTATTACATTAGGATATCGTCAACTGCGGAGACGCCGCGGGTACATCGCACCGGCAGCTCTGGTCTTGCATGTATCGCTCCCGACCGGTCACTTGCTGGCCGGACTGCGGCATCAGCTATGCGCGAAAATATCAGTTTCTTCCCAGCCGATCAGGTCTAGCTTGGAACGGGTCGGCAAGAAGGCGAAGCAGGCGTCGGCATGGTCGGCGCGGCCATCGCGGATTAGGCGTGCAGTCAGCGTGTCGCGCAGCGCGTGCAGATGCAGCACGTCGGACGCGGCATATTCCACCTGCGCCTGCGAGAGCTTTTCGGCTGCCCAGTCGGAGGATTGTTGATGCTTGGAAATATCGACATCGAGCAGTTCCTTCAGATTGTCCTTCAGCCCGTGCCGGTCCGTATAGGTCCGCGTCAGCCGCGAGGCGATCTTGGTGCAGAACACCGGCGTCGTCGTGACGCCGAACGTGTGGAACAGCACGGCGATATCGAAGCGGCCGAAGTGGAAGATCTTCTGGCGGGTTGGGTCTTCCAGCATGGCAACGAGGTTCGGCGCCTGCGTCTGGCCCTTGGCAATCCGGATCACATCGGCCGTACCGTCGCCGGGCGAAAGCTGCACGACGCAGAGCCGGTCGCGGCGCGGAATGAGGCCGAGCGTTTCGGTATCGATGGCGATGGCGCCCTTGTAGCGGGCAGCGTCTTCAACTGAAATGTCGCCTTCGTGAAGCCGTATTGTATTTGCCATGGAAAACCCCACATCAGCCGGACAAGGTGCAGCACTTTGGTTCAAGTCGTTGGGCTATAGCGCAACTTCACCGGAAACGATACCGTCTCCTCATGCCCGGGAGGAGACCCATGGCGTTCATCGGGTACCAGTTGGAACGTAGATGTTGATCCTGCAGACTGTTTTTCTTTCCACCGCCCTGGTTCTGTCCGGTGTTCCCGTCGCCGCTACGCCGCCGTCAACCACGCCCGTTCAGCTTGCCCAGGTCTATACCGATCTGCCGGGTGTGAAGACACCGGAAGAGGCTTTCGATGCCAAGCGGATCTACTGCGAACAGACCGTCGTCGAGCGCGAGGGCCACCCCACCTTTGCTCCGCGCTACCGGACCATCAACAATTGCCGCCAGGGCGACGGCCCGGTGTTCCAGTCTCCCGGCACGCCCCGCTCGATCGACCGCTATATGCGCGGTCTCGATTATTAGACCCATCCTCCCGGCCGGCCGCCTTGCAAATCGGCGGATCATCAATACAAGTTCGGCCAAGAGGAATGCCGGGCCTTTCCCGCGCCCGGCCAGGGAGATGATATCATGCCTGAAACGCAACGGCCCTTGGCCATCTGCGCGCCGGAGCCGCGCACGCTCGATCTGATCTTCACGCCGCAGGCACTGGAGCAGTTGAAAGCCAGGTATCGCATCGTCGAAGCCGATCCGGACAATATCGCTGGGCTGGGCGACGATATCCTCCGCGAAGCGCGTTACATAATCGGCCAGCCGCCCCTGAGTGCCGAGACTTTGGCGCGCATGCCGCAGCTGCGTTGCATCCTCAATGTCGAAAGCAACCTGATCAACAACATGCCCTATGAGGTTCTGTTTGCCCGCGGCATCCATGTGGTGACGACGGGCCAGGTGTTTGCCGAGCCGGTCGCCGAGATGGGCCTTGCCATGGCGCTGAACATCGCCCGCGGCATCGTCGATGCCGACGTCGATTTCCGGGAGGGCCGTGAGCTGTGGGGTGGCGAGGGCAATGCAAGGGCACGGCTGCTGTCGGGTGCCGATGTCGGCATTGTCGGCTTCGGCGATCTCGGCAAGGCGCTGAACCGCGTGCTCTCCGGTTTCCGCACCAATACCCGCGTCTACGATCCCTGGATGCCGGCCTCGATCCTCATCGATAACTGCGTCAAGCCGTCGAGCCTGGAGGATGTTTTGACGCAGAGCGATTTCATTTTCGTCGTTGCGGCAGTCACAAGCGAGAACCAGCATTTCGTCGGCGCCCAGGCTTTTGCCAGCATGCGTCCGGGCGCCGCCTTCATCCTGCTCAGCCGCGCCAATGTCGTCGATTTCGATGCGCTGATGGCAGCGGTCGCACGCGGCCATATCGTGGCAGCCAGCGATGTCTATCCCGACGAGCCATTGCCATCAGATCATCCTGTCCGCAGCCTCAAGGGTTTTCTCCGCTCCGCCCACCGGGCCGGAGCGCTCGACAGCGCCTTCAAGAAGATGGGCGACATGGTGCTGGAGGACATGGACCTGATGGACCGCAACCTGCCGCCGATGCGCTGCAAGCGGGCCGAACGCGAGACGGTGTCGCGCATGCGCTCCAAGCCCGTCAGCGTCAATTGACCACCATCAACTGACGATCGCCGGCTTCAGCTTGGACCTGCCTGCCGAAAGTACCAGCGGTGCTGCCATCAGGCAAAGCGCTCCGGCGATCATCAGCGCGGGCAGGTAGCTCGCGTAGTTGTCGCGGATGAAGCCGCCGCCGAAGGCTGCGAAGGCGGCGCCGATCTGGTGGCCGGTGAATACCCAGCCGAACACCATGTTGGCCCGCTCGCGGCCGAAATGCTGAGCGGTGAGTTTTACGGTCGGCGGAACGGTGGCCACCCAATCCAGCCCGTAGAAAATGGCGAAGATCGACAGGCCGAGGAATTCGAAGCCGGTGAACGGCAGCCAGAGCAGCGACAATCCGCGCAGGCCATAATACCAGAATAGAAGCCAGCGGTTATCGTAACGGTCGGACAGCCAGCCGGATGCGACGGTGCCGGCGAAATCGAACACGCCGATAATGGCGAGAATGCCCGTCGCGGTGATTGCCGTCATGCCATAATCGGCGCAGAGCGAGACGAAATGCGTCTGGATCAGCCCGTTGGTCGATGCGCCGCAGACGAAGAACGACAGGAACAGCACCCAGAAGATTTTTGTCTTCGAGGCCTCGATGAGCACGTCGATTGGCGAATTGGTCTTGAGCGAAGCAGTGGCTGGCGGGTCGTCAACCACTTGGCCATAGGGACGCAAGCCGAGGTCGAAGGCCTGTCGCGCATGAACAGCAGCATGGCCACGGCGCAGACGAACAGCATGCCGAGAATGAACAGGACGGCCGCACGCCATCCATAGGCTTCCGTCAGCGCCGCGATCAGCGGCATGAACACGAGCTGGCCGGTGGCGGTGCTGGCCGTCAACAGGCCGATGACCAGGCCGCGCCGGGCTGTGAACCAGCGGGTGGCGACGGTTGCGCCCATCACCATCGCGGTCAGCCCCGTGCCGGTACCAACGACGAAGCCCCAGAGCACGACCAGTTGCCAGACCTCGCGCATGAACAGCGACAGGCCCATGCCGATGAACACGACGGTCAGCGCCGTCAACGCCATCAACCGCATGCCGAACCGGTTCATCAGCGCGGCGGCAAACGGCGCCATCAGCCCGAACAGGATGAAGCGCATCGCAAGGGCCGCCGAAATCTCCGTTGCCTCCCAGCCGAATTCCTTCTGCAGGGGCAGGATCAGAACCGATGGTGCGCCGATGGTTCCGGCAGTGACGAGCATGGTGAGGAATGCGGTGGCGGCAACGATCCAGCCATAATGGATGTCGCGCTGTTCTAGCCGTCTGGAAAGCGTTGTGGAGAGCATGGGCAGGGTTCTCAACGGGCCCGGCATCAGGAGCGATGCGACTAAATGACTATCAATATGAAAGTCACTAGTACATAAGCTTTCATTATGCAAGTTACTAGCGGAGAGGATGGCGATCAGCGTGGGCCTGTGCCTCATCGGCAAGACGGCTCGGGAACTGTAAGGGCAGAAAAGCGCAAAGAGACGGTCTCCACTGACGATCTCAGAGGAGTTTACCGCAGTCTCTGGGACCGGGGAAAATTCAGGCCTGGCGGATTGATTTCAGAGAGAAATTTTCAGCGTCGATCGGCTTGCCGGTCAAGCTGTCGACATAGATCGGCAGGGCGGCGGCCCCGGTTTCCGTGTCGGTCAGCCGCATGGTGACGCCGCGATCGGCGAAATGCTGGTTGCCGAACATCGACAGCGCGATCAGCAAAGGCTGCAGTTCACGCCCCATGTCGGTCAGCAGATATTCGTAGCGCACCGGCCGGTCCTGATAGGCGCGCTTTTCCAGAAGCCCGGCCTCGACCAGCGATTTCAGCCGCCGTGTCAGGATGTTGGGCGCAATGCCGGTGCTTTTCTGGAATTCATCGAATTTCGTGCGGCCGAAGAACACATCCCGTAGGATGAGAATGCTCCACCATTCGCCCACCCGGTCGAGGGTACGGGCGATGGGGCAATTCATCTCGTCGAAGTTCCGGCGCTGCATGGCTCTTATGTAGAGCCTCGGCTTGCATCCTGCAAGTCGCTCGAGTTACTCGCCGTTGACCCGGCGCATCGCTTGGAGGATCGAGCCCTTGGTTCCATGGCCGGTCTTGTAGAGGCCGAGCATCACGGTGGCGGCATCGCGGCCGTCATCGCTGTCGAGGGTAGTGCGGGTTTCCTCGCACCATTCCTCCAGCGCACCGCAGACCACTTCGATTTCACTCTGGTTCAAGGCCATGTCCGACAGAAACGACATTGTTCCACCCTACCGTTCGAAACACACCCAGTTTGACCGATAGTGTAAAGCCTTGAGGAGCGCTGGCAATTCCCAGATCTGGGGGTATTGAGCCGGAGAACGAGCCACCGGGCAGCGTCGCTGCCGGTAATAGCACATGCTCCGTCCGATCATTCCGCCCTGGCTGCGGACGCTTCGACCAGGGAAGCCGCGATCGCCATGGCAAGGAGCTTGCCCTTGGCTCTAACCGTGCCGCTGTCGAAATCGCGTGCCGACAGAGCGAGGTCCATGCCCTCGCGCATCAGTATCTGTTGTGCCCTGTAAACTGCCCAGTTTTCGACGTCGTCGCGCTTCTGCATTGCGCTGCCCCCCGGCTAAATCATTTAGCGTTGTCGTTCTGCTCTCAATCCGGCCTGGACGCAGGCACATGAGGCGAATCACCCGAGCACGAGAACAGAATGCGACATTTCCTTGAAATCGGAAGCACAACTTTTCAGCGATGATTAATTGTGGCGAATTCTCGCCTCACGCGTTGCGCAGCTTACCTTCC
Source organism: Pararhizobium sp. PWRC1-1 (assembly GCF_049897905.1). Taxonomy (NCBI): domain Bacteria; kingdom Pseudomonadati; phylum Pseudomonadota; class Alphaproteobacteria; order Hyphomicrobiales; family Rhizobiaceae; genus Pararhizobium; species Pararhizobium sp. PWRC1-1. The sequence goes on along the minus strand of NZ_JAFCXE010000005.1, from coordinate 237,216 downwards.
ATGAGGTCGAGCACGGCGCGTCCGGCCTCCATGACGTTGGTGCCGGGGCCGAAGACGGCGGCGACGCCATGGTCGAGCAGGAACTGGTAATCCTGGCGCGGCACGACGCCACCGACGACGACGATCACGTCGGCGCCGCCCTTGGCCTTCAGCGCCTCGACAAGCTGCGGTGCCAGCGTCTTGTGGCCGGCGGCCAGCGACGACATGCCGATGACGTGCACCTTGGCACTGACCGCCATGTCGGCTGCTTCCTCCGGCGTCTGGAACAGGGGGCCGGCCACCACATCGAAACCGATATCGCCAAAGGCCGAGGCGATGATCTTGGCGCCGCGATCGTGGCCATCCTGGCCAAGCTTGGCGACCATGATCTTCGGCTTGCGGCCGGTTGTGCGGGAAAAGTCGGAAAGCCGGGCCGACAAGGTCGCCAGTTCCGGTTCATCCTTATAGGCATCGCCATAGATATCGCGGACGACTTCCGGCACGGCGGTGTGGTCGCCGAACACCACGCGCAGCGCATCGGAAATTTCGCCGACGGTGGCGCGGGCGCGGGCAGCCGTGACGGCGGCTTCGAGGATATTGCCGTCGCCGGTGCGGGCAACCTGCGTCAACGCTTCGAGCGCTGCCATTACCTCGGTGGTATCACGCCGTTTGCGCGTCTCTTCGATGCGGCCGATCTGGGCAAGGCGCACGGCGGCATTGTCGATATCGAGAATATCGAGATCATCCTCGGTCTCCAGCCGGTATTTGTTGACGCCGACGATGACTTCCTCGCCCTTGTCGACGGCGGCCTGGCGGCGGGTCGCGGCCTGTTCGATCAGCCGTTTCGGCAGGCCGTCGGCCACCGCCTTGGTCATGCCCCCCAGCGCTTCCACCTCTTCCATCAGCGCCCAGGCCTTGTCGGCAAGTTCCGCCGTCAGGCTCTCGACATAATATGAGCCGGCTAAGGGATCGACGACCTTGGTCACGCCGGTCTCGTGCTGCAGGATCAGCTGGGTGTTGCGGGCAATGCGCGAGGAAAATTCCGTCGGCAACGCGATCGCCTCGTCGAAGGAATTGGTGTGCAGCGACTGGGTGCCGCCCAGCACCGCCGACATCGCCTCGAAGGCGGTACGGATGATGTTGTTGTAGGGGTCCTGTTCCTGCAACGAGACGCCGGATGTCTGGCAATGGGTTCTGAGCATCAGCGAGGATTGCTTCTTTGGATGAAAGCCTTCCATGATGCGGGTCCAGAGCAGCCGGGCGGCGCGCAGCTTGGCGGCCTCCATGAAGAAGTTCATGCCGATGGCAAAGAAGAATGACAGGCGGCCGGCGAACTCGTCGACGCTCAGGCCCTTGGCAATGGCGGCGCGGACATATTCGCGGCCGTCGGCCAGCGTGAAGGCCAGTTCCTGCACCAGCGTCGCGCCGGCCTCCTGCATGTGATAGCCGGAGATCGAGATCGAATTGAACTTCGGCATCTCGCGGGCGGTATAGTCGATGATATCGGCAACGATCCGCATCGAGGGTTCCGGCGGATAGATATAGGTGTTGCGGACCATGAACTCCTTGAGGATGTCGTTCTGGATCGTGCCGGAAAGCTGGGAGCGCGGCACGCCCTGTTCCTCGCCGGCGACGATGAACGAGGCAAGGATCGGGATGACGGCGCCGTTCATGGTCATCGACACCGAGATCTTTTCCAGCGGAATGCCGTCGAACAGGATCTTCATGTCCTCGACCGAATCGATCGCCACGCCGGCCTTGCCGACATCGCCGACGACGCGCGGATGATCCGAATCGTAGCCGCGATGGGTGGCAAGATCGAAGGCGACAGAGACGCCCTGCTGGCCGCTCGCCAGCGCCTTGCGATAGAACGCATTCGAGGCTTCGGCGGTGGAGAAGCCGGCATATTGCCGGATGGTCCAGGGGCGGCCTGCATACATGGTGGCGCGCGGGCCTCGGGTGAACGGCGCAAGGCCGGGTAGCGAGCCGAGATGACCGGCAGCCTCCAGATCGGCCTCGGTATAGAGCGGCTTGACGGCAATGCCTTCCGGCGTCTGCCAGGTCAGGCTGTCGGGCGAGGATTTGAGCTCGCGTTCGGCAAGGGCTGCCCAGTCGGCGAGGGTTTTGTTATCGGACATGGGAAAGTCTCCTTGCATCGATCGGACGTACACCCTCCCCTTGAGGGGGAGGGTCGGCACGCAGTGCCGGGGTGGGGTGACGCCTCAAACGTCCCTGACCATCACCCCCACCCGCCGCTTTGCGGCGACCTCCCCCCTCAAGGGGGAGGTAAAGATCAGCCTCAACCGCCTTCAACCACGCGCGCGATCCGCGCCGTGGGTCTGCTTGTAAGACACTCGGACGGGGCGCTGGAAGCTGCCGCGAGGGAGTAGAATAGATGGCACCTTTCAGCACCCCGTTCAGCGGTTTTTGCCTGCGACTTGGATCTCTCTGAGGTGGCTGGCCAAAATGGTGTTCGTCTGACCCGATGGAGCCCGGCCGAACCAATTTATCGGCAACGCTCCACCCGGCCGCCGCCGGTGCCTCCGATCTCCTCCTCCTCGCCGGGTTTAACCCGAAGGATACAGGAGGAATCGGACGGACTTTCGGCAAGCCCGGCGAAACCACTCCGTCTGCCACCCTGTGTGCCGCACAGGCACGCCCGGCGCGCTCTTTCGGGCATCGGAAGCGGGAGGGTCGATCCGTAGCCTCACCGCTTCTCCCGTGTCGCCGGAGGGAGACCATTTTCCGCAGACCCCCGATGCCAGGGTTTACGTCATCCCCTTGCACCCGGCGCCGGTCCCGCCTCACTGCCACGCCTGGCAGCGTATCCGACGGCGGGATGGGCAGAGTATGGCATGGGTGGTTTGGGCGGGGAAAATGCGAGCGGCATAAATCCGTCGATGTTTCGGTTCTCAATTGCGCTCCCTTCTCCGTTCCCATTCCAAGGCGCGGCCCCTCACTTGCAATTTCTGACACTTAGCTGAAGCTAAGATATTGAAATTGCTTTCTCTCCCGCAAGGGGAGAGACAAATCGCGGCAGCCACTGCGGCTTCCCTCTCCCCTTGCGGGAGAGGACATAAAATCAGGACTTAGCGAAGCTAAGTGCTCGATTTTATAGGTGAGGGGCTCACTTTTTCCCCGCCACCCCTATTCGAACTCCATGATCAGCTCATCGACGGCCAGACTGGCGCCCGCTGACACGGCGACACGCTTGACCACGCCGCGGCGTTCGGCGCGCAGGATATTCTCCATCTTCATCGCCTCGACCGTTGCTAAGGCCTGGCCAGCTTCCACGGTCTCACCCTGGATAACCGTGACGGCGGTGATGACGCCAGGCATCGGGCAAAGCAGCATTTTCGACGTATCCGGTGGCAGCTTTTTCGGCATCAGCCGGGCAAGCTCGGCAACGCGCGGGCTGCGTACATGGGCGGTGATATCGATGCCGCGCCAGCGCAGGCGGATGCCGGTGCCGGCAAGCTCGACTTTCACGCCCATCACTGTCCCATCGACATTAAAGGTGGCGTGGCTGCGGCCGGGCGTCCAGTCACCGGCAGCGGCAAAGAGGGTGCCATCCGACAGCCGGGCATAGGGACCATCGGCCGACGCGTCGAGCGTTACCGCATGGTCCTGGCCGGCAAAGGTGACGACCCAGTCCTTGCCGATCACCCGGCGATGATTGCCGATGGTGCCGGAGATCTGCACGGCGCGGTCCTGCAGCGCCTGGTGCACCAGCGTGGCGACGGCCGCCAGCTTGCGTGCGGAGGCCGTATCAGGCTCGACACCATGAAAACCATCCGGGAATTCCTCGGCGATGAAGGCCGTGGTGATGTTGCCGGAGCGGAACCGCTCATGCTGCATGACGGCCGACAGGAATGGCAGGTTATGGCCGATGCCTTCGACTTCGAAATCGTCGAGTGCCGCCGACATGGCGTCGATGGCGGTGAGGCGAGCCGGTGCCCCTTCTTTTTCCGGTGCCCAGGTGCAGAGCTTGGCGACCATCGGGTCGTAATACATCGAGATCTCGCCGCCCTCGAAGACACCGGTATCGTTGCGCACGATGATGCCATCGGACGTCTTGCCTTCGACCGGTGGCCGGTAGCGGGAGAGACGGCCGATCGAGGGCAGGAAGTTGCGGTAGGGATCCTCGGCATAAAGCCGGCTTTCGATCGCCCAGCCGTTGCGCTTGATATCATCCTGGCCGAAGGACAGCTTTTCGCCGGAAGCCACCCGGATCATCTGTTCGACCAGATCGATGCCGGTGATCAGTTCGGTGACGGGATGCTCGACCTGCAGGCGGGTGTTCATTTCGAGGAAGTAGAAGTTCCTGTTGCCATCGACGATGAATTCGACGGTACCCGCCGAATGATAGCCGACCGCCTTCGACAGTGCCACGGCCTGTTCGCCCATGGCGCGGCGGGTCTTCTCGTCGAGGAACGGCGAGGGGGCTTCCTCGATGACCTTCTGGTTTCGCCGCTGGATCGAGCATTCACGCTCTCCGAGATAGAGCACGGTGCCATGCGTGTCGCCCAGCACCTGGATTTCGATATGGCGTGGCTGGGTAACGAATTTCTCGATGAAGATGCGGTCGTCGCCAAACGAAGCCTTGGCCTCGTTCTTGGAGGACTGGAAGCCTTCGCGGGCTTCAGCGTCGTTCCAGGCGATACGCATGCCCTTGCCGCCACCGCCGGCAGACGCCTTGATCATCACCGGATAGCCGATGGAGGCGGAAATCTTCACCGCCTCCTCGGCATCGGCAATCAGGCCCATATGGCCGGGCACGGTGGAAACGCCGGCCTCAGCCGCCAGTTTCTTCGAGGTGATCTTGTCGCCCATCGCCTGGATAGCGCCGACCGGCGGGCCGATGAAGGCGATGCCTGCCTTTTCCAGCGCCTGCGCAAACACGGCGTTTTCCGACAGGAAGCCATAGCCCGGATGCACCGCATCGGCACCTGTCTTGCGGATCGCCTCAAGAATCCTGTCGATGACGATATAGGACTGGCTCGACGGCGAAGGCCCGATATGCACGGCCTCGTCGGCCATCGTCACATGCAGCGCATCGGCATCCGCATCCGAATAGACGGCAACCGTGGCGATGCCCATCTTGCGGGCCGTCTTGATGACCCGGCAGGCAATCTCGCCGCGATTGGCAATGAGGATTTTTTTGATCATGGACGGCTGGCCTCGCTCATTCGGCAGTTTTCCTGGTGACGCGCGCCGGGCTCGCATCCTTCTTCTCTTCCTCGAAAGCCTGCGGGAAGTTCTTGCGGGCCAAGGCCTCGTTGAGCTTCAGCAGTCCTTCGTATGAGGCAGGATCAAAACCCCGTTCCGCCGGTAGCAGTTCGCGCCCGAACAGGCGGCACAGCCGTTCTCCGTCCAGATTGCCGCGCTGGAACGGCGTCGTGCCGAAATATTGCCAGAGCGCCTGGACGAAGCCGATATCGGCGAGCGCTACCGTCTGATCCATGGTCCGCTGCCGCGGCCAGGCCGTCAAAGGGGTGACCTTGGAATTGGCCCGGCGCAGGGTGAATTGCCACTGGGTTCCGAGCAGGCCGGGCGGAAAGCCGCGATGCTTGGGCATTTCAGGGGTCTTGGCCATGGCGTCACACCTCGAACACATCTTCAAAAGCTTCCGGGAAGTTCTTGCGCCCCACCCGTTCATCGATCCGCAGCAACGCCTCATAGGATGTGGCGTTGAACGGCTCCTCGGCCGGCACGACTTCGCGGCCGAACAGGAGGTTCAAACGTCCGGCATCGAGATTGCCGCGTTCGAACGGCTCGGTGCCAAACTGGTGCCAGAGGGCATGCAGGAAGGCGGCGTCGACCTTCTGTTCGATCGAGTTCGGGCGGGCGAGGCGTTGCAGCGCCTTGAGCGGCGTGACGCCCTTCTCGTTCACCCGCCGAATGGTGAAATGATGGCCATGGCCCGGCATGCCGGAGGGAAAACCCCTGTGTTTTGTCATCTCGGGCCGCTTGGCCATAGTCGTCTCCTTACGCCTTCGTCGCGCCGTTTGGGGCGATCTTGTCCTGCGTCTTCGTGTCGAAGTCGGAGGCGTCGTGGCGTTCGTGCAGCTGTTCTGAAGGGTCGCCGCTCAGGCGATTGACCATGCGGCCACGCTTGACCGCCGGGCGGGCGGCGATCTCAGCCGTCCAGCGCTGGACGTTCTTGTAGCTCTGCACATCGAGGAAGGTACCGGCATCGCCATAGGCCTGGCCGAGCGCCAGATTGCCATACCAGGGCCAGGTGGCCATGTCGGCGATGGTGTAATCCGAACCCGCCAGGAACTGGTTGTCGGCCAGATGCCGGTTGAGCACGTCGAGCTGGCGCTTCACTTCCATGGCGTAGCGGTCGATGGCGTATTTGATGTGGATCGGCGCATAGGCGTAGAAATGGCCGAAGCCGCCGCCGAGGAAGGGCGCCGAGCCCATCTGCCAGAACAGCCAATTGAACGTTTCGGTGCGGGCGCGCAGATCCGTTGGCAGGAAGGCGCCGAATTTTTCGGCAAGATAGAGCAGGATCGAGGCGGATTCAAACACGCGCACGGGTTCACCGCCGCCCTTCGGCGCATGGTCCATCAACGCCGGGATTTTCGAGTTCGGATTGACGTCGACAAAACCCGAGCCGAACTGGTCACCATCGCCGATCCGGATCGGCCAGGCGTCGTATTCGGCACCTGTATGACCTGCAGCGAGCAGCTCCTCCAGCATGATCGTCACCTTGACGCCATTCGGCGTCGCCAGCGAATAGAGCTGCAGCGGGTGTTTGCCGACCGGCAGCGGCTTGTCCTGGGTCGGTCCGGCGATCGGCCGGTTGATACTGGCGAACGCGCCGCCATTACCCTTGTCCCATGTCCAGACTTTCGGGACTTCATAGCCGGCGGGAAAATTATCGGCGGGGGATTTTTCAGTCATGTGCGTTGGTCCTGTCTAAGGGGATTCGTCATTGCGGGAGCGTGCGTGAAGCTGGAACTGCCTCCATCTTTCACTCTGCGGCTTCCGCCGGTGGTTTGGCATCGGGATACTTCCGGCCCCGCAGCATGCCTTCGATGCTCAAATCTTCGTCGAGGCCCGGCCAATGAACCCCATAGGGCGAAAGTTCGATGTTGTTTCGCTGTTCCGAAGACGCGGCAAGAAGGGGAGGATACCACCACAGCGGCGTGACCAAGCTTGCACCGTCTGCAAGCTGCACAACGAGTGCCGTGTCGGTGCAATGGGCAGCCGTCGGTTCGAGCAAATCCTCATCAATTTCCAAAGTGCTCATTCCATTTCTCCAGAAAGGCCTGCTGGTGATGTTTTACCACATCGAGAAGCTCGTTGAGTTCCTTGTCGGTGCAGCGCTTGTTGCGTGCCACTTCGAGACGTTCAAGCCAGATTTTCGTTTCCTTCCGGTCTTTACGAATATGCACGTGCGGCGGCTCGGAGCGATCAAGACTGTAGAATTCGAATCGCCAGCCTTTCCATTCGAAAACCTTGGGCACCCGGTCATCCTCACAACGGGATCGTATCGTGCTTGCGCCACAGCTGTTCCATGCGCTTGTTCCTCAATGAGGCAAACGCCCGGGCAATTCTTCGGCGGGACGAATGCGGCATGATGACTTCGTCGATAAAACCGCGTTCGGCGGCGACGAAGGGGTTGGCGAAGCGTTCCTCGTATTCCTTCGTCCGGGCGGCGATCTTGTCTGCGTCGCCGAGTTCGGAGCGATAGAGGATTTCCGTCGCGCCTTTTGCGCCCATCACGGCGATTTCGGCGGTCGGCCAGGCATAGTTGACGTCGGCGCCGATATGTTTCGACGCCATGACGTCATAGGCGCCGCCATAGGCTTTTCGGGTGATCAGCGTCACCATCGGAACGGTCGCCTGGCTATAGGCGAACAGAAGCTTGGCGCCGTGCTTGATGACGCCGCCATATTCCTGCGCCACGCCGGGCAGGAAGCCGGGCACGTCTACGAGCGTCAAGATCGGGATCGAGAAGGCATCGCAGAAGCGCACGAAGCGGGCAGCCTTGCGCGAACTGTCGATATCGAGACAACCGGCCAGCACCATCGGCTGGTTGGCGACGACGCCGACGCTCTGGCCTTCCAGCCGGATGAAGCCGGTGATGATGTTGCGGGCGAAGGCTTCCTGAAGCTCGAAGAAATCGCCTTCGTCGGCGATCGCGTGGATGAGCTCCTTCATGTCGTAGGGTTTGGCGGAACTGTCCGGGATCAGCGTGTCGAGCCGGTTTTCGATGCGGGCCGGATCGTCGTGGAAGGGACGGACCGGCGGCTTTTCGCGGTTGTTGAGCGGCAGGAAATCAAACAGCAGGCGGACCTGCTCGAGCGTCTCGATGTCGTTTTCATAGGCCGCATCGGCGACCGAGGATTTCTTCGTATGGGTGCCGGCGCCGCCCAGTTCCTCGGCCGTGACGATCTCGTTGGTGACGGTCTTCACCACGTCTGGGCCGGTGACGAACATGTAGGAACTGTCACGCACCATGAAGATGAAATCGGTCATCGCCGGCGAATAGACCGCACCGCCGGCACAAGGGCCCATGATGACGGAAATCTGCGGGATGACGCCGGAGGCCTCGGCATTGCGGCGGAACACTTCGGCATAACCGGCAAGCGAGGCCACACCTTCCTGGATGCGGGCGCCGCCGGAATCATTCAGCCCGATGACCGGCGCACCGTTGCGCACGGCCATGTCCATGATCTTGCAGATTTTTTGTGCATGGGTCTCGGACAGCGAGCCGCCGAGCACGGTGAAGTCTTGGGAAAAGACATAGACCTGGCGGCCGTTGATCGTGCCCCAGCCGGTGACGACGCCGTCGCCCGCCACCTTCTGTTCGGCCATGCCGAAATCGACGGCGCGGTGGGTGACATACATGTCGTATTCTTCGAACGAGCCTTCGTCGAGCAGCACCTCGATGCGCTCGCGCGCCGTCAGCTTGCCCTTGGCATGCTGGGCGTCGATGCGCTTCTGCCCGCCGCCAAGACGCGCCTCGGCGCGGCGCGCTTCCACGGTTTCGATGATATTGCGCATGCTTCCTCCCGTCGTCTTTGTCTCCTGCTTAGCCGGAAACACGATCGAAGGAAATCACCGATCGCGCAAGCGGTGCGTGCTTAGACAAAAGGACGAGCCGCTGGCGGCGCGCGGTGAAACTCTCCGTCAGGCGGGATCGGCGCCCATCACCAGCCCCTCGATGTCATGCTTCTGGCTGATCGGCACCAGTTCATCGACGACGCGGCAGACGAGGTGCTTCTTGGCCTTGTCCGGCAGGGCATCGAAATAGTCCTGCGTTACCATCATGTCGTGCAGTTCGGCATGACCGGCGCCCGGCGCATCGACGCCGAGCACCATGACCGGCCTTGCGATCGGCGACAGGTGCTCGGTGCCGCGATGGACTGTCAGGGCCGAGCGGCAGGAAATATCGCCGCGCTGCGGAAACTTGCGGGTGGCGCGTTCCTGGAACCGGCCCCAGAGCGCCTTGTCCGGAAACATCTCGTGTTTCCAGTCGCGGCCGTCATCATACTGGGTGCCGGGGGCGATCTCGAATGGCCCCATATCCGGCGTGACATCGACGCCGGTCAGGTTGAAGGCGAGCGAGGTGATGCGGCGGCCCACATAGGTGTCTTCCGGCGAGGGAAAGTCGCGGTGCCAGGGCTGGTACCGCGCGCCCTCGAACGGCACGTCCAGGCCGATTTCGACGATCTGGTAGTCCGGCCCCAGCGTGTTCTCGCACACGGCGATCACCCATGGATGCATGATCAGATCGACGAAGCCGCCGAAATCCTGCGGATGGATTTCCACATACCAGCGCCGCGGGCCACGGCCGACCGCGCCGCCCGGACGCTGAATGGCCGACCAAAAGGCCGTCATCATGTCCTCCCGCATCGCATCGGCCCATTCGGGCGCAAAGGCGCCCTTCAGGCCGGTGATGCCGTCTTCCTTCAAGGCTTTGAGATTGTCCTGCAGATCAAATCGTGCCGGTGCGTTCATGATCGTTCTCCTCCGTTGATCCCAGCGTAGAGTAACTAATAATTATTAGTCAATATGCTTATGAGAATAAATAAGCTAGGCTCCCCTCTCGCTCCGGGAAAGGTCATCCTTGAAGAAAACCAAACATGAAAAGCCGCCACGCCGCGTGACGATGACGGATGTCGCCCGGCTTGCGGGGTGCTCGCAGGCAACGGTGTCGTTCGTCCTGAACAATGCGACGGGCGTGACGATCTCCGCGGAAACGCGCGGCAAGGTCATCGACGCGGCCCGCACGCTGGGCTATGGCGCATCGTCTCTCATTCACCGGCCGGTGCTCGGCAGCCACGGTACCATCGGCTTCATCTGCGATCAGCTGGCGACGACGCCGGAATCGGTCAATGCCATTGAGGGCGCACGGCAGGCCTGCTGGGATGAGGGGGCGACCATCCTCGTTGCCCAGACGATGGGCAATCCGGAGCGGGAGGAAAAGGCCGTCGAGGCGATGTTGCGCAGCGGCATCGAGGGACTGATCTACATGACGATCTTTACCCGGCAGGTAACGCCGCCGGCCTTTCTCGAAGGGCTTTCGGTCCCCGTCGTGCTTTTGAATTGCTATGCGCCGGAAAGCCGCTTTCCTTCTGTTGTTCCCGATGAAGCCGCCGGCGGTTTTGCCGCCACTGAGACGCTGATCCGGCTTGGTCATCGCCGCATTGCGACCATCGTCGGCGAACCGTTCATGCAGGCCGCGCAGGACCGGCTGAAGGGCTACAAGAAGGCGCTGGCAAAGGCCGGTATCGCCTATGATGCCGACCTGGTCGGCGAAGGCAACTGGTCGCCGACCTCGGGTTTCGAGGCGACGCAGCGTTTTCTGGCGCTGAAGGACCGCCCGACCGCGTTCTTCTGCCAGAACGACAAGATGGCATCCGGCTGCTACAACGCGCTACGCGACGCAGGCCTGAAAATCCCGCAGGATGTCTCCGTCATCGGCTATGACGACGACGAACTCTGCCGCCACCTGCGGCCGCAGCTGAGTACGCTGATCCTGCCGCACCGGGCGATGGGCGCCTGGGCGATCTCAGCGCTCGGCAAGGGACGCAGATCCGGCAAGGAGGTCTATCCGCTGACCAAGATGGACTGCAATCTGATCGAACGCGATTCGCTCGCTGCCCCCGTGTAACCCAAACAGAAGATTAGCCGGCTACATAGATCGATGTTGGTCATCACGCCACATTGCGCAAGGCCGGGTCGGGGATCGGCACCGCTGTCATCAGGGCCTGGGTATAGGCATCCTTCGGATTTTCGAAAACCGATCGGCGCGATCCCATTTCGACGATGCGGCCGGAGCGCATGACGGCGACATTGTGGGACATGCGTTCGATCACGGCCATATCGTGCGAGATCAGCAGATAGGCGAGACCCATGGTTTCTTGCAGCTCCAGCATCAGATCGAGCACGCGGGCGCGTACCGACACATCAAGGGCTGCGACGCTTTCATCGGCGACGATCAGTTTCGGTCCAAGCGTCAGCGCCCGGGCAATGCAGATGCGCTGGCGCTGGCCGCCGGAAAATTCGTGCGGATAGCGGCTGGCGGCGTCCGGTTGCAGGCCGACCCGGCGCAGCAGTTCCGCCACGCGGTCGTCGCGCTCGCCCTTGTTGGCCAGGCCGTGGATGATCAGCGGTTCGGCAATCGCGGCACCCACCGCCATGCGTGGATCAAGCGATGCGTAGGGATCCTGAAAGATCATCTGGGCGCTACGCCGCACCGGCCGCATCTGCCGCTGGCTGAGACCGCCGATGTTCTGGCCGTCGATAACGACATCGCCGGTGAAGGGAATGAGACCGAGGACGGCCTTGCCGGTGGTGGATTTGCCCGAGCCGCTTTCGCCGACGAGGCCAAGCGTGTGGCCGGGCAGGATCTCGAAGGAAACATCGCCGGCGGCCAAGGCCGGCGGCTTCTTGCCCAAGAGCCAGCCTGTCGCCTTGCCATAGGTGACATCCAGTCCGCGCACCGTAAGGACCGGGGCGGGATCGAGTGGCGGCGTATCCGCTGTTACAGGGCGGATGCGCGGCGGGCCATCGGTGCCCGCATGAGCGCCGAGCCGCGGCACGGCGGCCAGCAGATCCTGGGTATAGCGCTGCGTCGGAGCATTGAAGATCGGCAGGGCATCGCCCTGTTCGATGATGCGGCCGGCCTGCATGATGACGACGCGGTCAGCCATCTGGGCGACAACGCCCATGTCGTGGGTAATCAGGATGATCGAGGCGCCGAACTCGCGCTTCAACTCGTCCATCAGCTTGAGGATCTGCGCCTGTACCGTCACGTCGAGCGCTGTGGTCGGTTCGTCGGCGATCAGCACTTTCGGCCGGCAGGAAAGCGCCATGGCGATCATCACCCGCTGACGCATGCCGCCGGAGAGCTCATGCGGATATTGTTTCAGCCGCTTGGCCGGATCGGTCATGTGGACGGCATCGAGCATGCGCAGCGCCACCGCGTCGGCGCTGTCGCCTTCCGAGCCCTGATGCTCGCGAATGGCCTCGGTCAGTTGCGCCCCGATCGACATCACCGGGTTGAGCGAGGTCATAGGCTCCTGGAACACCATGGCGACATCGCCGCCACGGACGCTGCGCATGGCGCTGTTTGACAGTCGCGACAGTTCCCGTCCTTCCAGCGCGATGCTGCCGGAGGCGATCTGCAACGATGCCTTCGGCAGAAGTCCCATGATGGCGAGCGACGTCACCGATTTGCCTGAACCGCTTTCGCCGGCAATGCAGAGTGTTTCCCCAAGCTTCAGATCGAAACTGACGTCATCGAGAACCCGCCTGCGGCCTTCCGGCGTGCGGGCATCGACGCAGAGCTTGTCGACGGTGAGGACCGATGGGGAAACGGGGAAAGCAGATGTCACGCGAACACGATCCTCGGGAAGTAGAAGGAGACAACCCAATTGGGCATATCGACGATTTCGCTGATTCTGAGATCGCCGCAGACCGAGCAGAGCAGGTAGGCATCGACGGGGTTCATGCCATGTTCGGAGCCGAGCAGGTCGATCATCCGCATCAGCGCCTCGCGGGCGCCGGTCATCAGGTCCGGGCCGATGCCGGTCGTGACCTCATAGCCCATGCTGTCGAGATGGCGGGTGACGGGTCCGGTAGTGGTAAAGCGCGGGCTCTGCAGGCGTGCGTCCTTGACCAACTCGATGGTCGCCTCGACTTCCATCTGGCTTTCGATGGCGGTGCCGCAGACTTCGCCGTCGCCCTGGGCGGCGTGGGTGTCGCCGATCGAGAACAGTGCGCCCTCGACTTCGACCGGCAGATAGAGCGTCACGCCCGAGGTCAGGTCGCGAATATCGAGATTGCCGCCGACGCGGCGCGGCGGCACGACGGAATGCAGGCCGGGTTCTGCCGGTGCAACGCCGATCGTTCCGGCAAAGGGTTTCAACGGCACCTTGCCGCCGGGGCCATAGAGCGACGGCGCCATGCTGTGCGGATCGTAGGACCACATATGCAAAGCCGGCTCCTTGAACTGGTCTGCCAGCAGGCCGAAGCCCGGAATGTTTGCGGTCCAGCCGACGCCGGACGGGATGAAGCGGCGGATCGTTACCTTCAGGGCATCGCCGGGCTTGGCACCTTCGACATAGACCGGGCCGGTGACGGGATTGATCTTGTTGAAATCGAGCGCGGCCAGGGTCTCGAGCGTCGAACCGGCACCCAACTGGCCGCCGGACGAATCCAGGCATTCGAAATGGATCGTCTCACCCGGCTTGGCGAGGAGAGCGGGCTCGAAATCCTTGTTCCAGCCGAAATTGTGCTGGGCGCGGTGAATGGTGTGGGTGCAGGCGACGCACATTGGTTGTTCTCCCTTGGAAGCGCAGCGCATCGGATCACTGACGTGCGCGCATATCGTTATTCTGTCTGGCAGGAGCGGCATGCTCCCTCTTCTCCCCAGCGGGGAGAAGGTGGCACGAAGGGCCGGATGAGGGGGAGCCAAGCACTCTCCATGTGCCGCGCCGCCCCCTCATCGCCTCGCATCCGCTCGGCACTTCTCCCCGCTGGGGAGAAGAGGCTGCAGCTTGCGTGCGCCCCTCACGATCATGGCCCCGACAATCATGGCTGCGGGAAAGCCGCCGGAGCCATGATCGTTGTTTTATTCCTTCACGAAGATCGCGTCGTAGTTGATGACGCGGGTCGGATCGATGTAGATATTGCCGTCGCCGCCCATGCGCGGCGACTTGGCGACGACGCGGCGTTCGTTGGTGACCGGGATCCACGGCGCATCGGCCATGATATCGGTGAAGATCTTGCCCCATTCAGCCTGACGCTCGGCGGCCTTGGCCGGGTCCGACATCGAATCGGCCGCAATCGCGCGGGCATCGAGGTCCTTGTTGCAATACCAGGACCAGTTCCAGCCACCCTGAACCGCACCGGAGCAACCCAGAATCGGACCATAGAAGTTGGACGGATCCGGGAAGTCGGCGATCCAGGCCATGCCGCCCGACCAGATCATCGGCGCTTCGCCTTCGGTACCGCCGGCGGCAATCACGTTGGCCTGCGCCAGGGCACGAACCTCGGCCTTGACGCCGATAGCCGCCAGATCCTGCTGGATTGCCTGCGCGATGCGCGGCTGCGGATCGGTGTTGGTTGAGTAGAGGATGGTTTCGAAGCCATCCGGGAAGCCGGCCTCGGCGAGAAGCGCCTTGGCCTTCTCGACGTCGAAGGCATAGCCGGTAAAGGTCTTGTCATAACCCGGCATCAGCGGTGGCAGCGGCTGGTTGGCGGCGGTGGCGCGGCCATTGAGGATGCGGGTGATGCGCTCCTTGTTGATGGCCATGTTGAGGGCCTGGCGGACCTTCACATTGTCGAAGGGCGCCACCTTGGTGTTGAGCGTGATGTAGCCGGTGTGCAGCTGCGCACCGTCGACGATGATCTCGGCACCTTCAGGCGAGTTCTTGATTTCGAGGAACTTGGCCGGCGGCACGCCGTCGCCGGCGATATCGACTTCGCCCTTCTGCAGGCGCAACAGCGCCACCAGCGGTTCCTGGCCGACTTCGACGGTGAACTTGTCGATATGCGGCATGTCTTTGACGAAATAATCCGGGTTGCGCTCGAACACGAGACGCTGGCCGATGGTCCATTCCTTCAGCGCGAACGTGCCTGAACCGACCGGCTTCTTGCCGAAATCACCGGCTGCCGCTTCAACGGCTTCCTTGGGTACGACGGAGGCGAAGTTGATGGCGAGAACATGCAGGAAGGTGGCGTCGGGACGCGACAGCGTGAAGACGACGGTCGAATCGTCCGGCGTTGCAATGCCGTCCAGCGTCGTCGACGTACCGCCGGTGACCGCGTCAAAACCCTTGATGGCGCCGAAGAAGCCGGCGCCCGGGCCTTGCGTCTTCGGATCGACGGCACGCTCGATCGAATATTTCACGTCGGAGGCGACAACTTCGCGGCCATTGGTGAACTTCACGCCCTTGCGCAGCTTGAATGTGTAGGTGAGGCCATCAGGCGAAACGGTAAAGCTCTCGGCCAACGATGGGATCAGGTCCGGCGTGCCCGGCGTATAATCCATCAGGCGCGAATAGAGGCTCTTGATCATCGACCAGTTGACCCAGTCGTAGCCGATAGCCGGATCGAGCGTGGCGATGTCGTCCTTGTAGGTGATGACGATATCGCCGCCCTGCTTGATGGCATCCTGCGCGAAGGCAGGCAGCGGGGTGAGGGCGAGGGCCATCGCGATTGTCGAGTGTCTAAGCCAGCGTTTGAACATTTTGAGTTCCCCTTTTTGGTTGCTGATTTGGTTAGCGCGCACGAATGCGCGGATCGATGAGTGGTGCGATCAGATCTGCGATGAGATTGCCGATGACGATGGCGAGCGCCGAAACCAGCGTCACGCCCATGATGATCGGGATATCGACCTGCTGGATCGCCTGCCAGGCAAGCTGGCCGATGCCGGGCCAGCCATAGACGGCCTCGACCACGACCACGCCGCTCATGAACTGGCCGATATCGATGCCGATCATCGCGATGATCGGCAAAAGCGCATTCGGCAGCGCATGGCGAAAGACGATGCGGGCAGACGACAGGCCCTTGGCGCGGGCAGTGCGGACATAATCCTGATTGAGCACGTCGATCATCGCCGAGCGGACCATGCGCGCATACCAGCCGGCCCCGAGAATGCCGAGTGTGGTGGCGGGCAGCACGACATGGGCGAAAGTGCCGAAGCCGCTCATCGGGAACCAGGCAAGCGTCACTGCAAAGACATAGAGAAGCAGGAGGGCCGCGACGAACTGCGGGGCGGATACGCCGACGAAGGACGCCATCATCACGAAGCGATCGACCGGCCCGCCACGGCGCACGGCCGCGATGACGCCGAGCAACAGGCCGAGTACCACTTCGACGAAGATACCGGCTGCCATCAGGAGCAGCGTTGCGGGAAGCCGGGCCGCGATCAGCGCGCCGACATCGGTCTTCTGCGCATAGGAGCGGCCGAGATTGCCTTCGGTGAGGCCCTTCAGGTGATTCCAGAACTGCGCCAGCAGCGGCTGGTCGAGGCCGAGTTCGTGGCGGATATTGGCGACCGTCTGCGCCGTGGCGCTGCGGCCGGCGATCATCCGGGCGGGATCGGCGGGCAAGGCATAAAGCAGAAGGAAGGTGATGGCCGCAACGCCGAACAGGATCAGTGCCGTCTGGACGAGCCGCCGCAGGATCAGAAAGATCATCTCAACCCCTCCCGCGCTGGGTGGGGTCGAGAATATCGCGCAGCGCATCGCCGACCAGGTTGAAGGACAGTGCGGTGAGCAGAATGACGGCGCCGGGGATGAACACCAGCCAGGGGGCCGCCTGGAAATAGCTCTGGCTTTCGAAGATGATGTTGCCCCAGGAGGGCGTCGGCGGCTGTACGCCGATGCCGAGGAAGGACAGGGTCGCTTCCAGAAGCACGGTGGTGGCAATGCCGAGCGTGCCCCAGACGATCGCCGTCGGCATCAGATGCGGCAGGATGTGATGGAACAGGATGCGGAAATGGCCGGCACCCAGCGACCGTTCGGCCAGGATGAAGTCGCGCTCCACCAGTCCGCGGGTTTCGGTATAGACGATGCGGGCGACCTGCACCCAGTTGACCAGCGCGATTACCATCGCGACGATCCACAGGCTTGGGCGCAACAGCGCCGCCAGCACGATGGCCAGAAGCAAAGCCGGAAACGCCATCATCAGATCGGTGAAGCGCATCAGCGCATTGCCGACGAAACCGCGCATATAGCCCGACAGGATGCCGATCAGAAGGCCGATCGTCACCGCGATACCGTTGGCGACGAGGCCGATGATCAGCGATGTGCGGGCACCGTAGAGAAGGCGGGAGAACAGATCGCGGCCGAGCGTGTCGGTGCCGAGCAGGAACTGGGCGCTGGGCGGCATCGGCGCGCCTTCGAGCGTCAGGCCGTCAAACATCTGTTCGTCGGGATTGTAAGGGGCGATCAGGGGGGCGGCGACCGCCATGAAGATGACGAGGGCGACGATCGCCAAGCCGAACAGCGCCGACGGCTGACGGATCATGCTTTTCAGGATGCGCATCAACCGGCCTCCGGCATGGGCTCGGCGCCACCGAGGATGGAGGCGGCGACCTGCTCCATCGGCATCCGGCGCCGCATCGCGCAATTGCGCAGTATCGTATAGGCGAGCTCCTCGTCGACCTTGCGCTCGGCGATGATGCGCTCGACGGCGGCATGGACCAGCGGCCGCAACCGGACGCGCTCTTCCAGATGGTTCAACTTGTCGATCACTGCCTTGCGCTCGCGGTGAATGCCGAGCGCCATGACCAGGGCGGGATAGACGGCCGAGGAGGCCAGCGGCTTGGCGATGACGGCGCCGACGCCCTGTTGCATCGCCCAGGCAATGCGTCCGGGCGCTTCCGAGCCGAGCAGCGCCACCAGCGGGCAGGGCGCATTGCCGCCGCTCCATGGCAACAGGCCGTCCCAGCCCTGATCGGCATCGACAAGCACGAAATCCGGCAGGTCGGTGGCATCGAGCGGTTGCCACTGGACCGTCACCTGAAAGCCGATCAGCTTCAGCTGGCGGGTCAGGCGCTCGGTGGTGTTGTCTTCCCGGTGCAGGACCGTGGCTCGCCAGCCGGTGAAATTCGGTGTTTCCCTCATGACACGATCCTCAACTGCGCCGGCGGACGCGTGCGGCGGCCGGTGAGATAAGGATCGGCAGCGATGGCCGGCTGCGAGGCGATGATATCGAAACCGCCGTCATCGTTGATCCGGCCGAGATGGAAGGGCAGGGCCGCATGACGCGTATCGGGATTGATCAGGATCGGACCGAGGACGGTTGGCAGGGGTGCTGCCGACAGCTGGCGCGCAACGGCGGTCGGATCGTCCGTTCCGGCGGTGATGATTGCTTCAGTGCAAAGCTTGACCGAGGCATAGGCGCTGGCAAAAACGCTTGAAATGCGCCGCTCGACACCGAACTTTGCGGAGACCTGCGCCTTGAAGGCGGCATTTTCCGGGGTTGCCACCGTATCGAAATAGGCGGCCGCGCAGAGCTGGCCCGTGGCGACGCCGAGGCCGATATGGGGCAGTTCGCTTTCCTGCAGATCGCAGCTCACCACCGGGCAGTTTTCCGGAAGGAAGGCCGGATTGCGGGCACCGAGCGCGCGAATGGCGGCGAGAAAGGCATAGCTGGAGGGGCCGATGAAATTGTTGAGGATGAAGCTCGGGCGTTGCCGTTCGATATCCAGAACGATCCGCTCGACCGCGGTCTCCTCCAGCGGCAGGTAGCGCTCGCCGAGCACCTCGCCGCCGGCTTCCTCGATCAGCTCGCGGGCAAGCCGGTTCATTTCCCAGCCCCAGACATAGTTCGCACCGACCAGATAGGGACGGCGTCCGAAGCGCGGGATCAGATGGTCGAACAACGGCAAGAGATGCTGGTTGGGGCAGCCGCCGGTATAGATGACGTTATCATTGGCTTCGAAACCCTCGTAGGGGCACATGTACCAGAGCAGGCCGTCATGTTTTTCCACAAGCGGAATGACTTCCTTGCGGGCAAGCGAGGTAATGGTTCCGATAATATGACGGCAGCCGTAATCGCGCAGCATCGCACGGGCACCTTCGAGATAGGCGGCGATATCGGCATGGGGATCGATGACGACGGGCTCGATGGCATTGCCATGGACGGCGCGGACTTCTTCGATCGCAAAGTCGGCGCCGTCGCGCGCGTCGCGCCCAATCTCGGCATAGGGGCCGGTCGTGGAATAAAGGATACCTATTTTTACCGCGTTGTTCATCGATCCGCCAAAAACCAAAAAACCCACGACGCCGTGCCCATCTCAGATGGGAGCATCGTGGGGCCAAACTGCCCATCGACCACAAGGTCATGTCAAGGAAAGTGCTTAATTCGTTGGCAAGATTAAAATACGGGCATCGCTTCCGTGTCAAGCGCGATTCGTTTTGGCGCCGATGCCTCGGAATGGAGCTAGCTCAGTGATTCGTTCGTGATCGCCCTCATGGTCCATCCAAAGCTACTGCCTTATAATACTTCGCGATGGCGTGCCTTCCCGCAAGATTCGTGCGCATTACGTCGTTTTGCCGTCCTTCACGAAAACGTCAGAATTTCCTACTTGCGGTTTCGCGTACTGGTCACTACCTGAAAGTTCTGAAATGTTACCGGTCACACCCTGTGCGGTTTTGTGCGCTGGCTAATACGCTATTTAAGGTAGTGAGGGTACTCACGATCCAGCCTTTCAAGGCGTTGCGTTTCGGCAACACTCAAAATCCCAACAATCAATGTGACGAGATTATGACTGTAATTTTCATTGTTACAGTTCTTCGCCTGTGTAATCTCGGAGTGCGGTTTCGGCCGCTGCCATTGTGGCTTGAATCGATATCTGGGGTCGGGGGACGCTGATTTTTCAGCCACGAAAACCTGTGCCCAATCGAAACTTGATTGGATCCTAAATGACTATGAAGGCTTTTCTTTTTGCCTCCGCTGCGGCCTTGACCACAGCAAACGGCGCATTTGCCGCCGACGCTATTGTTGCTGCTGAACCCGAGCCGATGGAATACGTCCGCGTCTGCGACGCGTTCGGCACCGGCTACTTCTACATCCCGGGAACGGAAACCTGCCTGAAAATCGGCGGTTACATCCGTTTCCAGACCGACTTCGGCCGTAATCAGTCGGGTACATCTGACTGGAACACCTTTACCCGTGCTCAGCTCGAGTTCGAAGCAAAGAACGACACCGAATTCGGCACGCTGTCGAGCCTCGTTGCCCTGCGTACGAACGCCCGGAATTCTTCCGGCTCCTCGGCCAACAACACCTTCCTCGACCAGGGTTACATCGAAATCGCTGGCCTGCGCGTTGGTATGCAGTACAGCTGGTGGGATGACGACTTGAGCGGCGAAACCGACGTTATCGCCAGCAACGAGACCCGTCACAACGCCATTCGCTACCAGTACGAAACCGACGCTTTCAAGGCCGGTATCGCAGTGGAAGAGCTGGAAGACGCGTACGACACCAAGCCGGGCGAAGGCCCGAACAATGTCGGCATCACCGGCCAGGTTTCCGGCACAGTCGGCATTGTTACCGCTTACCTGCTTGGCGGTTATGACACCGATACCGAAGAAGGCGCTGTCCGCGCGATCATCTATGCTGATCTCGGACCGGGCCAGCTCGGCATCTACGGTGCATACGCTTCCGGCGCCAACTACTACTACGAAGAATCCGAATGGACTGTCGGCGCCCAGTACGAACTGAAGGTCAACGACAAGTTCAGCATTACGCCTGGCGCACAGTACTTCAGCAAGATCGATCTGAGCAGCACTGGTAACGGCTTCACCGGCGGCGATGCCTGGATCGGCGGCGTAACCGTCGACTACAAGATCACCGATGGCCTGAAGACCAAGGTGAGCGTTCAGTATCAGGATGAAGATGGTAGTGATGACGAAGTGTTCGGCTTCGTGCGTCTGCAGCGCGATTTCTAAACTGCTGTAAAATATCCGGCTAGCCGTGCAAGTGCACGGCTAGCCGACGGTTCGTCACGGATTTGGCTGACCTCCGATCAGTGACGGGGACGGTCCGGTTCCCTCCGGCCGTCCCGCACGACCGCATTGCGGCCGAATCAGGATGCGATCGAGCGTCCCACGGGACACTTGCCTCCGTCGATAGTTGCCAGTTCGGAAATGGCATCTTCCACCGATTTTTCTCCCAGAAGGCCGAGCAGGGCCTGCTCCGCTTCTTTGCTGAGCTTTGCCGACCATTCGTTCATATTGCTTGAGACGAAGCATTCGGCCGGGATATCGTCGCGCGTGCCCCAGATTTTCTTGTCCGGAGTAATCGCAACATAAATCTCGCTCAGGTAGATCTCGCTGGCGGGCCGGCCGAGCCGGTAGCCCCCTTGGTATCCTTCAGACGACACAAGAATATTCTTATGCATCAGCGGCGCAACCAGTTTGCGCACAAGACTGGGCCTGGCATCCAGCTTCGCGGCCAGTGCTTCGCTCGTCGAGCGCGTGTTGTTCTTTTCATTGACGGCAACTGTAATAATGATCTGCAGAGCCGAAGAGAAGCGTGTGTCCATCATGAGGGCACATACTACTGCACACTTTTGAAAACACCAGATGGTTAGTGCAGACATAGTAAAACTGTCCAGCGGTTTACCGCCAGAGGTCAAGTTCATCAGTAGAGCCACGCCTGCAGGATGAGATCGCGTATCGTCCCGGCAGGCTGCTACCCGTTTTCACATCAAAATCCGGGTATGAGCTGCAGGTGGGATTTGAGCGGGTCGATTTCAATAGGCGAGGTGCTCATATTGAGGACCCTCACCACAAATTTCTTTCGAGGATTCAGCAAATCGCGGTTGTGGTGAAGCTGGGCTTGTATTGAATACAACGGCGTCCACAGGGAGGAGCGGCACTGCCATGTTTTCGGCCTGCTATATCTCTGCGGAAACGAGCCGTCCCGAAACAGAAAAAGCTCTGCATCCTTTTGGGATTACAGAGCTTTTTGGAATTTGGTGCCCAGAAGAGGACTCGAACCTCCACACCCTTTCGAGTACCAGCACCTGAAGCTGGCGCGTCTACCAATTCCGCCATCTGGGCGACGGACGGGGATGTACGAGGCTCACGCTTTTGTGTCAACAGGGTTTTTGAAGTTTTCTTGAAAAGCCTCTTAAAAAACGGGCCAAACCGTTGGAGAGGAAGGATTTTCCACGAAAATCATTTCGTTGGAGCGCCGCGCCGCAAGCTTTAGCCGGGTTGCCGGCCAAAGGTGCGGATGCATTCCAGGCCCTGTTCGAGCAGCCTCTCAGCCTGGCCAGCGGTTTCTGCTTCGACATAGCACCGCATTTCCGGTGCGTTGCCAGAGGGGCGAAAGTGAATAATGCTTCCATCGGTCAATGTGACACGCAATCCGTCGATGTCGCTGATGGCCTTTGGCGTTCCGATGGGGGCGAGAAAGGTCGACAAATTGTCCATGCCGCTTCGTAGACGAGCCATAAGAGCAGCACTCGTTTCCATTGGGAAGTTCTCGATCCGGTCACTGAGCGCCACCGGGAGCGCAAAGCCTGTGGCAAGCGCCGAGAGGGGCTCGCCACTGCGAGCGGCGCAGGAAAGAACGGCGAGCACCGGCAGGAAGCTGTCGCGCGTCGGCAGGGCTCTGAGAGGGGTTCCGTTGATGGTGAAGCTGGTGGCCGTCAGTGTGCCGCCATTGGCTTCGAAACCGATGACACCGGATTGACCGTTCCGAACGGCATCCAGCATGCCGGCGATCACGAATGGCGACCCGACTCGGGTGCGCACGATTGACAGGCCGTGCTGGCGTTCCAGGCCGGAATTGGAGGTGACCGGCGTTACGGCAATCGTCGCGCCGGTAAACTGCGCGGCGATGAGGCCAAGCAGATCGCCGCGCAACGGCAGTCCGGTTTCGTCGCTGACAAGCGGACGATCGCCGTCGCCATCGGCCGAGACAATCGCGTCGAGTTTATGCTCGAGCGCCCATGCCTTGAGCAGGTCGATCGTTGCGGGCGAAACGGCTTCTGTATCCACCGGAATGAAATCGTCGGAACGGCCAAGCGGCACGACGTCGGCGCCGTAGTGGGTCAGCACCTCGACAAACAGGTCACGCGCCACCGTGCTGTGCTGGTACACACCGACTTTCAAGCCGGCCAAAGCGTTGGCAGGAAGGATCGCGGTGTTCCGGGCGAGGAAGAGTGCTTCGGCCTGTTGGGAGTGATCGGCGGCCATACCCGGTACCGCATCGATCGGTGCAGATTGGCCCATGAGGGCGCGGGCTTCCGCACCGATCGCTTCCTCATCGATCTTGGCGATTTCGCCATCCGGGCGGTAGAACTTGATACCGTTGCGATCGGCGGGGATGTGCGAGCCGGTGACCATCAATGCAGCGGCGCCGATCTCCAAACCATAGAGCGCCAGAGCCGGCGTCGGCACCGTCCCGCAATCGAGAACTGTCAGTCCGGCCCGGGTCAATGCGCCGGCGCAGATCGCCGAAATGTCCGGACTGGAGGCACGAAAGTCCCGGCCGAGCAGGATTGGATCGCCGGGTTTCGCCTGTCCGGACGAGATGAGATAGCGGGCAAACGCGGTCGCGTAGATTGCGGCCGCAGGGCCATTGAGATCAGTCGAAAGGCCACGCAGGCCGCTGGTGCCGAATTTCAAGCTCAATCTATCCTCCGTCTCGCTGACAGGATTTTGATAATCCGGCGAGTGACTTACAGGGAATATTGGGGCATCCTGCCGATTGTGAAGGGGCACAACGTCAAATGATGCCCCAATTTGCAGTCGGATGACCACGAAAATACGAATAAAACAAAAAGACTCACCGTTCTATGAAACAGGGACACCAACCAAGCAAACCCTTTTGGGAAAAGTGAGGAAACAAATGGCGGGATTTCGAAATTTCGTTATTGGCTGCGTGCTGAGTGCAGCCTCCATCATGATGCCTGTCACCGGCTCGCAGGCCATGCCGGTACCGGATATCGGCGGCGCACAGAAATCGGACATCCAGACGGTTGCCCATCGCTCCGGTCACGGGAACTACAGGCCGCATCACCGGCCCAACTACAGGCCGGATCATCGCCCCAATTACAGGCCGCACTACCGGCCCGGGCGGCCCTATTATCGTCCGGGGTACCATCGCCCGTATTACCGGCCCTATTACAGGCCGCGCATTTATGTAGCGCCTCCGGTCATCTACAACGGCTACAATCGCCATGTCCGCTGGTGCCTGTCCCGGTACCGCTCCTACAATCCGTCGACGGACCGTTTCCTGTCGACGAGCGGCGTCTACAGGGTTTGCCGTTCTCCCTACCGGTAAGGACGATCAATAGACGAGGCGGCGGGGATTTTCCCCGCCGTTTCCGTTTCAGCAGATCTCAGGCGGAAAGTGTGTCGAATGCCCATAGCAGCACGGCGTAGCGTGCTGCCTTGCCGATCGTCACATAGATGAGGAAAACAGCAAAAGGCGTGCGCAAAAGGCCGGCTGCCAGCGTCAACGGGTCTCCGACTATCGGCAACCAGGAAAAGAGCAGAACGGGCTGGCCGTAGCGGCCGAACAGCGCTTCAGCACGCTTCCTATTGACCGGGCTCACCGGAAACCACCGGCGATGCTCGAAACGCAGGAGAGAGTGGCCGAGCACGAAATTGACGACCGCGCCCAGCACATTGCCCGCCGTTGCGGCCAGAAAAAGCGCCACAAGCGGCGCATCCGGTTGTCCGGCAGCGAGGAGCAGCGCGGCCTCGGACAAGCCCACCAGCAAGGTGGCGGAGAGAAAGGCGGCGCTGAAAACGCCGAAAAGCAGGCCTGCGGTCAAAGGATCAGGTCCGGTCGGCGTGACCGAGATCGCGCCCGGGTTCGATCACGTCGCGGACGCGCTGCTTCAACTCCTTTGGTCCCGGAAAGCCGCCGTCACGCTTGCGTTCCCAGATCAGCGTCTCGCCGGCATGGATTTCAAAATTACCGCCTGTACCGGGAATGAGGGCCACTTCTCCCAGGCTGTCGCCGAAGGTGGAGAGCAGTTCCTGCGCCATCCACGCGGCACGCAGCAGCCAGTTGCACTGGGTGCAGTAGAGAATGGCAATGCGCGGCTTGTCTGTCATGTCGGCTTCCGTGGTGATGTCGAGGTTGGCGGACGATATCGATCGATGGACTGGGCCGCAACAGCGCGCGATCAAGAACCCCTCACGAAATTGTTAACTTAATTTATCATGTTTTGGCGGGAGCCTCCCTTGATAGTCGCAATTTTCGCAGCAAGAAAATGTTGCGTTGCAAAATCAAGAGGAGACAACATGACTGACCTTACATCGACCCGGCCGCCAGCCATGCTGCCCGCCCTGCAGCGGTTTTATCTGCCGCTCGATACGACGGCCGAAACGCTGCTGCGCGTGGTTGCCGGCGTTCTGCTCGTCACCCATGGCTATGGCAAGATCATCAACCCCTTTGGTGCCGTCGGCATGGTCGAAAGCCTGGGCTTCTACCCCGGTGTCTTCTGGTCACCACTCTTGGCGGCCACGGAATTCTTCGGTGGCATCCTGATCGCGATCGGCCTATTCACCCGCCCGGCATCCTTTGCCGCCATGATCGTCCTGCTTGTCACGGTCTATTTCCACGGCATCGTTACGGGCGAAGGCCTGGGTGGCGCGGAGAAATCCATTCTGTGGGCCGCAATTTTCTTCTTCTTTGTTGTTCGCGGATCAAACTCTCAGTCCGTCGATGCAAAGATCGGCCGCCAGATTTGACAGCGAGCGCTGCGGCCTGGAATTGGCTGCAGCGCTATTTTCCGATCTTTAGGTTCGGCGGCTTGTAGGTGCCGATCTCAACACGCCCCGCCGCGATGAGATCCAGGGCCTCCCCATTCGCCGTCCCCGTGGCAGCGACAATATCGAACCCTTCGACATTGCAGTCGGTCTCGATCTTCGCCGTATTGCCCGCATTGTCGGCCGAGCCGCCCAGAACATCGAAAGTGATGGTTTCATCCGGCAATTCCGCGTTGCCGGTCGCGGTGTTCTCAGGGTCGAATTGCGGCCGTAGCGTCAGCGAAATGTCCGTCAGCTCCTCGCCGCTTTCCAGAACGGCAAAGTCAAAGGCGCAATAGCCTTGCCCGCCGAACCAGGTGAACGTGTTGATCAGGGTGATGGCGATGAATTGGGCGAGCATGTGGACCTTCCGAACGGATGAGTTCCAGCAGCGTAGGCGCTGCCAGCCGGCGGCGCCATGGCCATTTTCAGGCGGGTGGCCCGCCGATGGTGCTTTGTGCCAAATGTCAGATTCAGCACAGCAAAATGGCGGCCGGAGCCGCCATTCTGGAAACTGTCTTTGTCAGCCCGGAAGCGCCTACAGCGTGCGGGTGATGTGCTCGACGCGGAAGCACTCGATCGTGTCGCCGGCGCGGATGTCTTCGTAATTTTCGAAGGCCATGCCGCATTCCTGGCCCATCGGCACTTCGGAGACCTCGTCCTTGAAGCGCTTGAGGGTCTTGAGCTTGCCTTCGTGGATAACGACGTTGTCGCGAACCAGACGGACGCCCGCACCACGTTCGACCTTGCCTTCGATGACGCGGCAACCCGCGACCTTGCCGGTCTTGGTGATGTTGAACACTTCCAGGATCTGGGCATTGCCCAGGAAGGTTTCGCGTCTTTCTGGAGAAAGAAGACCAGACATCGCTGCCTTCACGTCATCCACCAGATCGTAGATGATGTTGTAGTAGCGGATTTCGATACCGGAGCGTTCTGCGGCCGTGCGGGCCTGGGCGTTGGCACGAACGTTGAAGCCGATGATGGCCGCGTTCGAGGCTTCCGCCAGCGAGATGTCGGACTCAGTGATACCACCGGCGCCCGAATGCACGATGCGGGCACGAACCTCGTCGGTTCCCAGCTTGTCGAGTGCGCCGGCAATGGCTTCGATCGAGCCCTGCACGTCGCCCTTGATGACCAGCGGGAATTCCTTGAGGCCGGTGTTCTGCAGCGTCATCATCATCTGTTCCAGCGAACCACGCTGGCCGGATGCACGGGCAACGGCCTTGTCGCGGGTCAGGCGCTGGCGATATTCCGAGATTTCGCGGGCACGGCTTTCGTTCTCGACGACGGCGAACTTGTCACCTGCCAGTGGCGTACCGGAAAGACCGAGGATCTCGACCGGCATCGACGGAGGCGCTTCCTTGACGTGTTCGCCCTTGTCGTTGACGAGCGCACGCACACGGCCCCACTGGTCGCCGGCAACAATGATCTGGCCTGGCTTCAAGGTGCCCTTGTGAACGAGGACGGTGGCAACTGCACCACGGCCGCGATCGAGCTGGGCTTCAACGACGGTACCTTCTGCCGTTCGGTCCGCATCGGCGCGCAGGTCGAGAATTTCGGCCTGCAGCAGGATGGCTTCGAGCAGCTTGTCCAGGCCAAGACCAGTCTTGGCCGAAACTTCGACGTCGAGCACTTCACCGCCCATGGTTTCCACGAACACTTCATGCTGCAGCAGCTGGTTGCGCACCTTCTGCGGATCGGCTTCGTGCTTGTCGACCTTGTTGATCGCCACGATGATCGGAACGCCGGCAGCCTTTGCATGGCTGATGGATTCGATCGTCTGCGGCATGACACTGTCGTCGGCAGCGACCACGAGGATCGCAATGTCGGTCGCCTGGGCGCCACGGGCACGCATCGCCGTAAAGGCGGCGTGGCCGGGAGTGTCGATGAAGGTGATCTTGTGACCGTTGTGCTCGACCTGGTAGGCGCCGATATGCTGGGTGATGCCACCGGCTTCGCCCGAAACGACATGGGTCTTGCGGATGGCGTCGAGCAGCGAGGTCTTGCCGTGGTCGACGTGACCCATGATGGTCACGATCGGCGGACGCGGCTGCATGTCGCCGGCGTCTTCCGTGTTGAACAGGCCTTCTTCGACGTCGGATTCCGAAACGCGCTTGACCGTATGGCCAAATTCGCCGGCGATGAGTTCGGCGAGGTCGGCGTCGATGACGTCGCCCGGCTTCATCATCTGGCCTTCCTTCATCAGGTACTTGATCACGTCGACGGCCCGTTCAGCCATACGCTGCGACAATTCCTGAATGGTGATGGTTTCCGGAAGGATCACTTCGCGCATGACCTTTTCGCGGGTTTCCTGCATCTGGCTGCGCCGAAACTTTTCCTGCCGGCGGCGCATGGCAGCCATCGAGCGGCCGCGCGGATTGCCGTCGTCGTCGAGAGCGGCGGTCAGCGTCAGCTTGCCCTTGCGGCGTTCCTCTTCCGTCTTCGGACGGGCAGGGGCCTTGGCAGGTTCTGGGCGAACGACCTTGCCGCGAACCGGTGCGGTGGCGCCACGGTTCGGACGTGCCTCTTCCTCTTCGCCTTCCGCCTTCCGGCGGGCACCGGGTGGAGGGGTGATCGTCGATGGTGTCGTTGCAGGCTTTGCGGCCTGGGCACGTGCCTGATCTTCCGCCTTGCGGGCCGCAACGGCTGCTGCTTCCGCTTCGGCGGCAAGTGCTGCCTCGACGGCTGCCTTTTCGGCTGCGCGTTCCGCAGGTGTGCGGGCTGCCTCTTCGGCGGCGAGACGGGCGGTTTCAGCCTGTTCGGCCTTCAGACGCTCGGCCTCTTCGGCAGCGCGGCGTGCCTCTTCGGCAGCGCGGCGCTTGGCGTCTTCGGCGTCGCGGATCTGGGCTTCGGCAAGCGCACGGCGGCGGGCGTCGATCTCACCAGCCGAAAGCTGATTGAGAACCACACCGACCCGCGGGCGGTTGTTGTTGTCCTGGCGATTGTCCTGCTGGCGCGGCTGCTGCTGCTGAGGAGCCGGGCGCGCAGGCTGTTGCTGCTGCGGCACGGGTGCCGGGCGCTGCGGTTCGACCACGCGTGCCACAGGGGCCGCCGGCGTTGCGATCGGAACGACCGGCTTTTCGTCTTCCGGCCGCATTGGCCGCCGCTTGCGTGTCTCGACCACGACTGCCTTCGTCCGGCCGCGACCCATGTCCTGGCGAACAGTTCCCTGACTCACCCCGGAAGGCTTCAGGGTCAGCGTCTTCTTGGCTCCGCCGAATGTCTTGTCGTCGTTGTTGTCGGTCATTCCGTTCCGTTCCTAAGATCAGGGCCGGATGCGTATCACCAGACCCCGCCGTTCAATTTCTGTTTTGCAATCGCGGTTGTGCCGGCCTGCGCCGGTGACCCGCGTCATTGTGTCGGCAAGCCAGATTCGGCGCCAACGGCTCGAGCGGGGACGGTTCCCCGATATCGTTCGAGCATGTTTGCGCGCTTCACTACACCCTCACCCGCCTGCCCTGCAAGCGCTGCGGCATGGATAAAAGCATTCTGGCCTAAAAGCCCTCCCATTTCCGCTTCGGTAAAGAAGCGAAAGGAGGGTATTTCCTGTCCGTCATCGACGACAAAGCTCATCGCCTTGCGCGCCTGGTCTATCTTGCGCACCCCGTCGGCTGCGGCATCCACCGCATGAAAGGTGGCGAGCGCCGCCAGTCCACGCACGGCCTGCTCGACTTTCGAGGCGCCACTGATGAACTGTGCCGCCTTGCGCGCCAGGTTCATCATCCCGCCGAGTTGCATCGACAGGAGCCGGTCGACTTCGTCGGCAAGCTCCGGTCCGGCCGTCACATCCGCCCGCTTCAGTCCGCGGGCAAACAGCTTCTTGGCAATCGCCTTCTCGACGATCGCCCGTTCTGCGCTTACCCAGCAGCCCCGCCCCGGCAGTTGCTTCTTCAGGTCGGGAACCACCCGGCCATCAGGCCCAACAACAAAGCGGATCAGCGTTTCCGGCGTTCCGCTCTGCCGTGTCACGATGCACATGCGGCCGTTCACTGCTTCACCATCGATGTCCCCGGCAGGGTCCTTGTCTTCAACTAACATGACGGTTTTCAAGCAGCATCAGCTCGGATCACGATCAGCAACGCCCTGTCAGGCGTCCTGTTCCGCGCCTTCCACAACTTCGAGGGCTTCTTCTTCGCGCGCCAGGTCTTCTTCGGTGATCCAGCCGGCAGCAAGACGCGCCTGCAGGACCATGCGTTCGGCATCGACGCGGGAGATTTCGAGCTTGGAGAACAGGCCTTCAAACTTCTTCGTCTCGCCGTCCTTGCGTTCCGACCAGCCGACGAGATCGTCAGCGGCGCAGCCTGCAAAGTCTTCCATCGTCTTGATGCCGTCTTCACCGAGCGCAACCAGCATCTGGCTGGTCATGCCGTTGATCGTGCGCAGCTCATCGGAGACGCCAAGGGCAATGCGCTTGGCATCCAATTCGCCTTCAAGCCGCTCAAGATATTCGCGAGCGCGGGTCTGCAGTTCGCTGGCGGTGTCTTCGTCGAAGCCTTCGATCGAAGCGATTTCATCAAGCTCGACATAGGCAAGCTCTTCGACAGCGGCGAAGCCTTCCGATGCCAGAACCTGGCCAACCATTTCGTCGACGTCGAGGGCTTCCATGAACAGCGCGGTGCGTTCGTTGAATTCCTTCTGGCGGCGCTCGGATTCTTCCGCTTCCGTCATGATGTCGATGTCCCAGCCGGTCAGCTGCGATGCGAGGCGAACGTTCTGGCCGCGGCGGCCGATGGCCAGCGACAGCTGCTCATCCGGAACCACGACTTCGATGCGCTCTGCGTCTTCGTCGAGAACGACCTTGGTGACTTCAGCCGGCTGCAGCGCGTTGACGATGAACGATGCCGGATTCTCATTCCAAGGAATGATGTCGATCTTCTCGCCCTGCAATTCGCCGACAACGGCCTGAACGCGCGAACCGCGCATACCGACGCAGGCGCCGACCGGATCGATCGATGAATCGTTGGAAATGACGGCGATCTTGGCGCGCGAACCCGGGTCACGGGCAACCGAACGGATCTGGATGATGCCGTCGTAGATTTCCGGAACTTCCATGGTGAACAGCTTCACCATGAACTGCGGATGTGTACGCGACAGGAAAATCTGCGGGCCACGCTGTTCGCGACGTACGTCGTAGACATACGAGCGGACGCGGTCACCGTAACGCATGTTTTCCCGCGGGATCATTTCGTCGCGGCGGATGATGCCTTCGCCACGGCCGAGATCGACGATGACATTGCCGTACTCGACGCGCTTGACCGTACCGTTGACGATTTCGCCGATGCGATCCTTGAATTCGTCGAACTGGCGGTCACGCTCGGCTTCGCGAACCTTCTGGACGATAACCTGCTTGGCCGACTGGGCAGCGATACGGCCGAAATCCATCGGCGGCAGCGGGTCGGCGATAAAGTCGCCGAGAATGGCGTCCGGGTTGCGGTCACGGGCCAGTTCCAGCGGGATCTGGGTCGCGTAATCCTCGGCAACCTCGACGACTTCGAGCAGGCGCTGAAGCCGGATTTCGCCGGTCTTGGAATTGATGTCGGCGCGGATATTGCTTTCCGAACCGTAGCGCGAGCGGGCGGCCTTCTGGATCGCGTCGGCCATGGCGGCCAGAACGATTTCGCGGTCGATCACTTTTTCGCGCGCGACGGCATCCGCGATCTGCAGAAGTTCGAGCCTGTTAGCACTCACTGCCATATTAAAGTCTCCGTCTGATTGCCGGGGCCTCTATCGAAGGCGTCCCGCGCCCATGAACTCAATTGATCGGCGAATCTTCGTCTTCGAAGTTTTCATTGGCAGCCTGGGCCGCCTTCGCCTTCTTGTCTGCTGTCAGCGCATCGCGGATCAGGTCGTCCGTGAGGATGAGCCTGCCCTCGGCCAGCGCCGTAAAGGGAATGATCACCCGTGGTTCTTCGCCGGCTGCCGGCTGGTCGCGCTCGATCGTAAAACCTTCGTCGTCGGCCGAAAGAATCTTGCCGCGGAAACGCTTGCGGTTATCGACCAGGATCGAGGTTTCGCACTTGATCAGATGGCCGGCCCAGCGCGTGAAGTCCGACTTGCGCACCATCGGCCGATCGATGCCCGGCGACGATACTTCCAGATGATACTCCCGATCGACCGGATCTTCCACGTCGAGAACCGGCGAGATTGCCGTCGAGATCGCTTCGCAATCCTCCACGGTCATCGTTCCATCGAGCCGCTCGGCCATGATCTGCAACGTCGCGCCATTCTGCGAGGACAGGCGCACGCGCACCAGTTGGTAGCCCATCGGAACGAGGACGGGTTCGATGATGTCGGCGATGCGCCGGTCGATGCCGGTCTCGGTGACCAGGCGCGGTTCCCGCGTGTTTTCTGCCGTTGTCGTATCGGACAAACGATGTTCTCCCAAAACATCGGTAACAAAAAAGAGCGGGTCCTGACGGGCCCACTCTTCATCACCGATCAAGAATTTGAGGGTCATATACGCTCGATTATCCGCAAATGCAAGATATCCCGCTCACCGGCCCGCAAAACCCGAATGGAGGCTGGAGAAGTGGTAAAATCCTGCCGGTGGCAGTGCTTTTGCTTGCCCGGCCGGGCATCTGGCTTAGATTGGCTGTCACAAAGACGATTCAATCACAGACAGGGTGGGAAAGCGCGTTGCCACATCGACTATCGCCATTGGCGCCGTTCAAGCATGATACGTTTCGGGTCATCTGGGTGGCCAGCCTTGCCTCCAACTTCGGCGGACTGATCCAGGCCGTCGGCGCCGCCTGGATGATGACCTCGATTACGGATTCGGTGAACATGGTGGCGCTGGTGCAGGCCTCGACCTCGCTGCCGATCATGCTGTTTTCTCTTGTTTCCGGCGCACTTGCCGATAATTTCGACCGCCGCCGCATCATGCTGATTGGCCAGTGTTTCATGCTCTGCGTCTCGGCGCTTTTGACGCTCTGTGCCTATTTCGGCTTTATCACGCCATGGCTGCTTCTGCTGTTCACCTTCCTGATCGGCTGTGGCACGGCGCTCAACAATCCCTCCTGGCAGGCTTCGGTCGGCGACATGGTGCCGCGCGAGGTATTGCCGGCGGCCGTCGCGCTGAACAGCATGGGGTTCAATATCACCCGCAGCGTCGGCCCAGCCATCGGCGGCGTGATCGTTGCGGCAGCCGGGGCAGCGGCTGCCTTTGCCGCCAATACGCTCAGCTATTTCGCCATCATCTATGCGCTCCTGCGCTGGCGCCGGGAGGAGACGCTGTCGACACTTCCACGTGAATCGATGGGCCGGGCGATTTCTGCCGGTCTGCGCTATGTCGCGATGTCGCCGAATATCGGCAAGGTGCTGGTGCGGGGCTTCTTCTTCGGCCTGTCCGCCAGCGCCATCCTCGCCCTTCTGCCCCTGGTCGCCCGCGACCTGGTCGCCGGCGGACCGCTCACCTATGGCATCATGCTCGGTGCCTTCGGCCTTGGCGCCATCGGTGGCGCGCTGCTGAGCGCCCGGCTGCGCGAACACCTTTCCAGCGAATGGATCGTGCGCATCGCCTTTGCCGGTTTTGCCGTCAGCAGCCTGGTAACGGCGCTGAGCCCCTATGGCTGGCTGACGAGCCTTGCGCTTCTGTTGGCGGGGGCCGGCTGGGTTCTGGCGCTGTCGCTGTTCAACACGACCGTGCAGCTCTCGACGCCGCGCTGGGTGGTTGGACGGGCGCTGTCGCTCTACCAGACGACGACGTTTGGCGGCATCGCCGCAGGCAGCTGGATGTGGGGGCAGGCGGCGGAAAACTATGGCCCGGCGAATGCGCTGATCGCCTCGGCCTTGCTGATGGTGGTGGGCGCCGCCATCGGGCTGAGATTGCCGCTGCCGGAGTTCCAGTCGCTCAATCTCGATCCGCTCAACCGCTTTTCGGAACCTCTGCTGAAGCTCGATCTCAAGCCCCGTAGCGGCCCGATCGTGGTGATGATCGATTACGAGATCGCCGACGATGACGTGCCGGATTTCCTCACCGCCATGGCCGAGCGCCGCCGTATCCGGATCAGGGATGGCGCGGGGCAATGGGGGCTGATGCGCGATCTGGAAAACCCGACCACCTGGACCGAGACCTATCACGTGCCGACCTGGGTGGAATATGTCCGCCACAACCAGCGCCGAACACAGGCGGACGCTGAGATTGGTGACCGTCTTCTCGCCCTGCATCGTGGTGACGCTGCCCCCCGCGTGCACCGGATGATCGAGCGCCAGACGATCCTCCCTTACGAGTACGAGCGCTACAAGCAGCAGATGGACATGCACTGAGCGCTGCGGTTCACGATAAAATCTTCTTGATTGGATGTTGATCGCTCCGGATGAAACCATCCGGGCTGGGGGACATTGTGTTGAACACCGCTTTCTGCACCACCGCACGAACAGGAGTTTTCCCGATGCCAACACGGCTTCTTCTTCTCACCGGAACTATCCTGGCCGTCGCTCTTGCAGCTCCGGCATTCTCGCAAACGGCGGGCACCGCGGTTGAAACCCGGCGCCCGAACGGGGCGGGCCAGAAACCGGCTTTCGAGGGGCAGACCCGGGCTCCGCAGCCTTCACAAGTGGTGAAGATCAGCGCAGAGCCGGTTGCGGAAGGCTTGCCCAATCTCTGGGCGATGGAATTCCTGCCGGATGGCGCGATGCTGGTAACGGCCCGGGAAGGAACGATGCACATCGTTTCCGACGAAGGCAATGTCAGCGCCGCCATATCAGGGGTGCCCGAAGTCGATTCGAGCGGCCAGGGCGGCCTTCTCGACGTGGCACTGGCGCCGGATTTCGAGACGTCCGGAATGATCTTCTTTTCGTTCTCCGAACCGCGCGACGGCGGCAACGGCACATCGGTCGCTTCGGCGAAACTCGTGCGCTCCGGCGCAGGAGCGGCGCTGGAAGAAACCAAGGTCATCTTCCAGCAGATGCCGACCTATGACGGCGACAAGCATTACGGCTCACGGCTGGTTTTCGGCCCGGACAATGCGCTTTACGTGACCGTCGGCGAACGCTCCGACCGGCAGACCCGCGTGCAGGCGCAGGATATTGCCAGCGGCCTCGGCAAGGTTTTTCGCATCGACATGCAAGGCAAGGCGCTGCCGGATAATCCGTTCGTCAAGACCGACAGCGCGATACCAGAAGTCTGGTCCTATGGCCATCGCAACATGCAGGCAGCAGCCCTCGACGGGCAGGGGCGTCTGTGGACAGTCGAACACGGGCCGAGGGGCGGCGATGAACTCAACCGGCCGCAAGCGGGCATGAACTATGGCTGGCCGAAGGTCACCTATGGCGTCGAATACAGTGGCAGCAAGATCGGCGACGGCATCACTGCGCTGGAAGGCACGGAACAGCCGGTCTACTACTGGGACCCGGTGATCGGTCCCTCGGGGATGGCTTTCTACGACGGTAATGCCATTCCCGAATGGAAAGGCGCTTTCCTGATCGGCGGCCTTGTCGCCCAGGGCCTTGTCGTCCTGCATATGGACGGCGACAGGGTGAGATTCGAGGAACATGTGCCGCTCGACGCGCGCATCCGCGATGTGAAGGTTGCGCCGGACGGATCGGTCTATGCGGTGACGGAAAGCCGTGGCGGCGGATCGACGATCTTGCGGCTGACGAAGGCTTAGCTCGAGACTCAGTGTTCCATGAAGACGGGCCGTCTTCGGAGTCGCTCTCACCCTAACCCTCTCCCCGCGGGCGGAGAGAGGGGACTGGTACGGAGTCTGCCGGATCTCCCTTCGCCCCGTTCACGGCGAGAAGGTGCCCGAAGGGCGGATGAGGGGCAGGCCACGCTCGAACTATCTCAACCTCGCCTTCAGCCCCGCATCCGGAAAACACGTCGGCTCGATGCCGTTCTTGGCCTGCCATGCGCCGATCGAGCGGCGGGTCTTGTAACCCGCCAGGCCGTCCGCCTTTCCGATATCGTAGCCCTGGCCTTCCAGCGTCTTCTGCATCTTCAGGACATCCGAGCGCAGCATCTTGCCGACATCGCCGAACTCGCGCCTGAAGGCGCCGCCGTTCGACGCTATCCGGTCGGCGAGGTTGCCGATGAACAACGCATAGAGGTCGGAGTTGTTATATTCCTTGATGACATAGAAATTCGGCGTGACGATGAATTCGGGACCATGCCGGCCGGCGGGTACCAACATCATGCCTTCGGCCTTGGCTTCGCTGGCTGGAAACGCCTTGCCGGATGCGCGCTCGATGCCATCCGAGGCCCACTTCGAAATCGGCTTGGCGAGATCCGGGCCTTCCTGCGCGCAGGTAACATTGGCGGGAATATAGACCTCGAAACCCCAGTCGCGTCCGCGCTGCCAGCCCTTTTTCGACAAATAGTTGGCGATGGAGGCGAGCGTGTCGGGTGTCGATTTCCAGATGTCACGCCGCCCGTCGCCATCGAAATCGACGGCATATTTCAGGAAGCTGGTCGGCAAGAACTGCGGCTGGCCCATGGCACCGGCCCAAGACCCCTTCATCTCTGCTTCGCGCACGTCGCCGCTGTCGAGGATGTGAAGGGCGGCGATCAGTTCGCGCGTGAAAAGATCACCGCGCGTCGACATGAAGGCCTTGGTGGCGAGTACATCCATGATCGGATGCGGGATCTTTGCCCGGCCAAAACCGGACTCGCGACCCCAGATGGCAACGACGATCGGACCCGGAACGCCGTATGTCTTCTCGATCCGCCGCAGCGTCGCGGCATTTTCCTTGGCAAGGCTGCGGCCGGTCGCCGCCAGTCCCTGCAGCCGCTGTTCGGAGAAATAGGCGCCGGGCGAGGAAAACTCTGCCTGGCTCTGCTTCTGCTCACCGGGCGGCTTGCTGCCCGGTGGCACCAGATCCGGCAGGTCCCAGTTGAGTTTCACATCGGCAAAGGCGGCCTTGAAGGCGGCAGCAGAAATGCCGGATTTCTGCGCCTGCGGCCACAGATCGGTCTGCAGCCATTGGCGGAACTGCGCTTCGGTTTCGGCTTTTGAGGCGGCGAGTGCGGGTAGGGATGAAAGCGACAGGAGTGCTGCGATCAGTATCGGCAGGATATGCCGTGCCTTGCCGCGCTTCAGGGGGCTTTCCTCGGCTTGGAGCGGTGCACCTTTGAACTCCGTCATCCTCGCCCTTGTGGCGGGGATCCAGCGGCGCCATGTCCATGGCGCGAAAAAGTCTCTCACGCGACCGACGTCGCGTGGCTGGATTCCTGTGACAGGCACAGGAATGACGGGAGAGAGTATTGCGGCTCCCCATTTGAATGCAGAGTTTGCCGTAGCATCCGCAACCGTATCAGTGGACGAGCCGAGACTGTCTTTCACGAACGTGTTCTTCCTCAAATCGCTGTCCTCGCCCTCAATGCTGCCGTCAGCGTGCCTTCATCGAGATAATCCAGCTCGCCACCCACCGGCACGCCATGCGCGAGCCGGGTGATCTTGACGCCGAGGCCGTCGAGCTGGTCGGTAATGTAATGGGCGGTGGTCTGGCCCTCGACGGTGGCGTTGACGGCGATGATCAGTTCGCGCACGCCGCCTTTCGCCACCCGTTCGATGAGGCCTTTGATATTCAGATCATCAGGCCCGACGCCATCGAGCGGCGACAAGGTGCCGCCAAGCACATGATAGGCGGTGTTCATGGCGCTGGCCCGCTCCAGTGCCCAGAGGTCGGAGACGTCTTCGACGACGATGATCACCGAATTGTCGCGCCGGTCGTCGGAACAGACGCTGCAGGGGTCGATGGTATCGACATTGCCGCAGCAGGAGCAGATGCGGACCTTGCGGTGCGCTTCGCCCATGGCATCGGCCAGCGGGCCGAGCAGCTGGTCCTTCTTCTTGACGAGGTGAAGGGCGGCGCGCCGGGCCGAACGCGGCCCGAGCCCAGGCACCTTTGCCAGGAGCTGGATGAGTTTTTCAATTTCGGGACCGGTGACTCGCTTTGCCATGCGGGGTTTCTACTCCATATCTCCACAGAACGGAATCGCTGAAAAGAAAGTGCCGCCCATGAAAATCCTCGCCGTCTGCACCGGCAATGCCGAAATCCTGCCCGGCAAATCCTACAGGACCGGCATCTTCAAGCATCCGGTGGAGGCCGGCGTGATGATCGACCGGGAAGGGCTGATCGGCGACAAGATCTGCAATCGCAAACACCATGGCGGTGTCGATCAGGCGGTTTATGCACTGGGCTCTGTCGATCTCGACTGGTGGTCAAAGGAGCTTGGCCGCGATCTGGAGCCGGGTATTTTCGGCGAAAACCTGGTAATCGAGGGTGCCGACAGCCGGAAAATTTCCGTCGGCGACCGGTTTGAGACGGATTCGGTCGAACTCGAGGTCACCTCCGCCCGCATCCCCTGCGCCACATTGGCTGTTAGCATGGACGATCCCCTTTTCGCCAAGCGCTTTGCCAAGGCCGGGCGGCCAGGTTTTTACTGCCGCGTGCTGAAGGATGGTGTCGTCCAGGCAGGCGATGCCGTGACCTACCACGCCTATTCCGGCGCTCCGGTGCTGATGCCGGAGCTGCTGGAAACCTTCGGCAGGAACCTCTCCGACGAAGACCGCGCCCGCTATATCGCAGCGCCCATCCACCACAAGCTGAGAGCCAAGCTCAGTGGCTAAGTTCCGTTCGCTTCGCCGTCCGCGACTTTAACCATCTGCTTAAGTTCCGCTTTCTTTCAATCGGTTCTCAACCTATGGAGATGCTGTCGCAAGGTCCGTCATTGCATTGGGGTCGGTGCGATAAATCGATGATTGTGCAGACATCTGGAAAACCGAAGCGGACTTGCGAGGGCGAGCGCGCGAGGTTGCTTGCGTCTGCGAACAGAAGAGCGGCAAGGGCTGTGATCATATCCGGATTTTTGCAGGTTGCAGCCCGTTTTGGGCGAGTGGGTACCGTGCTGGGCGTCGTGCTTTTGAGCCTTGTGGTTCAGAGCGTTATCGCGGTGGCAGGGGAATGTGCCCTTTCGCGGGGTAGCCCCGAGATTGCCCGCCTGCAGCGCCAGATCGCTGCCAACCGGGCGTTCCAGGTCAAATACAGCTGTGCTGCCAGTGGAACCTTTGCCTGCCGCGAAATTGCCGGCCGTATTGCGCAGGCCAATACCCGGATCGCGAGCCTGTCCGGGGCTTCACAACAGGTCTGTGCGAGGCAAGCCGTCGCCGAACGCGCTCCAGCCCGCCGGCCGGTGGCTGCAACACGCAGCGCAACGGCAGGTTACGCGTTGCCGCGGATCAGCGCCAAGATCGAAACACGATGCGTTCGCCTCTCGGACGGCTATTCGTTTCCGACACCGAATTCCGGTTACAACACTGCCAACGATATGCAAGCGATCGCGGCGCAGTGCAAATTCA
Source organism: Pararhizobium sp. PWRC1-1 (assembly GCF_049897905.1). NCBI lineage: Bacteria > Pseudomonadati > Pseudomonadota > Alphaproteobacteria > Hyphomicrobiales > Rhizobiaceae > Pararhizobium > Pararhizobium sp. PWRC1-1. The sequence goes on along the minus strand of NZ_JAFCXE010000005.1, from coordinate 198,185 downwards.
TCTGCGATGATCCGGCGATGGATGTGTACCGAATTACCAGCGCTGACCGGAATACTGACGAGATGATTTCGGTGACGACAGGTGCGCGTTATGCCGAATTGCCGAACGCCGGCACCTACCGCCGAGCAGCGTCGCTGAAGACCTGCGATATCAATCGTTTCTACAAAACCGTTCTGGCAAAAATGCCGCAAGCCGCAGATGCGCCGATTTCGAATGTGGAAAACGTCCAACCGGTCGAGGCGCTGAACGTGGCGCTTCTGGGGGATGTTGGGCTGCGCGGCACCACGAGTTTCGTCCAGCCACAGGCGCGCAAGGTCCGCATCGTCGGCGCCGCTTACCTGCCGGATAACTGATCGGGGCTTGTACTGGCGCGCTCGTCACTGGTCCCGCCAGCCAGACTGCTGACAAAGGCATTTCTTCGCATTTTGCAGATAATAGGGAAACTATGCGATTGCCAAGTTCCCTGTCATTCCTGTGCTCGTCACAGGAATCTAGCCAGCCCAAGTCCTTGAGTTGAAAGAGTCTTTTTTTTGACCCGACAGACGTCGGGTCACTGGATCCCCGCCACAGGGGCTGATATGACGGAGAGTGGGGTACCGCTCTCGCCAGGCAATTATTTCAGAGTTTGTCGTCAGTGTGACCTGCGGGCACTTTCACAGTCCAGCCAGCGTCTGTTTTCCTAGAAAGGCAGCTTCATGCCGGGCGGGATCGGCAGACCGGCAGTCAGTTCGCGGGTCTTTTCGGCCGTGATGGCTTCCGCCTTGTCCTTGCCGTCCTTGTGAGCGGCAACGATCAAGTCTTCAAGGATCTCGACATCGTCTTCCTTGAACAGCGACGGGTCGATCTTGAGGCCCTTGAGGTTGCCCTTGCCGTCCATACGCACGGTGACCAGACCGCCGCCGGAGGCGCCATCGACTTCGAGCGCAGAAATCTCTTCCTGCATCTTCTCCATCTTGGCCTGCATTTCCTTGACCTTGCCCATCATGCCCATGATGTCGCGCATCGTCATGTCCTCTTCTGAGTGTCTCGATAAAATGTAAACTAGTGCTCGATATCGTCGCCGGGAAGGATGTCGCCCTCTTCGGATTCGGCGGCGGCCACGGCCACCGGCTCGTTTTCCTCTTCCAGCTCTGGTCCCTTGATGCGCACGTCGGTGATCTTGGCGCCCGGGAACTTGGCGAGAATGGCGGCAACGTCCGGATCCTGGCGCGCATCGCTGACCCGCTTTTCCTGCGCCCGCGTCTCGGCCTCAAGCAGCGTCGGCGCACCCGGCTCGCGGCTGAGGATCACCATCCAGCGGATGCCGGTCCAGTCCTCGAGCTTCTTCTGCAACTCGGCAACCAGCGTCTTCGGCGCGTCTTCCGGCAGGTTGATTTCCAGCCGTCCCGGTTCGAGATTGACGAGCCGCACGAAGCCGCGCACCAGCGTCTTGAGTTTGATATCGCGGTTGGTGCCGCAGAGGTCGGCGATGTCGCTGACGGAGCGTACCGGAACTTTCGGTTCAGCCTTGGCCATAGGTGCCTCGGCCGGGCGTTCCTCGATCTTTCCGACGGGCATGGCCTGTGGCGGTGCTACGTCCGGCACTGCGCGCAGCATGGTTGCGCCATTTCCGGTCGCCCGCTGCGCCGGCGGCATGTCGTTGCCGCGCGCTTGGATAGAGTTGCCTACCGAGGCCTGTGCGCCGCCATTGCCGCCGTTCGGGGCGGACGGCTGGCGCGGCGCGTCGCCGCTGGAGAGTTCGAGCAAACGCCGTGCCGCATCTTCCGGTGAGGGAAGGTGGGCGGCATGGGCAAGCCGGATCAGCACCATTTCGGCAGCCCCGGCCGGGCGCGACGAGCTTTCCGTTTCCGGAATACCCTTCAACAGCATCTGCCAGATGCGCGACAGCGTGGTCACGGCAATGCTGGAGGAGAATTCGGCGCCGCGGGTGCGCTCGATTTCACTCAGCGACTGGTCACTGGAGGCATCCGGAACATATTTCAGCCGGGTGACGAGATGGGTGAAGTCGGCAAGGTCGGTCAGCACCACGGAGGGGCTGGCGCCGGCTTCATACTGCCCGGCGAATTCGTCAAGGGCTGCGGCCACGTCACCTTTGACGATGTGCTGGAAGAGATCGACGATGCGGGCGCGGTCGGCAAGGCCGAGCATCGAGCGCACGGCTTCGACTTCGACCACGCCGCCGCCATGGGCGATCGCCTGGTCGAGCAGCGACAGGCCGTCGCGCGCCGAGCCTTCGGCGGCGCGCGCAATCATCGCCATGGCATCCGGATCGGCAGAAATGCCTTCCTTGCCGAGAATGGTGGTGAACAGGCCAACGAGATCGGACGCACCGATGCGGCGCAGGTCAAAGCGCTGGCAGCGCGATAGAACGGTGATTGGAACCTTGCGGATTTCGGTGGTGGCGAAGATGAACTTCACATGTTCCGGAGGCTCTTCAAGCGTCTTCAACAGGCCGTTGAAGGCCTGGGTCGAGAGCATGTGCACTTCGTCAATGATATAGACTTTGTAGCGGGCCGAAACCGGGCGGTAGCGCACCTGCTCGATGATCTCGCGGATGTCGTCGATACCGGTATGGGAGGCGGCGTCCATCTCGATCACATCGACATGACGGCCTTCCATGATCGCCTGGCAATGTTCGCCGGGAATCCGAAGGTCGATCGTCGGCTTGTCGATCTCGGCTGTCTTGTAGTTCAGCGCGCGGGCAAGGATGCGGGCGGTGGTGGTCTTGCCGACCCCGCGAACGCCGGTCAGCATATAGGCCTGCGCGATCCGGCCGGTCTCGAACGCATTGGTGAGCGTGCGCACCATCGGTTCCTGACCGACCATCAGGTCGGAGAAATCCTTCGGCCGGTACTTGCGCGCAAGCACGCGGTAGGCGGCGGGCTTTTCGGATGTCGGGATCAGACTATCTTCGCTCATCGCCCTTTTTTCCCCAAGACGGGGCCGCTTGGCTGCAAATCGTGTCCGGAAAGGACAGAAGGAAAAGGGTGGGAGGCTGGCACGATGACCCGTGCCTGGCTCGTTGGGGCTGCTTCCTTCCGGACCTGACCCGGTTGGCGAGTGGCTCGTCCACCACCAACCTCCCGGCTCTCATATCGGCAATATCGAAACCAAATGCAAGCCACGCCTTCAAAAAACTGCTATCGTTGTTGAAACAAAAGGAAAATCACTATTCCCGGGAGATCCACTTGCCTGCCTTCGATATTGATGAACGCCTTCAACGTGATGGATTGCTGATCACCACGCTCGGCCTTTGCCAGCTGCGGATCAACAATGACCGCCGCTGGCCCTGGCTTGTGCTGATCCCACAGCGCAACGGCGTGTCGGAAGTCTTCGATCTGACGGCGCTCGACCAGGCCATGCTGACATTCGAAACCAACATGGTGGCGGCGGCGTTGAAAAAAGCGACGGGCGCGACGAAGATCAATGTCGGGGCTCTTGGCAATATCGTCCGCCAGCTTCATGTTCATGTCATCGCCCGCAGCGAGGGTGATGCCAACTGGCCGGGCCCGGTCTGGGGCTTCGGTTCGGCTGAGCCCTGGGACGACGAGGCGCGCAAGGCATTCGCAGCACGGATAGTGGAAAATCTCTGACCATGACGAAATCGATCTTCGACCTGCACAGCCCGCATCCCGAGCCGAGCACGCTCGTCGCCTTTTCCGAAAATCACCTGGATAGACAATCGGAACATCGTCCGGACGATTGCGTCGAGGCCGCTTTCCGCAAGGAAGGTGCCCATGTCTTTGCTTTCTCCGGCGGCAAGCTGGTGGTCAAGCATGACGAGAAGATCATCGATCCGCTGTTTGCCCCCTATGAGCTTGCCGGTCTCGAACCGGTTCTCGATGACGCTATCCTGCTCGGCTTCCTGCCGAATGGCGAGCCGCGTCTGGCTGTCCCCATCGGCATGACCGAGGAAACGCTGCCGGAACCGTTCAAGCTGGCCGATGGCCGCACGCTCTATCGCCAGCAGATGCTGACGGACGAGCTGCTCGGCCAGTTCGCGCAGGCCTCCAGCCTGATCTCCTGGAATGCGACCAATCGCTTCTGCGGCAAATGCGGTTCAGTCATGGAAAGCAAAGGCGGCGGCTACCGTCGCATCTGCTCCGCCTGCGGCCACATGGTCTTTCCGCGCACCGATCCCGTCGTCATCATGCTGACGATCGATCTGGAGCGCGACCTCTGTCTGCTGGGCCGCAGCCCGCATTTCCCCGAAGGCATGTATTCCTGTCTCGCAGGCTTCGTCGAACCGGGCGAAACGATGGAAAATGCCGTCCGGCGCGAGACGCTGGAAGAATCCGGCATTCGCGTCGGCCGCGTCCGCTATCACGCCTCGCAGCCCTGGCCGATGCCGCATACACTGATGATCGGTTGCTACGCCGAGGCGAAATCGCGCGATATTCATCGCGACGATCAGGAACTGGAAGACTGCCGCTGGTTTACCCGCGAAGAAACGGCCGCCATGCTAGCGCGCAATACCGGCGTGACGCTGGCGGCTGGTGAGCTCGGCACGCCACCGAAGGGCGCCATCGCCCATCAGCTGATGCGCGATTGGCTGGACTGGCCGCGATAAATAAAAACGGCGCCCGCAATGACGGGCGCCAATCGGCTGTCAGCCTGTTGCCGGATCAGAAATTGCGCTGCAGGCGAATGGTGCCGCCGACGGCGCTGCCATTACCGCGCAGGCCATCGAATTCCGAGTAGTTTATTTCGGGCTGGAACTTCAGCATGTCGGTGACCATGTATTCGACATTGAGGGCGGCGGCGAATGTGCCGTCCTCCTCGTAGGCGGCCTGGGCGTTGAGAGACGTCTTCTCATTGACCTTGATGGCAAACCCGCCCCACGCGGCCCAGTCGCCGAGCCACGGGCCGTAGTAATTCAGCCGCCGCGTGCCGCCTGGACCGTCGTCATTGTCCCAATCCGACTGGTAACCGCCCATAACCCAGGCAGAAAACACGTCGTTGAAGGCGACGTCGACGCGGAGCTTGCCGCCGAAGGCCTCGGCGTTGGTGTCATAACCGCCAATAAAGGCAATGCCCGTGCCTTCTTCCTGATAGTAGCGCAAGCCGCCGATCACATGCGGAAAGTCGTCACCGTGATAGGAGACTGACGGCACCGGCGCAAACCCGGTATCGTAGTTTCCCGCACCTTCTTCAAGGCCAATCAAAGCCGAAAATCCGACATCGCCGCCATAGACGTAGCTGACCTGGTTGGTGCGGTCGCCGGTGTAGTCGATGACGTCGTCGTTGATGATGTTGCCGGCCGAGTTCAGCCAGGTGTCATAGCGCGAATCGGCATAACCAGCGCGAAAACCGGCAATCTCGATATAGGCGGCATTAAGATAGGTATTGGTGTCGGTGATGTTGTTCACATCGCTGCGCAACTCGATGAAGCTGCGCAACATTCCGTACTCGGTGTCCGATCGCGCATCGAGCGTGATGGTGCCGCGGGTGAAGGCATCCCAGCCATTGCTTTCGCCCGAATAGGGGCTCTCGCCGTAGTTGGAATCGAACCGGACATAACCGCCGATCTTCAGGCAGGTTTCGGTTCCGGGAATATAGAAGTAGCCCTTTCCGAACGCATCGCAGACGCGAACATATTCCATTGGCTCGGGTTCGGCAGCGACGATCGCGTCAGCGGCGTTGGCCCCGGTGGAGATCATCAAGGCGGCAGAAGAGCAGAGAAGAAGTGTCCTGATTGCCATGTATCGACCTTTGCCGCGCCCCTGAGATTGCAGGCGCCTGTCGTTGCCGGGGAAAGCACTGCGCGCTGCGAATCAGGCCGCACGCAATGCGACGCACAAACGGGTTCGACACGAAACAATCATCTTTTCGCTTTTATTTCCAGCCGCTAATTTTTGTAGGTTTGGGCTGCGGTATTTTGGCTACAGAACCAACCGCATCGGATGGGCGGTATAGGAGCCCAGGATACGGACTTTTTCGGAAAAATAGCGCAGTTCATCCAGCGCCTGGCGCACATGGGCATCGTCCGGATGGCCTTCGATGTCGGCATAAAACTGCGTGGCAATGAACTTGCCGCCGAGCTGGTAGCTTTCCAGCTTGGTCATGTTGATGCTGTTGGTGGCAAAGCCGCCGAGCGCCTTGTAGAGAGCCGCCGGGATATTGCGGACATTGAAGACGAATGTGGTGACGATGACGTCGTTATCCGCCTGCCGCTTGATGTTTTTCGGCTCACGCGAAAGAATCACGAAGCGCGTCACGTTGTTTTCCGTATCCTCGACATTCTCGGCAACGATCTCGAGCTTGTAGAGATCGGCGGCCAGCCTTGGGGCAAGCGCTGCCATCGAGCGGTCGCCCATTTCCGCCACGAGCTTGGCGGCTCCTGCAGTATCGCCCGCGACCACCGGTTTCCAGCCATTGGCCCGGACGATCTTGCGGCACTGGCCAAGCGCGTGGATATGGCTGTGCACGGTGCGGATCTCGTCGCGCGAAACGCCCGGAAGCACCATCAGCTGGAAGCGGATCGGCATGAAATACTCGCCGATGATATGCAGCCGCGATTCGGGCAGGAGATGATGGATATCGGCAACGCGGCCGGCGATGGTGTTCTCGATCGGAATCATCGCCAGATCGGCCTCGCCATTTTCGACGGCAAGGAAGGCATCCTCGAAGGTCTGGCAGGGCAGTGGCTCCATGTCCGGAAACATGTCGCGGCAGGCCATGTCGGAATTGGCGCCGTAGTCGCCCTGGAAGGAAATCCGGTTTGTCTTGGTAATCATGAAACTGTCCGATCAGGCTTTGGCGGCGAGAAGGCGCCGGGCTTTTTCAAGGTCCGCCGGGGTATCGACACCGAGCGGGACCGATTTGACGATTTCCACGTCGATGCGCATGCCGGCTTCAAGTGCCCGCAACTGTTCCAGCGATTCGCGCTTTTCTAGCGGCGATGGTTTCAGCGAAACGAATTTTTCGAGCGCTGCGCGCCGGTAGGCGTAGAGGCCGATGTGATGATAGAGCGGACCGTTGCCATGCGGCGCGGTGGCGCGGGTAAAATAAAGTGCCTTCAGCCGGGTTTCCGACAGCGGCGAACCGATAACCTTGACGACGTTCGGATTGGTCTTTTCCGCCTCTTCCTCGATCTCTACGGTCAGGGTGGCGATATCGACATCGGGGTCTTCCAGCGGCCGGAGTGCGGCGCGGATGGTTTCCGGCTCGATGGTCGGAAGATCACCCTGGACGTTGATGATGATCTCGGCCTTGCCTTCAGGGTCGCTCTTCAAAAGTGCCTCGTATATGCGGTCGGAGCCGGATTGATGGTCCACCCGGGTCATCACCGCCTCGAAGCCAGCCGCTGTTACCGCATCGAACACATCCTGATGATCGACGGCAACGACGATCCGTCCTGCCTGCGCGTCCCTTGCTCGCAGGGCGACCTGGACGATCATCGGCAGGCCGCAGATGTCGGCAAGAGGCTTGCCGGGCAGCCGCGTCGAGGCCATGCGCGCCGGGATCAGAATCAGAGTTTTGTCCAAATTGTCGCTGTTCATGCTTAGGCCTTCAAAACGCGCCGGAAAAGTGTCAAAAGGTCTCAGACCGGAGCTTATAATGTCTGTTGCAACACAAAGCCAAAAGACATAGGTTCCGCGCGATTTCAAGATAGGCTGGCGTTTTGTTCGCGCCGGTTGCAAGGGGAGCATTTGCGGATGAACTCATATGTAAACATGGGCGTGGGTGCCTTCCTCGGGACGGTCTTTGTTTTGATGTCCGTATCGATTGCATCGGAAGGCATCTTCCATTCGGAAGTTCCCGAAAAGGAAGGCTTCGCCATCATCGCCGAGGAAGGCTCCTCGGATGCCGGCGCTGGCGCCACGGCAGAGGTCGAAGTCGATATCAAGCCGCTGCTGGCATCGGCTGATGCGTCGGCCGGCGAGACCGTCTTCAAGAAATGCGCGAGCTGTCATACCGTAGATAAGGGAGGGGCCAACAAGGTTGGTCCTAACCTCTGGGGCCTTGTCGAGCGTCCGATCGCTTCGCATGAAGGTTTTGCCTATTCGGCCGGCATGAAGACATTCGCCGAAGCCAACAAGACCTGGACCTATGATCACCTGAGCTTCTTCATCGAAGCGCCGAAGAAGCACGTTCCCGGCACCGCCATGGGCTTTGCCGGCGTCAAGAAGCCGGACGAACGCGCCAACCTGATTGCCTGGCTTCGCGAACATGCCGATACGCCGGTGGCACTGCCGTCCGCAACTGCTGCTGCTGCGCCTGCCGCTGAAGGTGAAACTGCAAAGCCTGCTGCCGAGGCCGAAGCTGTCAAGCCTGCTACGGAAGGCGAGGCTGCAAAGCCGGCGACTGAAGGCGAAGCAACAAAGCCTGCCACCGAGGCGGCACCTGCTCCATAAGGACAACGTCCAGAGCAGCGACAGAATGAACAGAGCCCGGCCAAATATGTGCCGGGCTTTTTCATGTCCGGGGTCCTGTCGTTCCAGCTAAAGCAGGATATAGGCCCAGGCGGAAACCGAGATGACTCCAAGCGCGGTGGTGATGGTGATCGTCGATGATGCGAGGCCGTGACCGACGTTGAAGTGGTTGGCGATCAGCCAGGCATTGACGCCGGTGGGCACGGATGACGTCAGCACCAGCGCTGCCGTCCAGTTGCTGTTGAGCCCGAGCAGCTGGCAGGCACCGTAGACGGTTGCCGGCAGGACGATCAGCTTCAGCGCGCTGGTGACCGAGGCAAGGCCGGTATTGCCGGCAAGGCCATATTTATCGACCGCCATGCCGATCGAGATCAGGGCCGCTGGGGCTGCGACGCCTGCCAATTGATCGACGACGATCTTGACCGGGCCACCGAGCTGCATGCCGGTAAGGTGAACCAGCGCCCCAAGCGCGAGCCCGATGACCAGCGGATTGCGCACCAGGTTGCGCAGGATGCCCTTGAGGAGCTTGAGCGGGCTCTGGCCGGGCTTGCCGCTGGTCTTGCGTTCGGCCCGCTCCATCAGGATCGTTCCGGCGATCATCATGACAGGCAGGTGCACGGACAGAAGAATGGACAAAGCCACGACACCTTCTTCGCCGACGCTGCGCGAGACCAGCGGCAGGCCGATGAAGACGGTATTGGCAAAAGCGGATGAAACCCCGGCCAGCACGCCGATCCGCGCATCCTTCTTGAAAAACAGCGTCGCGGCGAGATGCCCCAAGGTCCATGTCACACAGACACCGGAGAAATAGGCGACCCAGAGCGGCCATGGCGAGCCATCCTTGAAATCGGCTTCGGCAATGGTGCGGAACAAGAGAACCGGCACGGCGACCCGAAAAACGAAATCGCCCAGCGCTTCTCCCACGGATGCCTTCAGATAATTCATCCGGACGATCAGCCAGCCGAGCAGGATCAGGACGAAAATCGGCACGACATTCAGGAAGACATCGGACATCAGGCGCAGCCTCTGGGCAAAATGAATATCCGCCTTACTGCATAATTCCCTAAATCGGAATCGTTTTAGGGAATTATGCAGTAATTTGAAAGTGCTACAGCGCCCTTTGCACGTCAAGACTGATGCGCGGTGCTATCGATCCTTTCGGCGCGGCGCCGCAACTCCGGGGACCGTGAGCATGCCGCCACCGGCCGCATATTTCACGCAAGGCTCATATGATAAGGCGGTTGCAGGAGGTTGCAGAATGGTTGAGCAATGGTGGCAGGACCCCGTCGTCCTCGAACTCGACGGAATAGGCCGGTACCGCGTTATCCGCAACACGCGTGAAGCGGCGGAATGCCTTCTTCGCCGGTGGCCGGTGCAAGATGGCTGTGCCTATGAGGCAGCGATAAGGACATGTCAGTGCGTCCTGCGCGGCGAATGGCCCGTGGACTATGCGCGTCAGGACTTCGTTGCCGCGGCAGTCGAGGCGTTCATCCATATACAGCCGAAACACTGATCCGCTGCACACCTCTCTCCGCGGTTTGCAAAAAGCGGAACATTCGGGAAAAGCCTGCGTTGTCCCTCGGAAGGACACCACGGCCATGCACAAACAGATCTATATTCACCAGGACGACCACTCGGATCTGACTGACGACGATCTGGCTGGAAAGGTGTTGCGCTACATTCAGTATGTTGCCCTGATCGATACATCCAGCCTGTCCGTCATGGCGCTGGGCCGCACAGTTGTACTCAGCGGCTACGTTTCTTGCGAGGCCGAGATCGGCTGCGTCGAGGAAGCTGCCGCCTCCGTCATCGGCGTCCACTTGGTTGAGAACATGGTTGAGGTCCTGACACATTAGCAAAGCTGTCGTCTGAAGTCGCAGCGCACAACAAAGCCCGCCAAATTCTTTGGCGGGCTTTTATCGGTCAGAACATGAAAATCGCGATCAACAGCAGGGCGGGCAGCGTTACGCCGGTAAGCCACATCAGCCCCTGGCGAAACATCAGCTGCCGGTATTCCCGGTGGGCGGCATTTTTCTGCATTCGGAAACGATCATCGCTGGTCTCCTCAGATGGCGCCGCCGGTAACCGGGTTTACCACCGGCTTTTCACTGGCGTCCTTTTCGCCGGCAGGCTGAACCATAGGCGGCGCTTTCGATCTTTCGTCTGCATGCGACGGCTGGCCGGGCGACCGGTGGACGTCGCGGGGCTTCTTCTGCTCCGGCGTTACATTGCTATCATCGGTGGACATGAAACTCTCCTCAAGCCATCCCGGCGGGGTCGCCGATCGGCAAAAGCGCGGGCTCCAACACGGGGTCGTTGCGGTTTTTCGTGTCACCCTTGTCGATCACCGGCGGCGTTGCCGGTTTTTCAAGCGTACGATCCGGCAGGCCGGGGGTGGATTGCGGTCCGCGCGGGCTATCGTCCTGTGGCGTCGGGATTGTTGTCGGCATGATCGTTCTCCTTTATCGGGAGTAAAACGATCCTCACGGGCGGATGGTTCCACCGAGATTGTTCCAGCAGAATCTTCGGCCTGTTCAAGGCCGTTGCAGCGTTGTTCCCTTCACTGGGACGGGGTATTTTGCGTTTGGAAGGCGCCGTCGATATCTGCGGGCTTTTTCTTCTTCGGCAGCTTAAGGTTGCCCGAGAGAAGATCAACAGGCGTCGCAACCGTGGTTGCCGTGACCTTGCCCACGGTATTGACCGTACCGGCCACCAGAGCGGTGATGCCATCGCCCAGACTGACATCGGAATCCGTCAATGTCTGGCCGGTCACCAGCCGCTGACCAATCAGCTGCACGATTTCCGGGCTTTCCGCAAATTTGCCGTGGTTGAGGCGATCTGTGGACTTCACCTTGGTCAGATCGACGACGGTGATGCCGGCTTCCTCAAGCTTGGTCCTGTATGGCTCTTCGGCAGGATTGATCTGTCCAAGCCGCTGGACATCGCCGGAAATATAGCGCGATAGCGCCAGTGCACGGTCGTCCTGCGAGACGAAAATGGTGAAATTCGGCTTGTTCTTGCCAAGCTCGTTCCATTGCCGGGAGAACACGTCGACATCGATATCGGGCGAGGCGAGGATGACGTTCTCGATCTTTTTCGGGAGGCCGCCATCGCGGATCGCCATCTGGCGGATCGATTCCATCGCCAGCCAGGTTCCCATCGAATGGGCCAGGATGGTGATATCCTTGATGTTCTTGTCCTCGACCAGCGCCTTCAGCGTGTTCTCCAGCGAGGTGCGCGAATAGTTGGTGCTTTCCTTGTCGTAATTATAGTCGAACACCTTCGCACGCGACGGCCAGGTGAAAAGAATGGGTGTCACGTCTGCCCCGGAATCGTGAACGATCTGGGCAAAGCGGAAGACCGAATCCTCATAGGTATTGTTGAAGCCGTGGATAAAAACCATCGCATGGCCGCCGGACGAATGCTTGCGGACCCATTCACGCGCCTGCGGAACGTCTGGCACCGGCTGGACGCGAACCACCGCGAAATCGGTGTCCGGATTGGGCGGCAGTTTCTTTGGCCATTGCACGGTTCCCGACGCGCGCACCGTGCTGGACGGAATGGAAACCGCTACATCGGTGAGCGAAGCCTGTACGCTGCGCTCGCCGGAAAACAGCGTTGCCGGATCGCCCGAGGGCAGCCGGCTGGTCGCCACCAGCATATCGACGACGGCATTTCCCTTGGGCTCGGCGGAGATGTTGAGCGGTTGCATGACGCCCTTAGCGTGCCCGCCACAGGCGGTGAGCACAGCAACGAGCGACAGGGTGATGGCCAGACGCCGGAGAAAGCCGTGCGATGAAGACGTGACAGGCTTGCCAATCGATGCTGAGGTCATGGATACGCTTCCGACAAAAAACACAAGATTTGACACGACAGCCTGGAATTGTGCCCTGAACTCAGTCCACAGTCAGCTCCCGCCGTCAAGCCTGAACCGGGCAACTTGGCTGGCCCGGCCAATCCATGACACAGGTTCATATTGTATTTTTGACACAGCGCGTTCAGGCCCCTGCGGCCCGCATGGTCATTTTCTGCAGGGATCCCGGGGCAGGAGGCAGCACACGGTCATGTCAATTGTCGGCCGTCGCGTTATCCAGAAAGCCCCTGTAGTCTGAGCGCGGCATTCCGGCGGAGGTCTGCAATGGCGATGCGAAGTTCCGCTTCCTCCCATCCAGCGGCCAGACCGTCCTCCCTAAGCTGCGTTTCGATAGCCTCTTCGGTCAGGGTATCGTCTTCCGACAGATGCTTCAGCGCAACTTCGAGCGCCTCTTCGCAATCGAGAGCTCTGTCCGGGTGACCAGTGGCGCGTTTGGGGGATGCAATATGGACCATGCTTATTTCTCCTTGGGCGGTAACATCGAGGATGCGAAGCATATTCACGTCAAAAGCGGATTGCCTCGACGGTTTACCGCAGGAAAAGGCTGCCGGGAAGCTTGGATCACGCAAATGGCAACACAATCGCGCATTGCTATCTTGTGTTGAAAAAGGGGGGCATATGAGGAGACAGGGGAAAATGGCGGACAGAGCGGGATTCGAACCCGCGATACGCTCTCACGTATACACACTTTCCAGGCGTGCGCCTTCAACCACTCGGCCACCTGTCCGTTTTGTCAATCACATCGGCGGTTGGGGCCGATGGATTAGAGACAAGCGCTTGCTTTCTCCTGAAAACCCCGTTCGGCTGAGCCAAACCGGGTAGGCCGCGGGCGAAAACCTGCGGACCGGCGCGATATATACCGAGGAACTCGGTGGGATCAACTGATTTCTGACAGTTTTTTGACTTCTTGCGATCCGCACCTGCGAAAAGGTGGGATTGCACTTGCCCGGGCCTGTGCTTATTGCTTGCTGGACCGGGCAAATAGGAACGGATAGTGGAGGCGGAATGCGGTTTTTGCTGCGGTTTGCGAGTTTTCTGGCGCTGGTCATCGGTGTTCTTGTCGCATCCGTCGATGCCATCCAATCGGTCTCGGCATCGCAGCCGGTGTTGACGCCATTGGCCGCAGCGCTTGCAGCCGGCGGTTCCTCGACGCAGTCGTTCGTACAGAGCCTGGAGCGGCCGCATGCGAACGGTGCCTTTCTCGATCCGCTGATCCGGTGGTCGCTGCAGCAGCCAGCTTTTGCCTTCTTCCTGCTGATCGCGCTGATCCTTTGGGTGATAGCCTATAAGCGCCCGCCCGCTGCAGGGCGGTTCTCGGCCTGAGCAACGGCTGAATCGGGGTAAGGAAGTCTGTTTGCTTTCCGCTGACGTCGGTTTTTTACCCGCGCAGCGCGCACTCCCCGATCGATCGCCGAAAGAGACACGCCCGGCATGGCGAAAAGGACACAACGCCCGACAAACAAGGGTTTTGTGCGCATTTCAGGAATTGCAAAGATGCTGGATTTGCAATAGTAAAACTTGATTATTAAAAGTAGGTTTTATTCCGATCAGCGGCGAAAGCCGATTCCGCCGAGATGTCATGACTTTCCAGCCGCGCATGAACAACAGGATTTCCGGGTTTTCCGTCATTGGCGGGCTGAACCGGCGCGAGTGGAACGGCATCGTCGCCGATCTCTGGGATGTCGAATGCGCGCCGGTCGCCGGCGGGTTTTATGTGGCGGATGATCCGCGGCTGTTCATCGTGCTCGACGCCAAAGGCGGCGGCCGGCGCAATATCCGGCTGCGGCAGACGCACCACGCTGTCACGGAAGACAGCCGCCGCCAGATCATTTCCTATATTCCGGCCGGCATGGAACTGTGGGCCGAAATGATCGATGTGAACTATGTCCGCCATCTCGATCTGCATTTCAACGCGGAGGTTCTCAGCCGCCGGCTGATGGAGGATCTCGACAGACGGAAGCTGGATACGCCGCAGCTGATGTTTTCCGAGCCGCGCTTCCTGGCCCTGGCCGAACTGATCGCCGCCGAATGCGCCAATCCGCAGCCGCTGCACGACCTCTATGGCGACGGTCTGTCGGTTGCGCTGTTTGTGGATGTCATGAAGCTCGGTCCTGTGCGAACGCGCAAGCGCAGCGAACTGGCCTCATGGCAGCTGCGCCGATCGATCGACTATATCGAGGAAAATTGCCTGCGCGGCATCCGGATGGAAGAGCTGGCGACGCTCACCGGCCTGTCGCAATCCTATTTCAGCCACGCCTTCAAGGCCTCGACCGGTCTGCCGCCGCACCAGTGGCAGATGAAGGCGCGCATCGAGCGGGCCAAACAGTTGATGCTGACGGGCGAATTGCCGATGAGCGTGGTTGCCGCCGAAACGGGCTTTGCCGACCAGGCGCACTTTACCCGTGTGTTCCGCAAGTCTGTTGGTGCGACGCCGGCGACCTGGGCCAAAAGTCAAAGGTTCTGAGCATTTGCGCTTCGTCTGAGCATAATGCGGAATATGGACCAGAATCGTTCAATTACCGCAGCCAGAGACAATCCTCATCCATCATAGTTGAGCTAAAGACTCCGCTTATATTCATGGAAATGCCGGATTGCGTGCCGCCGACGGGGGCGAAGGCGCCCGGCTTTAAGCTGGGGTGACGAATTCATGCAGATCAAGGGGACTGGTCTCTACCGGATACTGATGGCGAGTGCGGCTGTTGCGGCGATCACTGTAGCGCAGTCGGCCTATGCACAGGATGCTGCAACCAGCAGTGCCACGACACTGGAACGCCTGACCGTCGAAGGCGGCAAGGGCGGCGAAAAGGATGCGACCGGCCCCGTCGATGGCTACGTGCCAAAGGCGACGGGCACAGGCTCGAAGACCGCGACGCCGGTTTCGGAAATTCCGCAGTCCGTTTCAGTGATTGG
Organism: Pararhizobium sp. PWRC1-1; assembly: GCF_049897905.1. NCBI lineage: Bacteria > Pseudomonadati > Pseudomonadota > Alphaproteobacteria > Hyphomicrobiales > Rhizobiaceae > Pararhizobium > Pararhizobium sp. PWRC1-1. The sequence goes on along the minus strand of NZ_JAFCXE010000005.1, from coordinate 183,026 downwards.
CCGCAAGGAACTGGACGATCGCGGCGTCGTCACCAAGATCGACGAGGCGCTGCGCTACACCGCCGGCGTTTCGACCGAGCCCTTCGGCAGCGATCCGGATACCGACTGGTTCTACATCCGTGGATTCGACGCGACGCAGACCGGCGTCTTCCTTGATGGTCTCAATCTCTATTCCTACGGCTTTGGCGGCTTCCAGACGGATGCCTACATGCTGGAACGTGTCGAGGTTCTGAAAGGCCCGGCCTCCGTTCTCTACGGTGGGTCGAACCCCGGTGGTATCGTCGATCTCGTGCGCAAGCGCCCGCAAGCGGAGCCTGCCTATTCCACCGAGATCGGCATCAACAATTTCGGCAATGCGTTCTTCGGCTTCGATGCCAACGACAAGGCGAATGCCGATGGCACGATCACCTACCGCATCACCGGCAAGGTCGCTGGTGGCGACAATTATTCGGACTATTCAGAGGATTTGCGGGGTTTCATCATGCCGCAAATTACCTATGCGCCTGACGATGCGACAAGTCTTACGGTCTACGGGATTGTCTCCGCTCTCGATCAGACTCATGTCGGCAACGGTTTCCTGCCTTACTATGGCACTGTCGGAAGCACCACTTTCGGCAAGATCGATCGTGATGCCTTCTTCGGCGAGCCCGACAGCGATTTCGGGCGCTATGATCAACAGCTGTTTGGCTACGAGGTGGCGCACGAATTCGATAGTGGCTGGAAAGTTTCGCAAAATCTGCGCTTCGGCCATGTCGATCGGGAAGAAAATCTGACCTATCCAAACGGTTACTTCGATCCCGCCAATCCGTTCGTGCCTTCGCCGGTACCCGTCACGCCTGACAGTCAGTTGTCACGTATCGGTTTTGAGCACGAGACCTCTGTCGATAGCTTTGCCGTGGACACCCGTGCCGAACGGGAGTTCGATACTGGTCCGTTGAGCCACACCTTCCTGGCCGGGATCGACTACAAGCATTTCAACATTGATCATGTGCAGGCCGCCGCTACGGCCACGACGATCAATCCGGCCGATCCGGTTCTGGGAACGCAACAGCCGCCGAACCGCATTTATCTCAACCAGGAAATCACGCAGCAGCAGGTGGGGATTTACGCTCAGGATCAGATTCGGTTTGGCGACGGCTGGCTGGCTACCTTCAATGGCCGGTATGATTATGTTGACAGCAAGGTTGCCAATCGTGCGACGTTTTGGAGCGCGACGACCTCGTCGCTCGACTACGATAATGGCTCTGTAAGCGGCCGGGCCGGTCTCGCCTATGAGTTCGACAACGGGCTTACGCCGTACGTGTCAGCGGCGACTTTCTTCAATCCGCTTGTCGGCACCGATTTTACCGGTGCCCCGCTTGATCCGGAAGAGGGGCACCAGTTTGAAGGCGGTGTTAAGTATGAGCCGGCGTTCATCGATGGCCTGTTCACAGCATCCGTCTTTCATATCGTCAAGCAAAACGTAGCGTTGACCCGGCCTGATTTTCTTCAGGAGCAAATCGGCGAAGTTACCTCCTCAGGCGTCGAGCTTGAAGCCAAGGTCAATCTGAATGAGAGCTGGAAGCTGATCGGCTCCTATTCCTATACGGATATTGAAATCACCAAGGACATCAATTCCGCCCTTGTCGGCAATCGACCCTACCTTGTTCCCGAGCAGCAAGCTGCCTTGTGGCTGGACTATACATTGGCGAACGGGCCGCTCGAAGGTTTGAGTGTCGGCGCAGGTTTGCGCTATCAGGGCGAATCCTATGCCGACAACGCGAATACCCTGAAGGTTCCGGACGCTTTGCTGGCCGATGCGGCGATCCGCTACGAAAAGAACGGCTGGGGTGCCGCCCTCAACGTCACCAACCTGTTCGACAAGGACTACGTCAAGGGTTGCCAGGGCCTCTTTACGTGCGGTTACGGCGACCAGCGGACTGTAACGCTGAAGCTCAGCAAGTCCTGGTAAGCCCGGGCAGTTTGAAAATCTTGAAGCCGTGGCGCTCGGGTGCTGCGGCTTTTTCGTTTGTTGCCGGTGCCGCCTGCACGAATAACGGCCTCGTTTTGTCGGCCAATCCGATGATTTTGCCGGTTTTTTGTGCTGTTTACCTTTTTTTACCAATTGAAAAATTTCGGGTGAATTTTGATTTGAGGCATGTAAGGATGCGCGCCAGCCAGACATCCCCACAAAGGGAGTGGTGGTTCCGCAGACATGCTCCCGCAGAGGAGCTTGCGGGAGGACCCAACAAGATCAATAGCAACAACAGGGCTGCACAATGAAAAAAACCCTCCTCGGTCTCTTTGCCTTTTCGATGATGTCGGCCACGGCGCTCGCCGCCGACGTCAAGCCGGCGCTCATTTTCGATCTCGGCGGCAAGTTCGACAAATCCTTCAATGAAGCAGCCTTCAACGGCGCGGAAAAGTTCAAGACCGAAACCGGCATTGAATACCGCGAGTTTGAAATCAGCAACGACGCTCAGCGCGAGCAGGCGCTGCGCCGCTTCGCCGGTGACGGCAACAACCCGATCGTGGTTGTCGGCTTCAACTGGGCTCCGCCGCTGGAAAAGCTTTCGGCTGAATATCCCGACACGAAGTTCGCCATCATCGACACGGTCGTTGACAAGCCGAACGTCAAGTCGATCGTCTTCAAGGAACAGGAAGGCTCGTATCTCGTCGGCGTTCTCGCCGGTCTTGCTTCCAAGTCGAAGACCGTCAGCTTCGTCGGCGGCATGGATATCCCGCTGATCCACAAATTCGGCTGTGGCTACATCGGTGGCGCCAAGTCCACCGGCGCTGACGTCAAGGTGCTTGAAGCCTATACCGGCACGACGCCGGATGCCTGGAACGACCCGGTCAAGGGTGGCGAAATCGCCAAGTCGCAGATGGATCAGGGCTCTGATGTCGTCTATCACGCTGCCGGCGGTACCGGCGTTGGTGTGCTCCAGGCCGCAGCAGATGCTGGCAAGCTCGGTATCGGCGTCGATTCGAACCAGAACGCCCTTCAGCCCGGCAAGGTTCTGACCTCGATGCTGAAGCGCGTCGATGTCGCCGTCTACGAAGCCTTCAAGGCCGCCAAGGACGACAAGTTCGAATTCGGCGCTTCGAACCTCGGCCTTAAGGAAGAAGGCGTCGGTTTCGCGCTCGATGATAACAACAAGGCGCTGATCACCCCTGAAATGCTGACTGCAGTCGATAAGGTCAAGGCCGACATCATCGCCGGCACGGTTCAGGTTCACGACTACATGTCGGATGAAGCCTGCCCTTATTGATTCCAAGGGATTGAATTGAAGAAGCCGCCGGTCCTTTGGATCGGCGGCTTTTTTGTGCATTCGCGGATGGATAAATAGCCGGCTCAGTAATGCGGCGGCGGGGTATTTGCTGGCGCTTCGAGGCTCTGCTCCTCAAGGCTGAGGAAGCGCTCGGTCAGCCGGTCGAGCTTGGCCCGAACCTGTTCGACAACCGTCCATTGCTGCGTCAATTGATCGGACAGTTCCTCGATCGTCTTTGCCTGATGCGCGATCGTCTCCTCAAGCCGGGTGATACGTTCGCTGTCGTTGCTCATGGTTTTTCCTTAAGGCAGCCTCGTGTTCCACGCATCCCCTATCATATCCACATGATCGATACAGTCTGCGGTCTGGCTATATTGCGTTTCGCCCGGAAGTGCGTAAATCGCGCTGGACTCTCCACAATGATCTGGGAAGAGTGGATGAGCTTTTGATTTTTTGACTTACGCGTCCGGAATTCAATGCTAAACTTATACCAACTGGTAAAAAAATCGATGCCCGGGCTACCGCTGTCAAAGTGGAGAAAACCGGGTCGGCTTGGGGAACATGGGTCAATATGAGCGATATTGCCATCGAGTTGCGTGGCATCGACAAGAGCTTCGGCCTTGTCCATGCCAACAAGAATATCAATCTGACCGTCCGCAAGGGCACCATTCACGGCATTATCGGTGAAAATGGCGCCGGCAAATCGACGCTGATGTCGATCCTCTATGGCTTCTACCAGGCCGACAGAGGCGATATAGTTATCGACGGCAATACCGTGACGATCAAGGATACGAACGCGGCGATCGCAAGCGGCATCGGCATGGTCCACCAGCACTTCATGCTGGTCGAGAATTTCACGGTGCTTGAGAATGTCATGCTCGGCGCCGAAGAAAGCCAGATCCTCAATACCAGCATTTCCAAGGCCCGCGTCGAGCTGAAGCGGCTGGAAAAGGAATATGCGCTGGAGGTCAATCCGGATGCGCTGATCGAGCAATTGCCGGTCGGCCTGCAGCAGCGTGTCGAAATCCTCAAGGCTCTCTATCGCAAGGCCGGTATCCTCATTCTCGACGAGCCGACCGGCGTTCTGACGCCGCCCGAGGCCGATCACCTGTTTCGCATCCTCGGCCAGCTGAAGGATCAGGGCAAGACGATCATCTTCATCACCCACAAGCTGCGCGAGATCATGGCGATCACCGACGAGGTCTCCGTCATGCGCCGCGGCGAGATGGTGGCGACGCGCAAGACCAGGGAAACGTCGGTCGAGGAGCTGGCTGAACTGATGGTCGGGCGCCGCGTGCTGCTGCGGGTTGAAAAAGGTGCTGCCAATCCCGGTGAGGTGAAGCTCGCGGTTGAGAACCTGACGGTGCGCGATGGCCGCGGCGTGACCATGGTTGACAATGTTTCCTTCAACCTGCGTGCCGGCGAAATCGTCGGCATTGCGGGCGTGGCTGGCAATGGCCAGTCGGAGCTTCTGGAAGCAATCTCGGGCATCCGCCGGGCGGTTGGCGGTAAGGTGCTGCTGAACGGCAAGCCGATCGACGTAACCGGCCATGTCGATCCGCGCGAGCTGCGTGACCGCGGCCTTGGCCATGTCCCGGAAGATCGCCATCATGTCGGGTTGGTGCTGAAGTTCGAAGAGGCCGAAAACGGTATTCTCGGCTATCACCACGAAAAGCGCTTCCTGAACGGCGTCTTCCTGAATACCAAGGCGATTCAGGCGGATGCTGAGGAAAAGATCAAGAAATACGATATCCGGCCACCCAATCCCCGGCTGAAAACGGCCAATTTCTCCGGTGGCAACCAGCAGAAGATCGTGCTGGCGCGCGAAATGGAGCGCGGCCCGGACGTCCTGATCATCGGCCAGCCAACACGCGGCGTCGATGTCGGCGCCATTGAATTCATCCACAAGCGGATCATCGAGATGCGGGATCAGGGCATGGCTGTCCTGCTCGTCTCCGTCGAACTCGATGAAATCCGCGCCCTGTCCGATCGTATCATCGTCATGTTTGCCGGCCGTGTCGTCGGCGAGCGGGATCCGGATGCGACCGAAGGGGAGCTCGGCCTGTTGATGGCCGGTGTCGAAGGCCGCAAGGAGGCCGCCGAATGAGCAATCCATACGCAAAACTGCCGGCCTGGGCCGAATATATCCTGATCCCGCTGCTCAATCTGGTCGTCGCCTTCCTTGTTGCCGGGCTTGTCGTGCTCCTCGTTGGTGAAAATCCGCTGGATGCCGCCTATTACATGATCACCGGCGCCTTCGGCCGCGGCGAGTATATCGGCTTCACGCTCTATTACGCCACGACCTTCATCTTCACCGGCCTCTCGGTGGCGGTTGCCTTCCATGCCGGGCTGTTCAACATCGGCAGCGAAGGCCAGGCCTATATCGGTGGCATCGGCGTGGCGCTCGCCTGTCTCTGGCTCGACAAGACCATGCCGTGGTTCGTGGTCTTTCCGCTGGCGATCATCGGTTCGGCCGCTTTTGGCGCGCTATGGGCGTTTTTACCCGGCTGGCTGCAGGCCAAGCGCGGCAGCCACGTGGTCATCACCACCATCATGTTCAACTTCATCGCCTCCAGCCTGATGGTCTATCTTTTGACCAAGGTGCTGAAGCCGCTTGGCCAGATGGCGCCGCAGACCCGCACGTTCGAGGCGGGCGGGCAGCTGCCGAAGCTGGACTGGCTGATGTCGATCTTCGGGCTCAATCTCGGCAATTCGCCGTTCAACGTCTCTTTCCTCTTGGCGCTTCTCGCCGCCTTCGGCGTCTGGGTACTGATCTGGCGCACCAAGCTCGGCTACGAGATGCGCACCATGGGCCACAGCCCTTCGGCAGCACGCTATGCCGGTATTGGCGAGGCGCGTATCACCATAATAGTAATGATGATCTCCGGCGGTCTGGCCGGCATGATGGCGCTGAACCCGATCATGGGCGAGCAATACCGCATGCAGCTGGATTTCGTGCAAGGCGCCGGTTTCGTCGGCATCGCGGTGGCGCTGATGGGCCGGTCGCATCCGGCCGGCATCATTCCGGCGGCGATTCTATTCGGCATGCTCTATCAGGGCGGCGCCGAGATCGCGTTCGAAATGCCGTCCATCTCGCGGGACATGATCGTCATCATCCAGGGCTTGGTCATTCTCTTTGCCGGGGCGCTTGAAAACATGTTCCGCCCGGCCATCGGCCGCGCATTTGCTGGCATCGGCCGCCGCTCCGCAGTTGCCGCGCAGACAAGGGGAGCCTGAGCCATGGATCTTTTCCACACGATCATCGCGATCCTTGAATCGACCATCCGCGTTTCCGTACCCTTGATCTTTGCCGCACTCGCCGGTCTGTTCACGGAACGGGCAGGGGTGTTCGACATCGGCCTTGAAGGCAAGATGCTCGGCGCCGCCTTTGCCGCCGGTGCTGTCGCTGCCGTCACCGGCAATGTGATGATGGGCCTTTTGGCCGCCGTCCTCATCTCCGTGCTTCTGTCGCTGGTGCATGGCTATGCCTCGATCACCCAGCGCGGCAGTCAGATCGTTTCCGGCGTCGCCATCAACTTCATCGTCGCAGGATCGACCGTCATTCTCGGCGAAGCCTGGTTCCGCCAGGGCGGCCGTACGCCGGCGCTATCAGGCGATGCCCGCTTCCAGACGGTGACCTTGCCGTTTGCCGATGCGGTGAGGGACGTGCCGTTTCTCGGGCCGATCTATTCCGAATTGCTGTCCGGCCATTTCATCCTCACCTATGTCGCCTTCGCGCTTGTGCCGTTCAGCTGGTGGATCCTCTACCGCACGCGCTTTGGCCTGCGCCTTCGCGCCGTCGGGGAAAACCCGAGCGCTGTCGATACGGCGGGTATTTCGGTGATCTGGCTGCGCTATCGGGCGGTGATCTGCTGCGGCATCCTCTGTGGTTTTGCCGGCGCCTATCTGTCGCTCGCCATGAGCGCCGGGTTCGTCAAGGGCATGACGGCCGGCAAGGGCTATATCGCGCTTGCCGCACTGATTTTTGCGAAATGGCGCCCGGTGAACATCATGCTGGCCTGCCTGCTGTTTGGTTTCCTTGATGCGTTTGCCATTCGCCTGCAGGGCAATCCGTTGCCGCTGATCGGCCAGGTGCCGGTACAATTGATGCAGGCACTGCCCTATATCCTCACGGTCATCCTGCTTGCTGGCTTTATCGGCAAGGCGATCCCGCCCAAGGCAGGTGGTGTACCCTATGTGAAGGAGCGCTGACCATGGAAAACGAACTTTTCGAGGCGGCTCGCGAGGCCATGGCGAAAGCCCATGCGCCCTATTCGAAATTCCCCGTCGGCGCGGCCATCCGTGCCGAGGACGGCAAGATCTATACAGGCGCCAATATCGAAAACCTGTCTTTTCCGGAGGGCTGGTGCGCCGAAACGACTGCGATCAGCCATATGGTCATGGCCGGTCAACGCAAGATCGTCGAGGTTGCGGTCATTGCCGAGAAGCTGGCGCTCTGCCCGCCCTGCGGCGGCTGCCGCCAGCGGCTTGCCGAATTTTCCGGCGCTAGCACCCGCATTTTCCTCTGCGACGAAAGCGGTGTGAAGAAGACGCTGTCGATGTCGGACCTGCTGCCGCACACCTTCGAAACGGATATCCTCGGATGACGGCCGCCGCTGATATGCTGAAGGCCAAGCTTGCTGGCCTGTCGCCCCGTTACGGCATCGTGCTCGGCTCCGGCCTCGGATCGCTGGTCGAGGCCGTGGCTGATCCCTTGCGGATTTCCTATGCGGACATTCCGGGCTTTCCGGTCAGCGCCGTATCGGGCCATGCCGGCGAGTTGGTCGCAGGCAAGATCGGCGGCGTTCCGGTCATCGTCCTGTCCGGCCGGGTGCATTTCTATGAGCGTGGTGACGCCAATGCGATGCGCACGCCGATCGAAACGCTGAAGGCACTGGGCGTCGAAACGCTGATCCTCACCAACTCCGCCGGGTCGCTGCGGGAGGACCTGCCACCGGGCTCGGTGATGCAGATCACCGATCACATCAATTTCTCCGGCACCAGCCCGCTGATCGGCGTCGATAGCGACAACCGCTTCGTCGGCCTGACATCGGCTTACGATCCGGCTCTCATCGAACGTATGCGGGCTGCGGCGATCAAGCTCGACATCCCGCTCGGTTCCGGCGTCTATATGTGGTTCTCCGGCCCGAATTTCGAAACACCGGCCGAAATCCGCATGGCCCGTATTCTCGGCGCCGATGCGGTGGGCATGTCGACCGTGCCGGAAGTCATTCTCGCCCGGTTCTTCGGCCTGAAGGTGGCCGCCGCCTCCGTCATCACCAATTTCGGCGCGGGCATGACCGGAGGCGAACTCAGTCATCATGAGACCAAGGACATGGCCCCCATCGGCGGCCGTCGGCTGGCTTCAATCCTAGCGGAAATGATCTCAGTATAGCTCGATCAGGCGTTCGCGCCTCTGGCAGCGCGCAAGACGGGTTTGCGCGACCGTCTCAAGCGTATAGAACAACCGTTCGTGACCGGCCACAGCTCCGCTCACGATTGATCGCGATGTAGAAATGGACGGACCCCATGATGCTCGAAGCTTCCAATCGTCAGATAGCCGCGCTTGCGCTGTCACTGCTCGATCTCACCGACCTGACGGACGACTGCACATCCGAGGCCATTGAGAAACTCTGCGCGTCCGCCCGCACGCCGCATGGACATACTGCGGCCATCTGCATCTGGCCTCGCTTCGTCGCTCAGGCGCGCGAAATTCTTGGGGCCAACAGCGCAGTCAAGATTGCCACCGTGGTCAATTTCCCCTCCGGTGAACTGCCGGTCGAAACCGTCCTTGCCGAAACGCAGCAGGCGATTGCCGATGGCGCCGACGAGATCGATCTGGTCATCCCCTATCGCGCCTTCATGGCGGGGGACGAACAGGCCGTGCGCACGATGATTTCTGCGGTAAGGAAGGCTTGCCCGGCACCCGTCCTGCTCAAGACCATTCTGGAGACCGGTGAAATGAAGGATCGCGGCCTGATCCGCAGCGCTTCCCACATTGCCATCCAGGAAGGTGCCGACTTCATCAAGACATCGACCGGCAAGGTCACTGTCAACGCGACGCTGGAGGCGGCGGATATCATGCTGACCTGCATTCGCGAAAGCGGCCGCAAGGTTGGCTTCAAGCCGGCCGGTGGCGTTCGCACCGTCGGCGATGCCCGCCTGTATCTCACTCTAGCCGCCACCATCCACAGTCCTGATTGGCCGATGCCCTCGACATTCCGCTTCGGCGCCTCCGGCCTGTTGGGCGACATCCTCTCGGTGCTTGACGGCCGCGAACCCGTCGCCGGCGCGACGGCCTATTGATCATGATTCCGCAGGAGGTCATCCGGCGAAAACGGAACGGCGAAGCGCTGGAGAGTGTGGACATCGCCGGTTTCATCCGTGGCCTGACCGATGGATCGATCTCCGAAGGGCAGGTGGCGGCCTTCGCCATGGCCGTCTGGTTCTCCGGCATGAACCTTGGGGAAACAGTGGCCCTGACCCTTGCCATGCGCGACAGCGGCGATGTGCTGTCCTGGGCCGATATCGGCTGCCCCATCGCCGACAAGCATTCGACCGGGGGCGTCGGCGACAATGTTTCCCTGATGCTGGCACCGATCGTCGCCGCATGCGGGCTTGCCGTCCCGATGATTTCCGGCCGCGGCCTTGGCCATACCGGTGGTACGCTAGACAAGCTGGAAGCAATCCCGGGCTACGATATCAAGCCCTCCGAAGCGCTGTTTCGCCGGACGGTACAGGAAGCCGGTTGTGCCATCATCGGTCAGACTGCCGATCTCGCACCTGCCGACCGGCGGCTTTACGCCATTCGCGATGTGACGGCGACGGTCGATTCCGTGCCGTTGATCACCGCCTCGATCCTGTCGAAGAAACTCGCTGCTGGCCTGCAGTCGTTGGTGCTCGACGTCAAGACCGGTAACGGTGCCTTCATGGTCGGTCTGGAGGAGGCGGAGACGCTGGCCCGCTCGCTGGTTGGCGTCGCCAATGGCGCCGGCGTCAAGACGACGGCGCTGATCACCGACATGAACGAACCCTTGGCAGACGCGGCCGGCAATTCCGTCGAAATCGAAAACTGTGTCGCCTTCCTGCGTGGAGAAAAATCTGGAACGCGCCTGGAAGCGGTGGTGATGACCTTTGGCGCCGAAATGCTGATGACTTCCGGCGTTGCAGCCAGCCCCACCGAGGGCGCCGATCTTGCCCGGCGGGCATTGCAATCGGGTGCTGCGCTGGAGCGCTTTGGCCGCATGGTCCGTATGCTGGGCGGGCCTGCCGATTTCATCGAGCGTCCGCAGGCCTATCTGGTCAAGGCGCCGGTCATTCTCCCCGTCGAAGCGCCACGTGATGGTTATCTTCAATCCTGCAATGCCCGCGATGTCGGGATGGAAGTCATTGCGCTCGGGGGTGGCCGCACGAGGCCGGACGAAGCGATCGATCACAGGGTCGGTTTCAGCGGCCTGAAGCAGCTTGGGACCAAGGTCGAAAAGGGCGAGCCCTTCGCTTTTGTCCATGCCCCCAGCGAAGATCAGGCATTGAAGGCGCGTGCCCGGCTGCAGGATATCTATGCGATCGGTAACGACGCAATGCCTGAGCGGCCGGTGATCGTTTCCAAAATCAGCGGGTAAGGTGCAATGCGCCGTTCTCGACCCGGTAGGACGAGAGCTTGTTGAGAAAACTCATGCCGACCAGCATGCCCGACAGCGATTTGTCGGGCAAAACCATCGCCTGGACATCCTTGACCGTGATCGTGCCGATCTCGACACGGTCCAGCATGACGGAAGCGCCCTTGACGATGCCGTTCGCGGTATTGGCTCTGGCGGTGAAGGAGAGTGACCCTGTCGAGATGCCCAGTCTTCGCGCCGTCGATATGTTGATGGCGATCATGCTGGCGCCGGTATCGACCATACCGTCGGCCTTGCGTCCGTTGATGGTGAATGTACCAAGGAAATGTCCGCCTGGACCCGGCTGCATGATGACGCCTTTGCCACCCGCATATTTTGCCGCGCTAGTCTGGGCCGGTTTGGCAGCAGTGTCGGCCTGCGGGCGCTCAAGATAGGACGTGGCAAGGCCCGGCAGCACCATGGCGGCGACAACGATGCCTCCGGCAAAGACAGCCATACGAACCAGCATTGATCAAACCCCGTACGTGAAAACCCTCAGCAGCTAAGCATGAAGTCCGCTAACAGGATGCAAAAAGCCGCCGGATTTTCCGGCGGCTGCGTGTCGAGTTGTGAATCTGGTTAAGGAATCGGCAAGATTCTGTTCGGCCGGCTGCCTACCGAGGCTGCGCGACGCAGCCTTCGGACAGAAAGCCTTACTTCGTCCCATACATCCGGTCGCCGGCATCGCCGAGGCCCGGAACGATATAGCCCTGCTCGTTGAGATGGCTATCGATCGACGCGGTGAAGATCGGCACGTCCGGGTGCGCAGCCTGAAAGTTCTTGATGCCCTCGGGAGCAGCCAGCAGGCAGAGAAAACGCAGGTTCTTTGCGCCGCGCTCCTTCAGCTTGTCGATGGCCGCGATCGAGGAATTGCCGGTCGCCAGCATCGGATCGACGACGATCACCAGCCGTTCTGACAGGCTCTCCGGTGCCTTGAAATAATATTCGACGGCTTCAAGCGTTTCATGGTCGCGGTAGACGCCGACATGCGAGACGCGGGCGGATGGCACGAGTTCCAGCATACCTTCGAGCAGTCCGTTTCCGGCACGCAGGATGGACGCGAAAACCAGCTTCTTGCCCTCGAGCACCGGCGCCTGGATGGTCTGCATCGGCGTTTCGATGGTTTCCATCGTCAGCTCGAGGTCACGGGTGACCTCGTAGCAGAGCAGCGTGGAGATTTCGCGCAGCAAGCGGCGGAACCCCGCTGTCGAGGTCTCCTTCTTGCGCATGATGGTCAGCTTGTGCTGAACAAGCGGGTGATTGATGACTGTAACGCCGTCCATGGCCAAGCCCTCCTGCGGGATCTGGATTTGAAATCCTTTTTTCACGGAAAGGAGAGACGCCGCAAGGCCTGAGCGTCGCTTTACAGCGTCATCCCCAGTCGAGCAGTTCAAAGAGCGGCGAGCAAGCGTGCGCGCGTCGGCTCATCAACAAAGGCGGCCTTGATCGCTGTGCGGGTCATGCCGTTGATCTGTTCGTCGGAAAAACCCATTACCTGCGAAGCGATCTCGTATTCCTGCTTCAGCGATGTATGGAAGAACGGCGGATCGTCCGAATTCAGCGTCACCCGGCAGCCGGCCTCAGAGAGCGCCCGCAAGGGATGCGCGGCAAAGTCCGGAAAGACCTGCAGTGAGACGTTGGAACCCGGGCAGGTTTCCAGCACGACACCCTCGTCGGCAATGCGCTTGACAAGGTCTGCGTCTTCGATGGCACGGACGCCGTGGCTGATGCGCGAGGGGCGCACGTGATCGAGCGCATCCCGCACGCTGAAGGCGCCGGCCATTTCACCGGCATGGATGGTCAAGCCAAGACCGCAATCCCGGGCGATATCGAAAGCACGGGAGAAGTCGGCGACCGTGTGCATGCGTTCGTCGCCGGCAAGATTGAAGCCTGTCACCAGCGGATGTTCGCGCTTGGCGGCGTAAAGCGCGGTACGCTCGGCCGCTTCCGGTCCCATGTGGCGAATGATGGTGATGATCATCCGGCCTTCGATGCCGGTCTTTTCCTTGGCTGCTGCGATGCCGGCAGCAAGCCCGCGGATATAGGCGGCGCTGCCGATGCCGATCGTATTGCCGTGGTCAGGGGAAACGATGATTTCGCTGTAGATCGTGCCTGCAGCTGCCAGTTCCGTCAGATAGGTCTCGGCCAGAAGCGCGTAATCCTCTTCGGTGCGGAAAAGCTCGGCGACGGCGTCATAGCATTTCAGGAACTGGGTGAAGTCTGCCCAGAGATAGGTCCCGTCCTTGATGATGCCGCTGATATCGACATTGTATTTTTTCGCCAGGATCAAGGCGAGCGCCGGTTGGGCCGCACCTTCGATATGGCAATGCAGCTCGGCCTTCTTCAGATATGCGGTCACAGAAAACTTCTCCCATGGCGGCCTGGTGGAAGGCCCAGATGTTTGGCAATCGTCTCGCCGATATCGGCAAGGCTTGGCAGCACGCCGATCGAGCGGGTGCGGATACCTGGACCGAAGACGAGGATGGGAACGCGTTCGCGCGTGTGGTCGGTGCCGCGCCAGGTCGGATCGCAACCATGGTCAGCCGTCAGGATGACGATGTCGCCGGGTTTCAGCTTGCGGTCCAGATCAGGCAGCCGCTGGTCGAAGGCCTCAAGGGCGGCGGCATAACCCGGCACGTCGCGGCGATGGCCGTAAAGCATGTCGAAATCGACAAAGTTGGTGAAAACGAGATCACCGTCCTCGGCCTCGTCCATGGTTTTCAACGTCGCCTCGAACAGTTCCATATTGCCATTCGCCTTGATCATCCGGCCGATGCCCTGATGCGCAAAGATATCGGCGATCTTGCCGACGGCGTGAACGGTTCGGCCCGCCTCTTTCAGCCTGTCGAGCAGCGTCGGTTCCGGCGGCAGCACGGAATAGTCGCGGCGGTTACCGGTTCGGACGAAATCCTTCGGCGTGGTGCCGACGAAAGGCCGGGCGATGACGCGGCCGATATTGTAATCGTCGAGCAGGCGTCGCACGGTCTGGCAGAATTCAAGCAGCCGTTCGAGGCCGAAGGACTGTTCGTGCGCGGCGATCTGGAAAACGGAATCCGACGAAGTATAGCAGATCGGCTTGCCGGTCCGCATGTGCTCCTCACCGTACTGGGCGATGATGTCAGTGCCCGAAGCATGGCAATTGCCGAGGATGCCTGGCACTTCGCCTTCGCGGCAGATCGCTTCGACCAGTTCAGCCGGAAAGGCATCGCCTTCCGTGGGGAAATAGCCCCAATCGAAAGTGACGGGCGTTCCGGCAATTTCCCAGTGCCCGGACGGTGTGTCCTTGCCGCACGAGACTTCGCTTGCAGCACCGTAGAGCCCGAACACCCGCTCCGGTAGCGGCATGCCGGCAGGCAGGCGTTTATTGGCAAGCTTTGCGGCATGTAGCAAGCCGAGCGCCGACATGTTGGGAAGCGTCAGCGGCCCTTCGCGCAGACCCTCTCGATCACCGGCGCCCGCTGCACAGAATTCAGCGATATGGCCGAGCGTATCGGCTCCATCGTCGCCAAACTCGGTAGCATCCGGCGCCCCACCGATGCCGAAGGAATCAAGAACGAACAGAAAGGCACGCGCCATGGATCACCCGGAATGCTGCCTCACCCATTGTCATGTTGCGGCAGAGAAGTTGTTGTCACTCATCCAACGCACTGGGGTGGTTGCGACGAAGGCGCGCAGAAATACTCCGGGGCGGTCCAGATTGCAAATCGGCGGTTACTTTTCAGGGCGCTGTTGTCAGCTTCCGCAATCGTTACACTTGATGTCAGTCCCGATACGCTGGCGGAAGTAGTAGGTTTTGGAAAGATTGATAGGCGACAGCGTCTTGTCCAAATTCGGCGCAAATAGCAACAGTTGATGGGGAACAACCAATTCCGATCGCACAATGAATGTGCTTGCTGCGGGAATATCACTGGGGACGGTCGCGATCGAACCGGTCTTGTAAGGCGTGCCGCCGTCTTGGTCACGCGACCAGGCGACTGTGCCGACCCCAGGCCCCGTCATTTTGATGCCGGTTACTTTCAATGTGTATTTGGTCATCGCATATGGCGCCATGATACTCTTGGCGACGTCCTTCATCCCGTCGAGCGTAGCCTTGTCTACCGAAGATTGCTGGGTGAGAATGTCGGCGACCGTACTCGATGCACGTGACACTTTGCGAGCGATGCTGAAGCCGAGTGATACTTCGAAAGAGCTGATGTAGGCCATGATCAGCAGCGGGGCGATAATAGCAAATTCTATTGCGCCGGTACCTTTGCGGTCGCGCCAGAAAGCACCAAAGGCTTCCATCTTCCAAGAGAGCAATGCGATATGATAGCGGATTGTGTTCACGGCCTGCTCCTCAGAAGCTTTCATTGCGGAAGGCGGCCGTCGATACCATCAGGTAATCTTTCGGCATGCTGCTCCCCGCGGGACGCAGGTTGGTGATGTAAGGGCGGACGAGATCGGTGATCACTTCCCAGCGGTAGTATGCCCGTACAATGTTGATTGTTGTCGGGCCGCCCGGAAGAAACGTAAAACCCTTGGTGTCGAGATCGGAATTGGCGCCTGCGACCCGCGGGATAGCTTCTGGAATCTTTGAAAAGTCCGAGAAACTGCGAACATCGATAAACAGTTTTTCGGGTGTTTTGGCTTCTGTCGCCGAGCAGGTCATGATGATCGAGATTTCAGCGCAAAAAGCCTTGCGAAAATTCTCCTCGGTCATCGTGGACGTAATTTCGCCGGTTCTGATCTTGCGAGCCATCGTCTCTGTCGCATTGGCGAGAAGCTGCTCTGCTGTGAAGGCGGCGAACGTCTCAAGCGATGCGAAGAGAACCATCATGAAAGGTAGAGCGAGAAGCGCAAATTCGATCGCCGATGTCCCGGATTTGTCCCGAAACAGCCGTTTCAACACGCCGCGGCGGCGCCTGGGCTGGGTATCCCCAGCCTGACCGGCTGTTACATTTCCATCATGGGTGTTCAACATCTCGCCATTCCGTCACGCGTCATACGATGAGGGATATTAGGAACCGACTGTTGATATTTCGTATGCAAGAACTGTGGTAATTTGAATCGAAAAACTCACCGGATGGTAAGAAACCGGCGATGGGCACAAGCCCAGGCGTATTGGCCGCACATGCTGCTCGCAACACAATCCGTGCCGCGCCGATATTGGCAATGGTGGCGCACTCTCGGTTTTGAATACGCAGTCAGTTTGCAACTGCGGTCTTCTGTGTAGCGTGCTCTTCGCAATTTGGTGTGCAGGAGAGAACGGAGCGAACTGTTTGGCGGAAAACACGCACCGTGTTTCCTTCGTCGATCGACACAAGGATTCGCTCGTCAACAATGGCATTGCCATCGGTGTCGAGGACCACAAGGTTTGTCGTTCCAAAGGACCTGCCTGTCAGAACGATAGTTTTGGCATCTGCGACGGTAGCGTCTGCCACGTCCGAGTTGCCAATAATGACTTTGCTGACGGGCCGGTCGAGCTTCAGGACGCGCGCGTGATTCATGTAGACGTTCAGCATCTCTTCGGCGGCACCTGCAGGTATTGCCAGTGAAGTGAGCAGCGTAAGACTTGCAAAGGCCGTTGTCAGCAATCGGGCACCGATAGCGGTGTTCTGCAAATTCATAGCTGTTTTCCTGATGATGCGGTCGCTCCAACATCCACCGTTTTGGTGAACGAAGCGTTAAGTGGCTGCCGCAATTAACGCTTGTGAGATCCGCAGCCCCTCGTCTGGTACGGGTTTTTGCTGAAGGGTAGAGTTTTATACTTTAAGTTACCTGTATTTTTACCATGACGGGCGGCGCTGAGCGTTAACATGTCGGTAACTGTTTTCTTTAAGCGGATTGAAATTCACGCTGTGTAGGTTCGCTTCATCCGATCAACGGAAACAGTTGGCGGAAGTGCTGAACAAACAAGTGAAGTAGGAGAAATGACATGACCAAGATTTTCGCACGTTTCATGAAAGATGAGTCCGGCGCGACCGCGATCGAATACGGCCTGATCGCCGCTCTCATCTCCGTCGCTCTTATCACCGGTGCAACAACGCTCGGTTCGACGTTGAACGTGGCATTCACCGACCTAAGCACCAAGATGACGACCGCTGACGGTAAGTTCTAGTCTGTTGCATTTTACGTCGAGAAGCCGCCCCTTTTGGGGCGGTTTTTCTTATTGTAGCGCCGCCGGTTTTGCCGAGTTGGCATTTCGTTAAGTCAATGGGTGTATGCTCGGACGAAGGCGTTTTTAGTCCGTCGGGTTCTCTTGGCGCTTGCAAACTTGAAAATTGGGGACGATGCGCATGATTGAAGCCGCCATTTTCGTCATCTTTCCGTTGTGCCTGGCGATCGCTGCGTTCTCCGATCTTTTTACGATGACCATCCCGAACCGGGTATCGGCCATTTTGCTCGGTGCCTTTATCCTGATAGGCCCTGCGGCCGGTCTCAGTCTGCCGATGATCGGTATGCACCTCGCTACGGGCCTGATTGTCTTTGCAGCGTGTTTCACGCTTTTTGCGCTGAACATCATGGGTGGGGGTGACGCGAAACTGTTGACGGCAAGCGCCGTCTGGTTTGGCTTCAACAGTTCATTGATTGAGTTTCTCATCTACGTGTCGTTCTTCGGTGGTGTCCTGACGATCCTGATCCTGATGTTACGCAGGCAGGAGAACACCATTCTTGCGGCCGGCCTCCCGGTGCCGCACCTTTTATTCACAGCCAACAAAATTCCCTACGGCATTGCAATCGGGTTTGGCGGCTTCCTTGCCTATCCCTCATCGCCACTGATGATGGCTGCGCTTGCCCGATTGCATTAATCTCTTCGTTTCATCGTGAACCGGTAGTGATCACTCTGCGATGCATTCGCAGTGGTGTTTGTGCTTTTCTGGCACAAATCATTTGTTAACCACGAATGTAAGTGGCCCGTTAACCATAACTACACCAATTGCTGATCAATCTGCAGCCAGCATATTCTTGGGCTGCAGGGACATATCATGAAACCGGTGCGCGTTATTATTCTGGCAGTTGCTGTCGCATCGGCGGGGTTGGCTGGATTCCTGGCTCTCAACCTGACCGGCGGGCAGACCGTGGTCACCAATGCCGAGCCGGTCATCGAGCGAGCGCCGACCGTCAATGTTCTCGTCGCCAGCAAGAGCCTGCCGGTTGGTTCGCGGCTTGATCCCGATGCCGTCCATTGGGTCTCCTGGCCGAAGGATGGTGTCGTCGAGGGTCTGATAACCGAGGAACTTCGCCCGAACGCCGTCACCGATCTTCAGGGCGTCGTTGTGCGCCTGCCAATCTTCAATGGCGAGCCAGTACGCCAGGAAAAGATTGCGGACTCCTCGAGCCGTATCATGTCGTCATTGCTCCCAGCCGGTAAACGCGCCGTGGCCACTGAAATTACCGTGGCAACCGGTGCCGGCGGCTTCATTCTTCCAAACGACCGCGTTGACGTCATCATGGTGCGCAAGGGTGAGGCGGACAGTTTCCTGACGGAGACGGTTCTCAGCAACGTTCGCGTGCTCGCGATCGATCAGCAGGTCGAGGAAAAGGATGATGGCTCCAAGTCGGTGGTCGGTACGACAGCGACGCTGGAACTGACGCCCGACCAGTCGAAAGTCATGACGGTTGCCCAGCAGATGGCGGATCGCCTGTCGCTGGCGTTGCGCAGTGTCGCAGATGCGCAGGAGCCGGATACCATCGGAGCCGACTATTTGCTGAGCGGGGACGGCCGCCCGTCCATTCAGGTCATCAAATCGGGTTCGATCGTCAAAGGCGATGGCAACTCGTCGATGATCCAAGCGAAATAATGTGAGCGGGAGCGGAACGTGAACCGGATCGGAAACAAACTTCGCAGCTCTGTCGCAGGTGGACTGGCCTTTTGTCTGGCTTTTTCAGGCATGCCCGCAGAGACCTTCGTCGCGGAAGCTGCATCACAGTCTCTGGTCCGCATCGTCGATAGCGGTCCGGGCGTCAAGAAAACCATCAAACTTGGGCTGAACAAGGCCGTCGTTATCGATCTTCCCGCAGATGCGCATGACATTCTCGTCGCCGATCCGATGCTGGCGGATGCCGTAACGCGAACGTCCCGCCGCATCTATCTTTTTGGCAAGATGGTCGGCCAGACGAACATCTTTGTGTTCGGTCCCGGCGGCCAGGAAATCGTCAGTCTTGATCTGGAGATCGAACGCGATATTTCCGGCCTCGAAGCCAACCTCCGCCGTTTCCTGCCGGATTCCGATATTAAGGTCGAGATCATCTCGGACAATATCGTCCTCACCGGCACAGTTCGCACGCCGTTGGACTCGACCCGTGTCGAGGAGCTCGCCAGCGCCTTTATCAAGGGCGGTGAAGCGACCACCCGCAATATCACGGCACAGGGCAACAACGGCGACGCGTCCATCTTTGCTGAACGCCGCCAGGTTTCGCAGATCGTTAATCTGTTGAAGATTGATGGTGAAGACCAGGTCATGCTGAAGGTGACCGTGGCCGAAGTCTCGCGCCAGGTGGTAAAGCAACTCGGATTTAATGGATCAATATCTGATGGCTCCAATGGCATACAGTTTCAAAACCCTGCCAATCTAGGTGCTGCTGCCGCGCTGGGGGCATCACGAGTGTTGACCGGCACGATTGGCGGGCTCAACCTCGCCAGCTACGTCAACGCTATGGAGCAAGCGGGCGTTATGCGCACGCTTGCTGAGCCAAGCTTGACAGCCATTTCCGGTCAGGAGGCAAAGTTTTACGTTGGCGGTGAATTCCGGATTGCTGGGGTCCAGGAAGTCGAAATTGACGACGAGACCGGTAGGCCTACCGTCACACGTGAGACAAATGATGTCGAATACGGCATTCGGCTGAATTTCAAACCTGTGGTCCTTGGGCCTGGCCGGATCAGTTTGAACATCAACACCGAAGTATCGGAGCCGACCTACGAGGGCTCGGCCGTAACTGGTAATGGCAGTATGGTCGGTATTCCGGGGGCGACATACATGTCAATTCGCCGCCGCGAAGCATCAACCAGCGTCGAACTCCCTTCGGGCGGGTCGATTGTGATTGCCGGTCTTGTTCAGGACAACATCCGCCAAGCCCTATCCGGATTTCCTGGTGTGTCCAAGATTCCTATCCTGGGTACTTTGTTCCGCAGCAAAGATTTCCAGCGCAATGAGACCGAACTCGTCATTATCGCGACACCCTATCTGGTACGTCCGGTGGCGCGCGGCGACCTGTCGCGTCCGGATGACAATTTCAATCCGACCGACGATCTGTCCAGCGCGTTTCTCGGCGAGGTCAATCGGATTTACGGCAACCGTCAGGCGGCCCCCACCGGGCCGTATCACGGCAATGTCGGGTTTATCTACAAATAGGCGGAGCTGGACATGACGACGACGATCATCCTGAACCGCAATATGAAAAGGCAGTCGACCATGCGGCCACACACCTCCACTGGTCCCGTCCGCTTTGCAAGGCTTCTTGCGATCGGCGCTCTGTTGGTAGCGGGCACAAGTCTAGCAAGCTGCGCCAACCGCGACGGCATGTCGACGGGAGCGCTCCCGGACGACTACCGGACACGGCACCCGATCGTGATCGCAGAAGCGGAACATGCGATCGACGTGCCGGTGGCTTCCACCGACAGACATCTGACCAAAGGTGCGCGTGACGTGATCCGCGGCTTTGCGCAAAGTTACACCAATTCAGCGACAGGAACTGTCCAGATTCTGTTGCCGAGGGGCTCGGGCAATGCCTATGCCGCATCCGCACTCCGCAAGGAAATTCGCGGTGTGCTGGTTGGTTCCGGCATTCCGGCCAACCGGCTGGTTGAGGTAAGCTATCAGGCGAATTCCGGCGGCGATGCAGCGCCGGTAAGGCTCAGCTACACCGCGATCACGGCAAAGACGGCTCCGTGCGGCAACTGGCCGAAGGATCTCGTCTCCAACACGATCGAGAACAAGAATTACGAAAACTTCGGCTGTGCGAGCCAGTCCAATCTTGCCGCGCAAATTGCCAACCCGATGGATTTGCTTGGCCCACGCGCCATGTCGCCGATTGACGCCGTCCAGCGCGGCAAGGTGATCAGCGATTACCGCGGCATAGACGCAGGCTCCGATCCCGGGAGCCCCACGATCAACTTCAACTGACACTCCGGGCGGCTTGAAGGGACAACATGATGAGCACGATTGACTACAAGATCGAGACCGCAAAGAGCGATCCTGACGATATCCTAGATGCAGTCCGCCCAAGTGATGTTGATCATCTGCGGCCGCTTCCGCGGATATCCGTTCATGCCTTCTGCGAAACGGATGCGTTGCAGCGGGTAATGGAACGTTGCGGCCAGGACCGGCGGATGAGCAAGGTCAGCTTCAAGATCAATAGCGGCTCGATCACGGCCGCTGCCAACATGTTCTCGTCTGTACCGACCCCAAACCTGATCATTTTGGAAACGGCGACCGAGCCGCGCTTGCTGATGCAGGAACTGGCGCCGCTCGCCGCCGTGTGCGACCCAAGCACCAAGGTGATCCTTATTGGCCGCTACAATGATATCCCGCTCTATCGCGACCTCATTCGCAACGGCATCTCCGAATACATGGTCGCCCCGGTCTCCATGCCTGATATACTCGGTGCAATCGCTACCATCTTCGTTGACCCGGAAGCCGAACCACTAGGCCGCAGCATCGCCTTTATCGGCGCCAAGGGCGGCGTCGGCTCTTCGACCCTGGCGCATAATTGCGCCTGGGGTATTTCCAATCTGTTTTCCACCGAAGTTGTGCTAGCCGACCTCGACTTGCCCTATGGTACTGCCAATATCAATTTCGATCAGGATCCGCCGCAGGGCATTTCTGAGGCTGTTTTCTCGCCGGAACGCCTCGATGAAGTCTTCCTGGATCGCCTTTTGACGAAGTGCTCCGAGCATCTTTCGTTGCTCGCAGCCCCCTCCATGCTCGACCGGCCCTATGATTTCGATGCAACGGCGTTCCAGCCGCTCATGGAAATCCTTCTGCGCAATGCGCCGGTCTCCGTCCTCGACGTACCTCATCTTTGGTCGGACTGGACCCGCACGGTGTTAGCCGAGGCGGACGAGGTGGTGGTGACGGCGGTGCCGGACCTTGCCAATCTGCGCAATGCCAAGAACCTGTTCGATTCCATGAAGAAGATCCGGCCGAACGACAAGATGCCGCATCTGGTGTTGAACCAGGTCGGGCTGCCGAAAAGGCCGGAGATATCAGCGGCTGATTTCTGTGATTCTCTTGAGGTCGAGCCGGTCGCGATCATTCCCTTCGATGTGGTGTTGTTTGGAAATGCCGCAAATAGCGGCCGGATGATAGCCGAGATCGACAAGAAGGCACCGACGGCAGAGACATTTTCACAGCTTGCCCATCTCCTGACGGGCCGCGCCACAGCCAAGAAAGCCAAGAAGGGCGGCCTTGGCAAGGTACTTGGGATGCTTGGCCGCAAGTAATTGACAGTCAACGAAAACCGGATTGAGCGCATGTTTGGTAAACGAGGAAACGACGGCTTCGGCAAGGGGGGATCGATCAGTCCGCCGGTGCAACCGCTTGCCTCCGCCACTGCGATAGCCGTCGCCGAGCGGCCGGCTACACCCGTGCTTGCCGAACCTGTGCGCGAAGCGATGCCCGTTACGCGGGCGCAACCGCTACCGGTACCTGTTCGCAAAAAGGCCGCCCGTAACGAGGACTATTACGACACCAAGTCGCAGGTATTTTCGGCGCTGATCGACACGATCGATCTTTCACAGCTCGCCAAGCTCGATAACGAGAGCGCGCGCGAGGAAATCCGTGATATCGTCAATGACATCATCACGATCAAGAATTTCGCGATGTCGATCTCCGAGCAGGAGGAGTTACTCGAAGATATCTGTAATGACGTGCTCGGTTATGGCCCGCTCGAGCCACTTCTCGCCCGCGACGATATCGCTGATATCATGGTCAATGGCGCCGGCCAGACGTTCATCGAAGTGAACGGCAAGACGATCGAATCCGAGGTGCGTTTCCGCGACAACGCTCAGCTTCTGTCGATCTGCCAGCGTATTGTCTCCCAAGTGGGACGCCGGGTCGATGAATCCTCTCCAATCTGCGACGCGCGTCTTCCCGACGGCTCCCGCGTCAACGTCATCGCCCCGCCGCTCGCCATCGACGGCACGGTTCTCACCATCCGCAAATTCAAGAAGGACAAGCTGAAGCTCGATCAGCTGGTCAAATTCGGTGCAATCACGCCGGAAGGTGCAGTTCTTCTCCAGATCATCGGACGGGTTCGATGCAATGTGGTCATTTCAGGCGGTACCGGTTCCGGTAAAACCACGCTCCTAAATTGCCTGACCGGCTATATCGATCTCGAAGAGCGCGTCATCACCTGTGAGGATACGGCCGAACTGCAGCTGCAGCAGCCGCATGTCGTTCGTCTTGAAACCCGCCCGCCAAATATCGAAGGTGAGGGCGAGATCACTATGCGCGATCTCATCAAAAACTGCCTGCGTATGCGGCCCGAACGCATCATCGTCGGCGAAGTTCGCGGACCGGAGGTTTTCGACCTTTTGCAGGCAATGAACACCGGCCACGACGGCTCGATGGGCACCATCCATGCCAACACGCCACGCGAATGCCTGAGCCGTATGGAATCGATGATCGCCATGGGCGGCTACACGCTGCCAGCCAAGACGGTGCGTGAAATTATTGCCGGCTCCATCGACGTCATCATCCAGGCCGCGCGTCTGCGCGACGGTTCACGCCGCATCACCCACATTACCGAAGTTGTTGGCATGGAAGGCGATGTGATCATCACGCAGGACCTGATGCGCTACGAATTGGATGGCGAAGATGCCAATGGCAAGATCATCGGCCGCCACAAGTCGACAGGCATTGGCCGCCCGCATTTCTGGGATCGTGCCCGCTATTTCAATGAAGACAAGCGGCTGGCGGCGACGCTCGATGCGATGGAAAAGGACTGAGTGTCTTCATGTTCGGAATAGATATCACCATTCTGGCGATTGTCGGTCTCGTCGCACTTTCGACGGCCGGGCTTGCCTATGGCATTCTGTTCACGCGCATCGAAACGGAGAAGAAGGCCGAGAGCCGCGTTCGCAAGGTTAAATCTGCTGAAGCCGACAGGATTCAAGTCAAGGCGGCGCGCGACCGCATGAACGAAATGTCCAAACGGCGGAAATCCGTTCAGGATTCGCTGAAGGACCTTGAGAAGAAGCAGCTGGAAAAAACGGCCAAGGCTAAGCCAAATATGAAGGCTAGGCTCATGCAGGCCGGTCTCAAGATCACGATACCGCAGTTTTACATCGCGAGTGCCGTCTTCGGTGCCGTTGCCAGCTTGCTGGCGTTGATTGCCGGTTTGCAACTGCCCGTGATCGCCGGAATTTTTCTCATCGGTACAGCCGGGGTTCCTCGCTGGTTCCTTAGTTTCATGATCAAGCGTCGCAGCAACGCCTTTCTTAATGAATTTCCGAACGCGCTCGACATTATGGTGCGATCGATCAAGTCTGGTTTGCCACTGAACGACGCCATCCGGTTGATTGCTGTAGACGGCCAGGAACCTGTCAGGGCAGAATTCAAGCGCGTCATCGAGGCGCAGCAAGTTGGCCTGAACATTCCCGAGGCCTGTGCCCGGATGATCAACAGTATCCCCCTGCCGGAGGTCAATTTCTTCGCCATCGTCATCGCCATTCAAGCTCAGGCGGGCGGCAATCTTTCTGAAGCGCTTGGAAACCTCAGCAAGGTCCTGCGCGAGCGGAGGAAGATGAAAGCAAAGGTACAGGCGCTCTCCATGGAGGCAAAAGCGTCTGCGTGCATCATCGGTGCGCTGCCTTTCATCGTTTCATTCATGGTTTACATGACCTCACCGGATTACATGATGATCCTGTTCACCGACCCGCGCGGGCATATCATTATGGGTGTTTCGGCAGTGTGGATGAGCATCGGCATCTGGGTCATGCGCAACATGATCAATTTTGACATCTAGAAGGAGCCGGCATGATCAGTACCCTGACCAATCCGAACGTCATCGTCGCCTTCCTGGTTGTCGTGGCTGTGCTGGCGACATTTTATTCCTTGGCGGTACCGTTTCTGGAGCGGGGAAACCTGGAAAAGCGAATGAAGTCGGTTGCGACCGAACGCGACTTGATCCGCGCCCGTGAGCGCGCGCGCCTCAATGCCGAAATCAGTGGCGGTAAGGCGTCGTTGCGCGCTCAGAACAACACGTCGGCCCGTCAGATCGTCGAGCGGCTGAACCTGCGCAAGGCGCTTGTCGACGAGAACACTGTCAACCGGCTGAAATCGGCCGGCTACCGGTCGCAGAACGCGCTCAACATGTTTCTGGTCGCGCGGCTGTGCCTGCCATTCCTATTTCTGGCAGTCGGCACCTTCTACATCTTCTTCCTTGGTTATCTCGGCGAAAAACCGTTTCCAATGCGGCTTCTGGCCGTTATTGGCATCGGATATCTCGGCTTTTACGCGCCGAACATCTTTATCTCCAACGCAGTGTCCAAGCGCCAGCATTCGATCCGCAGGGCGTGGCCGAATGCGCTCGATCTGCTCTTGATCTGCGTGGAATCGGGTATTTCGACGGAACTCGCCATGCGTCGTGTGGCGGACGAAATCGCCGAACAGTCGGCACCTCTTGCCGAAGAACTGGTTCTGACGACGGCCGAGCTGTCGTTTCTACCCGACCGGCGCGTGGCGCTGGAAAATCTCGGCATCCGGACCGGGCTTGACGATGTGAAAGCGGTGATGCAAGCCCTGATCCAGGCCGACCGTTACGGCACGCCGATCGCTCAGGCCTTGCGCGTGCTTGCCCAGGAAAGCCGCGACCAGCGCATGAACGAGGCGGAAAAGAAAGCAGCGGCATTGCCCCCGAAGCTGACCGTGCCGATGATTCTGTTCTTCCTTCCGGTACTGGTCGCCGTTATTCTCGGTCCTGCCGGCATTCAGGTCTCAGACAAGTTCTAATACCGGCGAGTTTTGACGGCAGCAAAGTCGGTGTGCGGTGCTCACCGGTGTTTTCTCATCGCCCCCGATGGACCCGGACGGTGTTGAGCAGCTTTTTATGAGTTTTTGATAGGCCGGATCGCGGCAGCACATGTGTGGCAATACCGTGCGTGCTAACTTACAGCGGCCAAAGCCAGGCCCAGGAAGCGGTGCTGGCGGGAAGGCTGGTCGGCTTACCTTTAGTTCGTGCCCTTGTCGTCCTTGGCCAGTTTCTGCCAGGCGTTTTGCTGGGACATGATCGAGCGCAGATATTTGACATTGGCTTCGGCCTGATCCGGCGAAAGCTCCTGGCGTGCTATCTGTTCTGCTTCGGCAAACCGTCCCTGCAAACCGACGGCAAGCGCCAGGTTCTGCCGGACGCTGCTGTCGGCGCCAGACTGGCTGACAGCTGATTTCAGATAGGTTTCCGCCGTCTTCAGATCCTTGTTGAGCAAATACGACATGCCGAGATTGGACAACACTGTCGGTTCGTTCGGTTGAATGTCCAGCGCCTCGCGGTAACGCTGGCGTGCTTCGCCTGCGCGGCCGAGTTGATCGAGGATCGCGCCTTCGGCTGATTTCAGTTTCCAATCCGGGCGGTCAGGGGTCTGGGCGCGGGTAATCGTGTTCAGAGCCTGTTCCAGCTGGCCTGCGGCGGCTTGTGATTTACCATAGGCGGCAAGAACCTCGCGGTCGGCCGGGAAATTGATCGCCACCTGTTGCATCACTGCCAGTGCCTGCTCGTTTCGGCCGGTCATGCGCAGCATGTTGGCATAGTTCAGCCCGGCGGCGCGATCCTTCGGATTGCGCTCATAGGCTTTGCCGATGCTTTCCGCTGCCGCCGAAAGTTCGGTAGCGTTCATCGACTGGACGGGCTTGGAAAAATTGGCGGAGGGGATGGAGCCTGTCGTCAGCTCCTTCTTCTGCGTACCGCAACTGGCCAGCGTCACCGCGAGGATCACCATCGCGGTTCCCCGCAGGAACCGGTTACTCGAAAAAGACGTCTGTCCGTGTGAATTCATCGCCAATGCCCCTAAGCATTTTCGCACCGGACGCAAATCCCCAACATAACGGCGCAATCTTCACTCCAGCAATAATCTGTTAACCCTAACAGAGCGTTAATCGGGTGATTCTGCACCATTTCCTTCCGAAGGGTTTCCATGGCTTCCTATCAATTCATCGACCGTCCATCGCCGTTCAATACCAGCGGTGGCAAAACCCTGCCGATTTTCGCGGTAACGCCCGCCCATATCGATATCGGCGCCATCGATCCGATCGCACTCGACTGGGCCCGCAGGGCTGGCTTCAAGGCCGAGTCCGGCGCGGTCTTGTTGATCCCCTCGGAGGAAGGTCATCTTGGCGGCGCACTGTTCGGGCTCGGCGCCAATCCTTCAGAAGCGCCGTTCCTGACGGGTAAGCTGGCACGGACATTACCGGCCGGGAAATGGCATATCGAGACTGCGCCACTGACGGCAAACCGGTTAGCGCTGGGTTACGGCCTCGGCTCCTACAGCTTCGATCGCTACAAGGCTGCGGTCAAGGAAGCGCCGACCTTGATGATCCCGGCCGATGCCCATGCCGCCGACATCAAACGGCAGATCGCCGGCGTCTTCCTCGCCCGCGATCTGATCAACATGCCGACCAACGACATGGGCCCGAATGCGCTGGAAGAAGCGTTTCGGGCGCTGGGGGAACATTACAAGGCCAAGGTCTCGGTCGTTTCAGGCGACGATCTGCTGAAGCAGAATTTCCCGCTGATCCACACGGTTGGCCGCGCCAGTGCCGAGGCGCCGCGTCTGCTTGAGTTACGCTGGGGCAAGAAAGGTCACCGCAAGGTGACGCTAGTCGGTAAGGGTGTCTGCTTCGATACCGGCGGCCTTGATATCAAATCGGCCGCTTCCATGCTGTTGATGAAGAAGGATATGGGCGGGGCTGCCAATGTCATGGGGCTCGCCCTGATGATCATGGACGCCAAGCTGAAGGTCGATTTGCGTGTGCTCGTGCCGGTGGTCGAGAATTCGATCTCCGCCAATGCCTTCCGCCCGGGCGACATCTATCGCAGCCGCAAGGGCCTGACGGTGCAGATCGACAACACCGATGCCGAGGGCAGGCTGATCCTTGCGGATGCCTTGGCTTACGCAGACGAGGAAGAGACCGATCTGTTGATCGATATGGCGACGCTGACGGGCGCTGCCCGGGTTGCGCTTGGTCCCGACCTGCCGCCTTTCTACACTGACGACGAGGATCTGGCCCATGATCTGACGGAATCGAGCCTGACGGTCGATGATCCGATGTGGCGCATGCCGCTCTACAAGGGCTACGAGAAGGATATCTCGGCCCGCATCGCCGACCTTACCAACGCGCCCTCGGGCGGCATGGCCGGA
The DNA here is from genome assembly GCF_049897905.1 of Pararhizobium sp. PWRC1-1. Lineage (NCBI taxonomy): Bacteria > Pseudomonadati > Pseudomonadota > Alphaproteobacteria > Hyphomicrobiales > Rhizobiaceae > Pararhizobium > Pararhizobium sp. PWRC1-1. The sequence goes on along the minus strand of NZ_JAFCXE010000005.1, from coordinate 154,782 downwards.
TCAATCACCGCGGCCTTGTTTCTCAAGCGCTTCGTCACCAATGCCAAGAGCTGGGCCCATTTCGATATCTTCGGCTGGGCACCGGCTGAGCGCCCGCATTCGCCCCTCGGCGGCGAGGCACAGGCCATCCGCGCGCTGTATCATTTGATTGCCAACGGCAAGAAATGATCTTCGGCCACTGCTCGATATGAGCATGGCCCCTGTCCGTCCGGACCAGGGGCCATGCTTCAATCAATGTATCCGAAACCGATAGCCTATTCGTTGATCAGCCGTTTCAACAGCTCGATCTCATGCGACAGCTTGGTGTCGCCGGTGATCAGGTCCTCGATCTTGCGCACGGCATGTAGCACGGTGGTGTGATCGCGCCCGCCAAAGCGGCGGCCGATTTCCGGGAAAGAGCGGGGCGTCAGGGTTTTTGCCAGATACATGGCAATCTGGCGCGGCTTGACGATGACGCGAGTGCGGCGGTTGGACACCAGCTCCTGGCGCGAGACGTTGTAGTGCTTGGCAACGACACGCTGGATGTCCTCGATGCGCACCCGGCGCGGCTCGCCGGCGTTGACCAGATGGCCGAGCAGTTCATCGACGCGTTCGATCGACAGCGTTGGCTCAAACGAGAGCCGGAAGAGCAGCTGGTTGAAGGCGCCTTCGAGTTCGCGGCCGCTGGCCGTGATGTTGCGGGCGACATGGCTGAGGATATTGGCGGGAATGTCGAGCGACGCATCGTCCAGACGGACGACCTCAAGGCGGCGCTTGAGGATTTCGAGACGCATCTCGTAATCTGGGCCTTCCATCTCGATGGCAACGCCGCCCTGCAGACGCGAGCGGACGCGCGGATCAAGCGATTCCAGCTCCCAAGGCGCGCGGTCGGCAGCAACGACAACCTGCTTGGCGCTGTCGAGCAGCATGTTGAGAAGGTGGCAGAATTCGTGCTGGATCGACTTGCCCTGCAGAAACTGCATGTCGTCGATGACTAGAAGATCGATGTTGCGCAGGGTTTCCTTCAAGGACAGCGCATCATTGTCGCGAATGGCTGTTGCAAAACGCCACATGAAATATTCCGCCGTCAGATAGACGACGCGGGGTGCGCGTGCACTCTGGATCGCGGCAGTAGCGATCGCCTGCAAAAGGTGGGTCTTGCCGAGGCCGACCGTCGAGTGAATGAACAGCGGGTTGAAGCGCACGGCACCGGCGCCGGCTTCGGCGATCGTCTTGGCGGCGGCAAGGGCAACGCGATTCGAGGAACCTTCGACGAAGCTCTCGAATGTGTAGCGTGAATCCAGCGGCGAACCGAATAGGGGACCTGCAACCGGCTGCATCTTTTGAAGATTGCCGACAGTGTTGGCAGCATGATGGGCAAGCGACTGCGGCACTGAACGGCGCGACGCTGCGGGCGTTGCCGTATCGCTGTGGTTTGCCTGTGCTACATCCTCCTGAAGACCGGGCCGGGCGCTGCGCGTTGCACTGCGCACGACAATCTCCACCTTCAGGATCTCGGCATCTTCCTGCTGGAAGATGTTGGTGATCTGGTCGAGGTAACGGTTGTTGATCCAGGACTTCAGAAAGGTCGTCGGAACAGAAAGCCGCACGACACTCTTGGAAACGGACTGCAGCTTCAGCCGGCCAAACCAGCTGGCAAAAACATCAGGACCGACCTGGGCCTTCAAACGCGCACTGACCCGCTCGAAAAGTGCGCTCTGCATGATGTCGCCCTTTTCTCCCGCCGTCCCGTCAGACTGTTTTACCGAAATCTGACGTGCATTCTCCCCATTCTCGAATACGATCGCCGCCGTCACTGAATTACCAAGCATATTGCCGCCTTCCAATATCATTCCGCGACGCCGACATTGCTGCCGGCGTCAGCCTTTATGTCTGTCTCGTGCGGCCCTTTTTCAAAGGCATGCCGCCCAATTCAAACGCTCTCCGTACCGCAAGAGGAATCCTCATCCTCCTCTCGTGGTCCGGTTTTGTGCAAAATCCATTTGGCATAACCAAACGCATGTCCCGCTTGCACAATTCATTCCAGTATCCGGTCAGGCCTCGTGTCCTTTCCGGGTCCGTCCATTTCTGAACCGGCCGTCCCGACCCTCGTTACAAGAAGGGCAGGCCAGTTTGTCGATAATGCGTCCTCATCCGCATATCGGCGTCCGTCCATGCATTCGGCAGCAAAAGCCGCGAAGTGCATTGTCCGGCGTATCAGGCAGCCTCAATCATTCACAACCAGAAGTCACGGAGTGTCATTCCGGGCAAACATATTGCACAGCTGAAAACGCTCTGTTCTGATTGATGGAACGTTGTGGAACCACCCCGTTACAAAAGGTTTAAGTGAAATTGCGCCGCCTGTTGAAAGGCTGCCTTTCACAGGTATGTCCCGCGCCTTCTGTGGACGCATTTAGGCAGGATCGTGGCACAAGATCAATCGCGAATTTTAACACTTGGGAAGGCTCGGGCGTTGACTCTCATAGCGTGTCCTGCATGGACCATAGCCCGGCGGAAGAGAATCGCTTTTGAATCAAGGGCTTTGAATTTTCGCTCGGAAGTTAGCTGGCGAAAAACAAAAAAAATAAAAAATTTCTTGACTCGTTTAGAGCCCCGAGAGGCCTCGGCAGGAGGCGGGTGAGTCTGAGTATCCTCCCGCAACCGTTTGATTTCGTTTAAAAATTTCTGTCATTGCGATGACACAATAACTTGCACAAGGATTAACCATCAGTGTGCCGGAAGTATGAATCTGAAAAGCCCGGTCATGGACCGGGCTAAATCATTGACGATATTTTAATAAGCCGGCTTAAGCCGAAAGCGACTTTACGCGGCTCGCAAGACGCGAAACCTTGCGCGATGCCGTATTGGCATGCAGCACGCCCTTGGTGGCGGCGCGCATCAGTTCCGGCTGGGCTGCCTTCAGGGCTGCCTGGGCAAGAACCTGATCACCGGAAGCGATGGCTTCTTCAACCTTGCGGATGAAGCCGCGAACGCGCGAACGGCGGGACTTGTTGACTTCCGTGCGGCGGGCGATCTTGCGGGTCGCTTTTTTCGCCGAAGTTGTATTGGCCATTTGGTGTCTCTCTTCGAAATCTGACAAAAACTCTCAACCGCCGTGCCGGGTCACTGCGACCTGTCGTCCAAGCAAGTAGGGAGCAATATCGGAAAACCTTGGAGCGGCTTTCCAAACTGTGGGCGGCATATAGCCTTAAACACTGCCTGCGTCAACGCGCTATTTTCGAAAACGCGGCTAGAGGGACTCCGCTGCCGGGGTCCGCTATTTCTGGCATTTCGGGCAATAGAAGGTCGATCGGCCCGCTTGAACGACACGGGCGATGGTTCCGCCGCAGCCCGGTGTCCGGCAGGGCTCGCCTTCGCGATCGTAGACAGAGAACGAATGCTGGAAGTAGCCCAGCGTGCCGTCCGTCTGGATATGGTCGCGCAACGACGACCCGCCGGCAGCAATGGCATCGGCAATGACGGCGCGGATCGCCTCGGTCAGGAGCACCAGCGTCGCCTTCGGTTTTCCCTTTGCATCCACCAGCGTGCCCGCAGCCCGCAGGGGCGACAGGCCGGAGCGCCACAGTGCTTCGCAGACATAGATATTGCCAAGGCCGGCAATGTTCTTCTGGTCGAGCAGCGCCGATTTCAACGGCTGCGCCTTGCCGGAAAAACGCGCGGCCAGATAGGCGGCATCGAGCACGTTGCCGGTCGGCTCTTCGCCAAGCTCGCGGAAGAAGGCGTGGTTCGCCAGCACGTCACGCCGGGCAAGGTCCATGAAACCGAAGCGGCGCGGGTCGTTGTAGATGACGCGGGCAGGGCCTTTTGCTCCCTCCAGATGAAAAACGACGTGATCGTGCTTTTCGCTTTTGCCGCGGGGTGTGTGAAAATCTCCGGGTGTCTCGGATGCCAGGCCGTCTTCCACCCGGAAGGACCCGGACATGCCAAGATGGGCGATGATTACGTCACCGCCCTCCAGGTCGATCAAAAGGTATTTTGCCCGCCGCCCAAGCGAGACGATGCGCCGTCCCGAGACCAGCGTTGCGAAGTCGATCGGGAAGGGAAAGCGCAGGTCCGGACGGCGCAGCTCGGCCCGCACCAGCAGCGCGCCTTCCATTGCGGGCGTCAGGCCCCGCCTGACCGTTTCCACCTCGGGAAGTTCCGGCATTCCTATCTCCTAACCATGCGCCAACGGGCCGGGGTCATTTGGCAATTCCATTCGCAGCGCACATATCCTATAGCAGGCCGCCACGGGCGCGAATGCCGCAGGCCGCTATCTGCCGCAGAGATAGCGTGGATGAAGCGAATTCGCTATGGTCGGCACAACAGCGATTGAACGGAGTAAACCTTGATGACTGGTGAGCGCACCTCTGCCGATGGCGGCATGGAAACCTCCTATGGGTTTCGCCAGGTTGGTCAGGGCGAGAAACAGGCGCTCGTCAACGATGTCTTCCACAAGGTCGCCAAGCGCTACGATATCATGAACGACGTCATGTCCATGGGGCTGCACCGCGCTTGGAAGGATGCGATGATCGCCTCGCTCAATCCGCGCCGTTCCGAAGATTACAAGGTTCTCGACGTTGCCGGCGGCACCGGCGACATCGCCTTCCGGATTGTCGAGGCATCGGACCGCAAGGCGCATGCAACCGTGCTCGATATCAACGGCTCGATGCTCGGCGTCGGCGCTGAGCGTGCCGAAAAGAAGGGCCTGTCGCCTAATCTCACCTTCGTCGAGGCCAATGCCGAGGAACTGCCGTTCGAGGCCAATTCCTTCGACGCCTATACGATCGCCTTCGGCATCCGCAACGTGCCGCGCATCGACGTGGCGCTGTCGGAAGCCTACCGCGTCCTGAAGCGCGGCGGCCGTCTGCTGGTACTGGAGTTCTCGGAAGTCGAGATGCCGCTGCTCGACAAGGTCTATGATGCGTGGTCGTTCAACGCGATCCCGAAGTTCGGCCAGATGGTCACCGGCGATGCCGAGCCCTATCAGTATCTGGTGGAATCAATCCGCAAGTTTCCCAACCAGCGCGATTTCGCTGCCATGATCACCAAGGCCGGCTTCTCGCGTGTCACCTATACCAATTACACCGCCGGCATTGCCGCGCTGCATTCCGGCTGGAAGATCTGACGCATGATATCCATTTTCGTGAAGCGCTCTGAGGGGCTGCCCCGGTGCGGCGGCAAGCCGCTATGAGCACGCCTGGAGCCTATCTTCGCCTTGTCCGTATCGGCTGGGTCCTGGTGCGCGAAGGCGTCGTGTCGGCGCTGCCGTCGGAAGACCTGCCGGCACTGCCGAAGGCCGCGCAATCCTTTGCGGGCCTGTTCGCCCGCCGCGGCGCCAGAAGTGAGGTTCGCAGCGACCGGCTGGCCCGGGCAATCGAGCGGCTCGGGCCTTCCTATGTGAAGATAGGCCAGTTTCTTGCCACCCGTCCGGACGTGGTCGGCGCTGATTTTGCCGAAGATCTGTCCTTCCTGCAGGACCGCATGGCGACGTTTCCGATTGCGGAAGCGCGCGCGGCCGTCGAGGCCTCTCTCGGCCGCCCGGTCGCCGAGCTCTATACCCAATTTGGCGACCCGATCGCCGCCGCCTCGATCGCGCAGGTGCACCCGGCAACAGTGCTGAAGGATGGCGTCGAACGGAAGGTTGCCGTCAAGGTCATCCGCCCCGGCGTTCGCCAGCGGTTTGCCCACGATCTGGAGGCGATGTTCCTCGTTGCCGGGCTGCAGGAGCGTTTCCTGCCCAATAGCCGCCGCCTGCGGCCGGTCGAGGTGACGAAGACACTGGAGCAGACCACCAAGATCGAGATGGATCTGCGGCTCGAGGCCGCCGCGCTTTCGGAACTCAGCGAGAATGCGGCTGATGATCCCGGCTTCCGGGTGCCGAAGGTCGATTGGGAACGTACCGGCCGCGACGTCGTAACGATGGAGTGGATCGACGGCACCAAGATGTCGGATGTCGAGGGCTTGCGCGCCGCCGGACACGATCTGGATGCGCTGGCCGATACGCTGATCCAGTCCTTCCTACGCCACACTTTGCGCGACGGTTTCTTCCACGCCGACATGCACCAGGGCAATCTGTTCGTCGATCCGCAGGGCATGATCGTTGCTGTGGATTTCGGCATCGTCGGCAGGCTCGGCAAGAAGGAGCGCCGCTTCCTTGCCGAAATCCTCTATGGTTTCATCACCCGCGATTACCGCCGCGTCGCCGACGTGCATTTCGAAGCGGGCTACGTGCCGTCCCATCACGATGTCGCAAGCTTCGCCCAGGCGATTCGCGCCATCGGCGAGCCGATCCACGGCCAGCCGGCCGAAACCATTTCGATGGCCAAGCTTCTGACGCTGCTATTCGAAGTCACCCAGCTGTTCGACATGGAAACGCGACCGGAACTGGTCATGCTGCAGAAGACCATGGTCGTCGTCGAAGGTGTCGCCCGCACGCTCAATCCGCGCTTCAACATGTGGAAGGCTTCCGAGCCCGTGGTCGGCGCCTGGATCCGGGATAATCTCGGCCCCAAGCGCATTCTGGGAGATGTGAAAGAGGGACTGCACGCCGCCCTGCGCCTTGCCGAGGCAGCACCGGAGATCGCCGCCAAGACGGAGAAGTTTTCGCGCGAGATCACCGCCATGGCCGAAAATGGCCTCCGTTTCGACGAACGGACTGCCGAAGCCATCGGCCGTTCCGAGGCGCGGCACAGCCGCTCGGGCCGTGTGGCGCTCTGGGTGATTGCGATTACGCTGATCGTTATCGCATGGCGGGTTTTTTGAGCTTGCTTTTGCCGGTGCGCTCGTTCAATTTTATGGAATGAACAGCGTAGTAAGCACCCTTATTGTGACCTGCACGGACCTTTCGGGGTGCGCAGGATCGGTGCTGGGCTAAAAGCGCTTTCATCCTGTGGACCCTGCCGAGGCAGGTAGGGTCGCAAGCTTCTTACCTCCTCGCATTCGAAGACGAGGACCGTCGTGAAGCAAACAGAAAACTCTCCCGTTCTGCCCTTGAACAGTGAACTACTCATTCGGGCCTCGCGTCCCGGAGACTACGAGCAGATGGCCGTCATGCTGAACCAGCCAGGTGTGCGGCGGGGAACGCTGCGGCTGCCCTATACGCGTCCGGAGGAGGTACGCTCGTGGTTGGAGAAGCCATCCGACGGAGGGCTTCAACTGGTCGCGGAAAGGGATGGTGTTATTCTGGGGGCCGCCGGGCTCCATCGCCAGGCGGGAAGGCGTCATCACGCAGCGATGCTCGGCATGAGCGTCCACGACGCCTACCAAAGGCAGGGCATCGGCAAATCCCTGTTACTCGAGCTCATTGATGCTGCGGACAACTGGCTGAACATCACGCGCATAGAGCTCACAGTCTTTACCGACAATGCTGGAGCAATCACACTCTACGAGGCCGCTGGCTTTGTAACTGAGGGCGTTCACAAGGCTTAGGCGTTTCGCGAAGGAGCGTTTGCTGATGTGCTCGCCATGGCACGGATCAAAACACCGGGCGGTTGACGCCCTGTTCTTTGGGAGCTGCCGCCTGTTGTCAGTGTGAGGTTGTCCGTCCCAAGCATTTAGCGGCTCTTCCAGCCAAGAGGGGAAACCATCATGCGCATACTGCCATCGCGTCTACAGTTGCCGTGAGCGCGGCTCTTCCTTCACGGCCCGTCGCAGGCTGGCGGTTATCAAGCAGTGCAAACTCCATCGCATTGTCGATTGTCTGGAAACATTGCGAAACGAAAAACGGGAAAGATTACAGAGATTTCATGCCGTTGGACTTCATTATGGCGTAGTTTCAATCTAGCTGTCGCGGCAATGACGGCCAGTGCCTGAATGAAGTCGAAAGAGATGTGAATGGCGGACGCCACCCGGAAAATTGCCCCTGCGGTTGAAGAGCCGGACGCCGCCGCGCAGCCGATTCCGGTGCGCAGCAAACGTGGACGCATGCGCAGGCGCTGGCTGATTCTTCCGGCCCTGATCCTTGCCGCCGCCGGCTGGTATGGCTGGTCGGTCTACGGCAAGCAGGAAGCGGCCGAAGCCGTCGTGACGGAAATGCCGGTGCGCGGCGATATCGAAAACAGCGTCACGGCGTCCGGTCTCTTGAGCCCGATCAAGGACGTCGATGTCGGCGCCCAGGTTTCCGGCCAGTTGAAGAGCCTCAAGGTCGAGATCGGCGATAGCATCAAGGAAGGCCAGCTGATCGCCGAGATCGACAGCGCCTCCATCGAAACGCAGATCGAAATCGCCGAGGCCGAGCTTGCCAATCTCGAGGCGCAGATGATCGACAAATCGGCGCAGGTGGTTCTGGCCAGTGCCAACCTGACGCGCCAGCGCGCCCTTGTTGCGGGCAACAGTGCCGCCCAGTCGGCGCTCGACGAGGCGGTGGCGGCACTTGCCGCAGCTGAGGCCAATGTCGATTCCTTGAAGGCCCAGGTCCGCAAGCAGCAGGCGACGCTCAAGGATGCCCGCATCAGCCTTGGCTATACCAAGATCTATGCGCCGCTGACCGGAACGATCATCAATACGTCGGCCAAGGAAGGCCAGACGCTGAATGCCAACCAGACGGCACCAACCATCGTCACCATCGGCAATCTTTCGACCATGACGGTCGAAGCCCAGGTGTCCGAAGCCGATGTCGGCAAGCTCAAAGTGGGAATGAACGCCTATTTCACCCTGCTCGGCCAGCCTGGCAAGCGCTATCCCGGCACCCTGCGCCAGATCAAGCCGACGCCAGCGACCGAAAACAATGTCGTGCTCTATTACGCCCTGTTCGATGTCCCTAATCCGGATGGCGCACTGATGATGAATATGACGGCGCAGGTCTTTTTCGTCGAATCGGCGGCCGACAACGTGCTGACCGTTCCTGTCGCCGCTGTCCATTTCCGCCGGGAAGGGAAGTCCAGCGAAGTCACCGTCATCACCGCCACCGGTGCCCACGAAATCCGCAAGGTCGAGACGGGTGTTCGCAACCGCGTCCGGGTCGAGATCAAGCAGGGGCTCGGTGAAAACGACACCGTGGTTGTCAGCATCGGTTCCGGTGACAAGGCGTCCGGCCGGGGCAATTCCCGGCGCGGCATGCCGCCGATGTTCTGAGGGCACAGCCGATGACCCCGCTCATTTCGCTCAAGGATATCCGCAAGACCTTCGTCAACGGCGACGTGGCCGTAGAAGTGCTGCGTGGCGTCTCGCTGGATATCCAGCCGGGCGAATTCGTCGCCATCGTCGGCGCGTCCGGTTCGGGCAAGTCGACGCTGATGAACATCCTCGGCTGTCTCGATACGCCGACCGGTGGTCAGTACCTGCTCGAAGGCGAGGACGTCTCGGATTTGAACGCCGACGAGCTTGCGGCCCGGCGGCGCCAGATGTTCGGCTTCGTCTTCCAGAGCTACAATCTGGTGGCGACCGCGACCGCGCAGGAAAATGTCGAGATCCCCGCCATCTATGCCGGCATGCCGTCGCGGCAGCGGGAGGAGCGTGCCAGCATGCTCTTGCGCTCGCTCCGGCTCGGCGACCGGCTCGATCACCTGCCCAACCAGCTGTCCGGTGGCCAGCAGCAGCGCGTGTCGATCGCCCGCGCGCTGATGAACGGCGGCCAGATCATTCTCGCGGACGAGCCGACCGGCGCGCTCGATAGCCAGAGCGGCAAGGAAGTGATGGCGACGCTGCGGCAGATGAACGAGGACGGCCATACCGTCATCATTATCACTCACGCCCCGGAACTCGCCGAATCCGCCGACCGCGTCATCGAAATCAGCGACGGGCTGATCGTCGCCGACCGTATCCCCGGCAATATCAGGCGGATCGGCCGCGCCAAGCCGGCACTTGCGGCGCGTAAAGCTGGAAAAGCTGCCATTGTCACTGACGTTGCCGAGGCCGTGCGCATGTCGTTCCGGGCTTTGCGGGCCAATCTGTTTCGCACTATCCTCACCCTGCTCGGCATCGTTATCGGTGTGAGCTCCGTCGTTGCCATGCTGGCCATCGGCACGGGAGCACAGGATTCCGTCTTGAGCCGCATCGCCGCCATGGGCTCCGATCTGCTGGTCGTGCGGCCCAATATGTCGAATTTCCGTGGCGGGGAAGGGGGCAGCATCGTCTCGCTGATCCCGTCGGATGCCGATGCCATTCTGGAGCTGCCCAATATCAGCTTCGCCGTTCCGGAAATGTCGAGCACACTAACGGTGCGGGCCGGCAATCTCGATACGCAGACGACGGTCAACGGCACGGTGCCGCAGTTCCCTGAGGCCAAATCCTGGACCGTCGAGGATGGCGCCTTCCTCGAAAAGACCGACATGGATGCCTATGCGAGCGTCGCCGTGCTCGGCCGGACCGTCGCCGACGCGCTGTTTCCAGACGGTGCCGATCCGCTCGGGCAATATATTCTGATCAAGAACATCCCCTTCCAGGTCATCGGCGTGATGTCGAAGAAGGGCGCCAGCGCCGGCGGCAACGATCAGGACGATACGGTGCTCGTGCCGCTGTCCACCGGCAACCTGCGCCTGTTCGGGGCGAGGAATGTCCGCTCCATCACCGTGCAGGTGAAGGATGGCAGCGCCATCAACGTGACGCAGGACCAGATCCAGGCTTTGCTCGACGAGCGCCACAAGCGCGAGGACACGCAGATCATCAACATGGCCGCGATCCGCGAAACCTTTACTGAAACCTCCAATATCCTGAAGGTCTTCCTCGGCTCGATCGCCGCCATATCTCTGCTGGTCGGCGGCATCGGCGTGATGAACATCATGCTGGTCTCTGTCACCGAGCGCACCCGCGAGATCGGCATCCGCATGGCGACCGGCGCCCGTGGCCGCGATATCTTGACCCAGTTCATCGTCGAAGCGCTGGTGGTTTCCGCCCTTGGCGGCCTGATCGGGGTGGGGTTGGGTCTCGGCATCGGTGCGGTGGCCCAAGCCTTCGGCGTCGCCGTCAGCTTTGCCCCCGGTCCGGTTATTCTCGCCTTTGGTAGCGCCTTCCTCACCGGCCTGATCTTCGGTTATCTGCCCGCCTACAACGCCTCGCGTCTGCAGCCGGCCGTGGCGCTGGCCTCCACCTGATCAGCCCGTCACACCGCCCCGGTTGACGCCGCTCGCGTGATCGTTTCCACTGGTGCAAACGCACGAGGAGGAAACCATGTCCGACGCAGATCGCTTCATGACCCAGGCCATCGCGCTTGCCCGTGACAATGTCCGCAAGGGCGGGCGGCCTTTTGGCGCCGTGCTGGTGATCGACGGTCAGGTGGTGGCAACGGGCGTCAACGGCGTGTTGGAGACACACGATCCGACCGCCCATGCCGAACTTGTCGCCGTGCGCGAGGCAGCCATCAAGCGCGGCACGGCCACCCTCAAAGGGGCGGCCGTCTATGCCAGCGGCCATCCATGCCCGATGTGCCTCGCCGCCATGCGGCTTGCCGGCATAACCGATATTTCCTACGCCTATTCCAACGAAGACGGAGCGCCTTATGGGCTAACATCGGCGCCGCTTTATGCGGACCTGCGTAAGCCGTTTGCCGAGCAGCAGATGACATTTTCCTATCGTCCGGTGCGGCCGGAAGGAGAAATGGATATCTACGACTTCTGGCGGGACATGCAGCAGGGCCGAGCCCTTTCGCGTTGACCAGCGGTTGATGGCAGCGAGAGGGGTGAGATGCAGAACTATCTGTTGCGCGTATGGGCATCTCTGTCGCTGCCGGGCCTGCTGATTGGCACTCTTTTCTTCGCGGTGTCGCTGACGCCAAGCCTCATTCCGCGGCCTTACGTGCTGCAAGGCGTGCTGTCCGGCTGCTCGCTGGCGGCCGGATATGGCCTTGGTGTGTTTGGCCGCTGGCTCTGGCTTTATCTGGAACTTCCTGCCTTTCCGCCAAAGATCGAGCGTGTCGTCAAGGCTCTCGCTGTGGCCGGATGTGTTGGAATAGCGATCGCATTTCTCTGGCAGGCTGCACGCTGGCAAAACTCTGTCCGCAGCCTGATGGGGCTCGATCCGGTGGAAACGGCCGAGCCACTGAAGCTCGCGCTGATTGCCCTGCTCATGTTCGTCGTCGTCATCGCGCTCGCCCGCCTGTTCCGGATGACATTCGCCTTTCTCTCACGCAAATTCGAGCACGTTACCCCCAAGCCGATCGCCCGGTTGCTCGGTATTCTCCTGGCTCTCACTCTGTTCTGGTCGATCGCCGATGGCCTGCTGCTCAAGGCCGGCTTGCGGCTCGCCGATTCGTCCTTCCGCGAGCTGGACGCCCTGATCGACAGCGATCTGGCACCGCCTGCTGCCCCCTTGAAAACCGGCAGCACCGCCTCGCTCGTCTCCTGGCACGACCTTGGATTTCGCGGCCGTGAATTCGTCGCCTCCGGCCCGACGGCCGAAAAGATCGGCACCTTCTTTCACCAGCCCGCACTGGAGCCGATCCGCGTCTATGTCGGCCTGAGCGCGGCGGAAACGGCGAAGGAAAGAGCGGCGCTGGCGCTTGCCGAACTGAAGCGCACCGGCGCCTTTGAGCGCTCGACGCTGATCGTCGTTGTCCCCACCGGCACCGGCTGGGTTGATCCGGCAGCGATGGATACGGTCGAATATCTGCATCGTGGCGATGTCGCCAGCGTCGCCCTGCAATATTCCTATCTCACCAGCTGGCTGTCGCTGCTGGTCGAACCGAACTATGGCGAGGAGGCTGGCGAGGCACTGTTCAAGGCTGTCTATGGCTACTGGACGACCCTGCCGAAGGATAAGCGCCCAAAACTCTATCTGCATGGCCTCAGCCTCGGGGCGCTCAATTCCGAGCGCTCCGCCGACCTCTTCGATGTGATCGGCGATCCCTTCCAGGGTGCGCTGTGGAGCGGCCCGCCCTTCGAAAGCGCCGGCTGGAAATCGGTAACCGCTGGCCGCGAGCCTGGGTCCCCGGCCTGGCTGCCGCGCTTCCGCGATAGTTCCGTGATCCGCTTCACCGCCCAGAAGAACGCGCTTGATATTCCCGGCGCAAAATGGGGCCCGATGCGCATCGTCTACCTGCAATATGCCAGCGACCCCGTGACCTTCTTCGATCCCCACTCCTTTTACCGGGAGCCAGAGTGGATGAAGCAGCCGCGCGGACCTGATGTCTCGCCTTACCTCACATGGTATCCGGTCGTCACCATGCTGCAGCTGGCGCTCGATATGGCGATGGCGACGACATCGCCGATGGGCTACGGCCACGTCTACGCGCCGGAACATTACATCGACGCGTGGGTAGCGGTGACCGATCCGCAAGGGCTGGCGCCCGGTGATGTCGGGCGCCTCAAGGAAATGGTCTCGAAACGGAATTGAGGAACCGGCGGCAGCGATGCCGCCGGTCATTCGATATCAGGCGCTGCGCACGGGGGCGAGCAACCTCAACGCATTGATCGTCACCAGCACGGTCGCGCCGGTATCGGCCAGGATCGCCGGCCAGAGCCCGGTAATGCCGGCGATGGTCGTCACCAGGAACACCGCCTTCAGACCCAGCGCGATGGTGATGTTCTGGCGGATATTGCCCATCGTGCGTTTCGACAGGTCGATCATCTGGGCAACGTCCCCGACCCGGCCATGAAGCACGGCGGCATCGGCGGTTTCGAGCGCCACGTCGGTGCCGCCGCCCATGGCGATGCCGATATCGGCGGCTGCCAGCGCTGGAGCGTCGTTGATCCCGTCGCCGACCTTGGCGACGACAAAACCCTGCTGCTTCAATTCGCCGACGATCCGCTGCTTGTCTTCCGGCATCAGCTCGGCGCGCACCTCGATGCCGAGCTGCTTGCCGATCGCGGTGGCCGTGCGCTTGTTGTCGCCGGTCAGCATGACGATCTTGACGCCCTTGTCCGTCAGCGCCTTCAGCCCGGATTTCGCATCCGCACGTGGCTCGTCGCGCATGGCGATTGCACCGGCCAGCGTGTCGCCGATGATCAGCACGGAGACAGTCTTGCCCTCGTCGTTCAGCGCGGTGATTGCGGCCGTCTGTTCCGCCGAGAGCGCCACGCGGTCGCCGGCTGATTGTGGCGAGCCGAGGAAGACGGCCTTGCCGTTCACCGTCGCTGTGACGCCCTTGCCCCCCAGTGCCTTGGCATCGGAGACCGCAGGAACCGCCACCTTGTCGGCTGCAGCCCGATCGAGGATTGCCTTGGCCAGTGGATGGCTCGATCCGGTCTCAAGAGCAGCGGCAAAGATCAGCACGTCGGCTTCGGAATGTCCAAACGCAAGGACATCAGTGACCTTCGGTTTGCCCTCCGTCAGCGTCCCGGTCTTGTCCAGCGCAACGGCGGTGATGGTGCCCAATGTCTCCAGGACGGCGCCGCCCTTCAGCAAAAGGCCACGCCGGGCACCGGCCGATAACGAGGCGGCTATGGCTGCAGGTGTCGAGATGACGAGGGCGCAGGGGCAGCCGATCAGCAGGATGGCAAGGCCCTTATAGACCCATTCGCCCCATGGGCCGCCCAGAAACAGCGGCGGAACGATCGCCACGAGTGCGGCAACAACCACGACACCGGGCGTGTAGTAACGTGAGAAGCGGTCGATGAAGCGCTCGGTCGGCGCCTTGGATTCCTGCGCCTCCTCGACCAGCTTGACGACGCGGGCAATGGTGTTGTCGGCGGCAGTCGCCGTTACCCGGACGCGTAATGCTGCATCGCCGTTGATCGTGCCGGCAAAGACCTTTTTATCGACGCCTTTGCGCACCGGCGTGCTTTCGCCGGTCACCGGCGCCTCGTCGATGGCGCTTTCGCCCGACAGGATCACACCATCGGCGGAGATGCGGTCACCGGGGCGAACGAGGATCGTGGCACCGACCGCAAGGCTTTCGGCCGGAACCGCGCGTGTCTGGCCATTGACTTCGAGCAGTGCCTCCTTCGGCACCAGCGCCGCCAGCGACTGGATGCTCTGGCGGGCCTTTCCGGCGGCAACGCCTTCCAGAAGTTCGCCGACGAGGAACAGGAAGACCACGGCTGCCGCCTCTTCGCCGGCATCGATGATCACCGCGCCGACGGCCGCGATCGTCATCAGCATCTCGATCGAAAACGGCGTCCCGGCCATCGCAGCCATGATGGCACGCCGGGCAATCGGGATGAGCCCGATCAGCATGGCGGCGATGAAGGCATAGGATGCGATCGACGGCACGAGATGGCCGACAGCATAGGCAATCACCAGCGCGGCGCCCGAAAAGATGGTTAGCTTGCCCTTCTTGCTTGCCCACCACGGACCATTTGTCGGTCCATGGTCATGCCCGTGCAGGCCTTCCATGGCGTCATTGGCTGCGGGCTTCGAGTGATCGTGCCCGGCATGGCTCGCATGGTCGTGTCCGCTATGATCGTGATCCGCATGATCATGGCCGTCGTGGTCACCATGCTTGGTGTGGTCGTGTCCGGCATGGCTGTGATCGCCGTGATCATGGCCGCAGCAGGCTTGCTTGGGCTCTGTAACCGGCGCCGCCTTGCCGGCGATCTGCGAGACCGAATAGCCAAGGCCGGTGACTTTCTTAGCAATGGCGGCGAGGTCGCTGACCTCGTCATGTTTCACGGTCATGGTCCCCGCAGTTACTGAAACCGAAACGTCGGTGACGCCCGGCATGCGCCGGACTGCCGTATCGATCTTGGCCGCGCAAGAGGCGCAATCCATGCCCTCAACCCGGTATCGTGTCTGTGTCGCCTCTGCCATTGTCCACTTCCTGTGTGCCTGCTTGTCAAACTCTGGCATCTTTCCTACATCCTCGAGCGGCTAGAGGTACAAGAGGGAAAATCATGAAAAACATAACGATTGGCGAGGCTGCGCGCAAAAGTGGCGTCAAGGTGCCGACGATCCGCTATTACGAGGGCATCGGCCTGCTGCGGGAGCCGAGCCGCAGCGAGGGCAACCAGCGTTCCTACGAACAATCCGATCTCAATCGCCTGACCTTCATTCGTCATGCCCGCGAGCTCGGTTTCGAGGTGGAAGCTATCCGCACGCTGCTGAGCCTGCAGGACAATCCTTTGCAGCCGTGTGCTTCCGCCGATGCCATTGCCAAGGCAAGGCTCGTCGAGGTGGAACAGCGTATCCGCAGCCTGATGGCACTGAAGGCGGAACTGGAAATGATGGTGGAAGGCTGCGGCCATGGCCGCGTCGATCAATGCCGGGTAATCGAAGTGCTCGCCGATCATGCCCAGTGCATGCATCACGGCCATTAAAACCGGGTTTTGGGGAGAGCGGTAATTCTGCCGATCAGTCCCCGAAAGAATTGTTTACAACTCCCTGGAACTTTTCGATCTTTCGTGAGTTTTATGCCTTATCGATAGATGCACCTATCCAATTTTTGCGTATCCGGAAAATGTAAATGCCCGAACGGTCCCGCCGAGCCCAGTTGCGCGAAAGCACGTCGCAAGCCCATGCCTCGCTTGACCGGATGGTCGGCTCCTTCGACAGTCCCGACGCTTACAGAAACTATCTGCGCGGAATTTCGACGTTCCGCGAGGCGGTGGAGCGCAAACTGGTGTCAACAGTCTGGCCGGAGCAGTGCGACGGCTGGCATGCGGAAATGTTTTCACGCCTGATCGCCGACGATCTGCGTGATCTGGATGTGACGCCGCAACCATCTTTGGACGCACCGGATCTGGAGCGGAGCCCCGAGGCGCTTCTTGGCATGCTTTACGTTCTGGAAGGGTCAGCGCTCGGCTCCCGCGTCCTTTACAAGCGTGCCCAGCAACTTGGCTTCGACGCAGACTTCGGCGCCCGGCATCTGGCGGTCCAATCACGCCGTAGCGATCGCTGGCCCGCTTTTCTCGCCCTGCTCGAAAATGCCGATTTAATCGACATGGAGCGGGTCGCCACTGCCTCGCGTGCAACGTTTGAGACGGCCGAACAAGCATTCCGTCAGGCATCCCATGAACAAGCATGACAGCAACACGGCTGCGCCGGTCGATCTGACCAATTGCGACCGTGAGCCGATCCATCTCCCCGGCAGTATCCAGCCGCATGGTTGCCTGATCGCGTGCGATGCGCGGGCTGCAATGGTTCTCCGGCACACCGCCAATACCGGCACCATGCTGGGCGTTTCCGGCGAGATCAACGGCTTGCCGCTTGAGCAGCTCCTTGGCGCCGAAGCAACGCATACTTTGCGCAATGCTCTTGCGACGCTCCGTGAAGGCGTCCGTCCGGCCCTGTTGTCCGGGCTGAAGGTGCCAGGTGGTGTCTTCGATGTCTCGATCCACATCTTTCGCTTGACAGTCATCATCGAGTTCGAGCCGGCGTCACCCGGCCAACCATTGCAGCTTGCCCGTGGTCTCATCGGCCGGATCAGCGACATCGGCGACATCGAGCCCCTGGTGCGGCAGGCGGCCCGGCTGATCCGCGGCATGCTCGAATATGACCGTGTGATGATCTATCGCTTCGAGCAGGATGGATCCGGCAAGGTTGCAGCAGAAGCCAAGCGCGGCGATCTCGAGAGTTTTCTCGGCCAGTATTTCCCGGCCAGCGATATCCCCCGGCAGGCCCGTATTCTTTATCTGAAAAACACCCTTCGCATTATCGGTGACGCCAGCGGCGAGCGGGTCGGGCTTGTGCCGGTGTTCGACGCATCGGGCGAGGCGCTGGATCTGTCGTTGGCGCATCTGCGCAGTGTGTCGCCGATCCACTGCGAATATCTGCGCAACATGGGGGTCGCAGCCTCCATGTCGATTTCGATCATTGTCGACGGCGCCCTGTGGGGGCTGATTGCCTGTCACCATTACCAGCCCCGTACCCTGTCGATGGCCGAGCGGGTCGCTGCCGAAATGTTTGGCGAGTTTTTCTCGCTGCATCTGACCTCACTGAGGCAGAAATCCAGGCTTGCCACTGCCACCCGCGCCCGCGCGTCGCTCGATCGCTTCCTGCGCCTGGCCTCGCATAACGCCGATATCGGCCAGTTGTTGACGGAAAACCTGCCGGATTTCAACACGCTGGTGCCATGTGACGGGATCGGGCTCTGGATGAACGGTGTCTGGACGTCGTTTGGTTCGGTACCCCCGGCTGCCGCCATTGCAGCACTTTCGCGCCACATCGGCACGCTTGCCGAGGCCCGCGTCTGGGCCACACACGCGTTGTCGCAAAGCATGCCGGGCGCGGAAGATTTTTGCGCGCAGGCGGCCGGCGTACTTGCCATACCTCTGGCGCAGACAAGACGGGATTATCTGTTCTTCTTCCGCAGGGAGCTGGTGCAGACCCTGAATTGGGCCGGCAATCCGGACAAGACCTACACGACGGGGCCTTTGGGAGATCGGCTGACGCCGCGCCAGAGTTTTGCCATCTGGAAGCAGACCGTGCATCAGCAGGCTCAACCATGGACGGAGGCAGACCGGGAAATCGCCGAAGTCACGCGGGCAGCCCTTGTCGAAGTCGGATTGCGCCACAGCGAACTGATGGCGGAAGAGCGCAGCCGCGCCGATGTGCGCCAGCGCATGCTCAATGAGGAGTTGAACCACCGGGTCAAGAACATTCTGGCTTTGATCAAGTCACTGGTCGGCCAGCCGATACAGGAGGGCCGGGCGTTGACCGATTATGTCGCCTCGCTGAAGGGGCGTATCCAGGCACTGTCCTTTGCCCACGATCAGGTGGTGCGCGGCGATGGCGGCGGGCCGCTGACGGACCTGCTGAACGCCGAACTGTCACCCTACCGGCAGCCCGCCATATCGATCGCCGTCAATGGCCCGCCGGTTCTGCTCAACTCCCGCGCCTTCTCGGTGATGGCGCTTGTCCTGCATGAGCTATCGACCAACGCAGCCAAATACGGCGCTCTGTCGCGGCCTGGTGGCCGGCTGGATGTGTCATGGTCGCTGGCGGTGCATGGCGACTGCGAAATCATCTGGCGGGAAACTGATGGTCCTCTCGTTTCTCCGCCATCCCGCACCGGCTTTGGCACCGCCCTGATCGATCGCAGCGTGCCCTATGACCTCGATGGGCATAGTGAAGTTTCCTATGCGCGCGAAGGTGTGGTGGCGCGATTCCTGCTGCCGGCAAAGCATATTTCTCTGGCGGAACAGCCGTCCCATGCGGCAGCCGGCCAAGTCACTGGCAAGGAGCCGTCGAAGGGAATGCTGGCCGCAGATATGAAGGTCATGCTGGTCGAGGACCAGATGCTGATCGCGCTTGATGTCGAAGGCATGCTTGGCGATCACGGCGTGTTGGATGTCATGACCTCGGCCTCAGCCGATGATGCACTGAGCAGGCTGGTGGACTACACGCCGGACGTGGCGATCCTCGATGTCAATCTGGGTGCCGGGACCTCTCTTGCCGTGGCGCGCGAACTGGTTGGGCGAGGCATTCCGTTCCTGTTTGCCACCGGCTACGGAAACAGCGAAATGATCCCCCCTGATTTTTCCTGGATACCGGTCATTCGCAAACCGTATGACAGCACGTCGCTGATAACCACGATTGTGCGGCTTCTGGAGAACAGGGACAGCCGGTGATCCGCTCGGACGCGATGGCCTGATTGCCTCCCACCGGTCGGTCGGATAGGGTCCAGCCGAAAGGGCAGGGCGCAACGGCCCGCCGAAACCGGAATTCGTCATGACGCTTCAGGGAAAACGCATCCTCCTCATCATTTCCGGCGGTATCGCGGCCTATAAGAGCCTCGATCTCATCCGCCGCCTGCGGGAACGCGGCGCGTCCGTGCGGCCGGTGATGACGGCGGGAGCGCAAGCATTCGTGACGCCGCTTGCCGTCGGGGCGCTTGCGGCAGACAAGGTGTTTACAGAGCTGTTTTCCCGTGAAGACGAACAGGATGTCGGTCATATCCGCCTTGCCCGCGATTGCGACCTGATCGTCATCGCCCCTGCCACCGCCGACCTGATGGCGAAGATGGCCAACGGCCTGGCCGACGATCTGGCCTCGACCATTCTGCTGGCGACGGACAAGCCGGTGCTTGTCGCACCAGCGATGAACCCAAAAATGTGGTCGCATGCCGCCACCCGCCGCAATCATGCAACGCTGGTTGCCGACGGCATCCGCTTCATCGGTCCGGCTTCCGGCGAAATGGCCGAAAGCGGTGAAAAAGGCGAGGGCCGGATGGCTGAGCCCTTGGAGATCGCCGCCGCCGTCGAGGCTTTGCTCGATACAGGTCCGAAACCATTGGCGGGCAAGAAAGCCATCGTCACATCAGGACCGACGCATGAGCCGATCGATCCGGTGCGCTATATCGCCAACCGCTCGTCCGGCAAGCAGGGCCATGCCATTGCCGCCGAACTCGCCCGGCTCGGCGCTGATGTAACGCTGGTCTCCGGGCCGGTGACGATCCCAGATCCGAAGGGTGTCAAGGTCGTCCATGTCGAGCGGGCCGAAGAAATGCGCGATGCTGTGATTGGGGCATTGCCGGCCGATATCGCCGTGATGGTCGCGGCCGTCGCCGATTGGCGGGTCGCGAGCGCTTCCGGCAACAAGATCAAGAAGCAGCCCGGCGAAGCGCCGCCACCGCTTCTGCTCACGGAAAATCCGGATATCCTGAAGACCATCGGCCACCATGCCAAACGGCCGAAACTGGTGGTCGGATTTGCTGCCGAGACGCAAAATGTTGCTGAAAACGGCCGCTCGAAGCTGGAGCGCAAAGGCGCCGATTATATCCTCGCCAACGACGTCTCACCCCATACCGGCATCATGGGCGGTGACCGCAACACTGTGAAAGTGATCGGCAAGTCAGGCGACGAGGACTGGCCGGAGATGGACAAGCAGGCCGTTGCCGAATGGCTCGGCACACTGATCGCCTCACATTTTTCCTGACGCCATCCGTTCCATCCGGGACGTATCCGGAGCGGCACCCGCTGTTCCGAACAGACGCACATCGACGCCATTTTCGCCGACGATGACGGCGGTTCCGTCAGGGATTTCCACCCAGGCATTGTCGTCGTCGTTCAGTGGTTCGGAGACGAGGCAATAGCCGCCGCTCGGTCCCATCGGTGCCGCATAGAGTGTTGGTGCTTTCCAGTCGGACGCATAACGCACGGCATAGAGATTGTGGCCATCGGAAAGGGCGGCGGTAAAGCGCACCAGAACCTTGCGCTCCAGATGCTCGGCCAGCCGTTCAACGAAAGCCAGGGTCTCGGCAACGGCACCCAGCGGGTCCTGCTCCAGACCGAATTGCAGCGCCAGCAGGAACAGCAGCTCGCTATCGGTTGAGCCGGTGCGGGCCGTGTAGAGATCGTTGTCGAGCATCGCCTCCATCGGCCGGCGCAGATGCTCGAAATCGCCGATCTGGCCGTTGTGCATGAAGGACCAGCGGCCGTGCACGAAGGGATGGCAATTGTCGCGCCGCGTGCCGCCACCGGTCGCCGCCCGCACATGGGCGAGAAACAGCGGCGAGCGGATCTGCCGGGCAATGCTTTTCAGATTGCAGTCCGACCAGGCGGGCAGGATATCGCGGTAACGGCCGGGTTCCGGATGATCGCCGTACCAGGCGATGCCAAAGCCATCACCGTTGGTCGCCGTCTTGGCGCGGGTGGCGCAATGGGATTGCTCGATCAGCGAGTGGGCCGGCGACGACACCAGTTCTTCCAGATAGAGCGGCTCTCCGCGATAGGCTGCCCAGCGGCACATGCAGGATACTCCGGATCGCGGGGATGGCCCGCCTTGATGGTTCGTTAACCATGATACTCACCGATCATCCGGCCGAACATGGTAAAAATGCGTTAACGAACAGGATCATTTCCGCATCTTGCTGTTCAATCTACGATTTCTGGGTGCCGGGGTTGCTTCTTCAAGAACGTCGCGCTGAAAAACAGCCCGGTAGTTGCCGGCACATGCTGTGTGCCCAAGGGAAGTGCGGAACAGCAAGAAAATGCAGATGTGGAATGTATGTTCTATTCTTGCCGAGAATCTTTGCATATGGTCCTGACGAGAGCACAAAGCAGGAAGAGACCCGGATATATGGCCGAAACCGAAAACAGCATCGCCATTCCGCAGGATTTCGACGGTCTCAAGACGATCATCCTGGAGCGCAAGGCTCAGTTGCCGAAACGGTTGCGCCAAGTCGCCGCCTACGCGCTCGACAATCCCGACGAAATCGCCTTCGGCACTGCGGCCAGCATCGCCACCTCAGCCGATGTCCAGCCTTCGACGCTGGTGCGCTTTGCCCAGCATTTTGGCTTCGAAGGCTTTTCCAGCCTGCAGCAGATCTTTCGCGCGCGGTTGCGTGAGCGCACGCCGGGTTATGATGAACGCCTCAAGGCGCTGAGCGGTAACGACCACAGCAAGCTGGAAAGCGGCTCCATCTTCAACGGTTTTGTCGCTGCCGCGCATCGCTCGCTAGACAATATTGCCAGTTCGGTCGAGCCCGAGGCGTTCGAGCGTGCCGTCAATATTCTGGCCGGTGCCGAGACGATCTATCTGGTCGCCAAGCGGCGATCCTATCCGATCTCCGGCTATATGGCCTATGCCTTCGGCAAGCTGAAGGTCAAATATCAGATGGTCGGCACGGCGGCCGGGATCGATGATGACATTCTGGCGATGGCCGGCCCGAAGGATGCGGCCTTCGCCGTCAGTTTCTCGCCCTATGCATCTGAAAGCGTCAATCAGGCCAAGCTGCTTGCCAATCGCAAGGTCCCCGTCGTGTCCTTGACCGATTCGGCATTCTCGCCGCTGGCAGAATCCTCGAAGGTTTGGTTCGAGCTTGTCGAGGCCGACCACGCCGGGTTTCGCTCGCTCTCGGCCAGCATGGCCTTTGCCATGGCGTTGACGGTTGCGGTTGCGGAAAAAAGGCGGCGGATCGGCGAAGATCACTTAATAGAATGAAAATTCCATATTGACTAAACGGCGGAATTTATGTTTCATAAAGGCGACACCCCACCAGCCATTAAAAATGTCGGCGCGACGCAAGCGTCCGCCGGGAGGAAGCAGTGAGCCAGATCACCGATACGCAGGCGGACAAGCCGCTCGACCTTATCACCATTGGCCGCGCCTCGGTCGATCTTTACGGCCAGCAAATCGGAACCCGGCTTGAAGACGTCGCCAGCTTCGCCAAATCCGTTGGTGGCTGCCCCACCAATATTTCCGTCGGCACCGCGCGTCTCGGCCTGAAATCGGCGCTTTTGACCCGCGTCGGCAAGGAGCAGATGGGCCGCTTCATCCGCGAGCAGCTGGAGCGCGAGGGCGTCGAAACCAAGGGTATCGTCACCGATCCCGAGCGGCTGACGGCACTGGCCATTCTGGCCGTCGAAAACGATCATTCCTTCCCGCTTTTGTTCTACCGCGACAACTGCGCCGACAGCGCGCTTTGTGAAGACGATATCTCTGAAGACTTCATTCGTTCGGCCCGCGCTATCCTCGTCACCGGCACACATTTCGCCAAGCCGCATACGGACGCCGCCCAGCGCAAGGCGATCCGCATCGCCAAGGAAAGTGGCGCCAAAGTGGTGTTCGATATCGACTACCGCCCGAACCTCTGGGGCCTCGCCGGCCATGATGCCGGTGACAACCGCTATATCGCTTCCGAAAAGGTGTCCGCGCATCTGAAGACGGTGTTGGCCGACTGCGACCTGATCGTCGGCACCGAAGAGGAAGTGCTGATCGCATCCGGCGATAGCGACCTTTTGGCAGCGCTAAAAACCATCCGCGCCAATTCCAAGGCGACGATCGTGCTGAAGCGCGGCCCGATGGGCTGCATCGTCTATGACGGCCCGATTTCCGATGATCTCGAAGACGGCATCATCGGCAAGGGTTTCCCGATCGAAGTCTACAACGTGCTCGGTGCCGGCGACGCCTTCATGTCCGGCTTCCTGCGCGGCTGGCTGAAGGGCGAGCCGCATGCGACATCGGCCACCTGGGCCAACGCCTGCGGCGCCTTTGCCGTATCGCGTCTGCTCTGCGCGCCGGAAATCCCCACTTGGACCGAGCTGCAGTTTTTCCTGGAAAACGGCAGCGCGGAAAAGGCGCTGCGGAAGGACGAGGCAATCAACCACGTCCATTGGGCAACCACCCGCCGCCGCGACATCCCGCAACTGATGGCGCTTGCCATCGATCACCGCAGCCAGCTGGAAGATCTGGCCGGTGGCGACGCCGAGATTCTGGCACGGATCCCGGCCTTCAAGGTTCTCGCCGTCAAGGCCGCCGAGCGCATCGCCAACGGCCGTCCGGGCTTCGGCATGCTGATCGACGACAAGTACGGCCGTGATGCTCTTTATGCTGTCGACAAGAACTTCTGGATCGGCAAGCCGATCGAGCTTCCCGGCTCGCGTCCGCTGCAATTTGAATTCAGTCAGGATCTCGGTAGCCGGCTCATCGAATGGCCGGTCGATCACTGCATCAAGGTCCTGAGCTTCTTCCATCCGGATGATCCCACTGAGATGAAGGCGACCCAGATCGCCAAGCTCCGCTCGGCCTTTGAGGCCGCCCGCAAAGTCGGCCGTGAAATCCTGATCGAGATCATCGCTGGCAAGCACGGCATGCTCGATGACAACACGATCCCGCGTGCACTGACCGAACTCTACGATGCTGGTCTGAAGCCGGACTGGTGGAAGCTCGAGCCGCAGGCAAGCCGTGCCGCCTGGGCCGCCGTCGACGCCGTCATCGAAAAGCGCGACCCGCTTTGCCGCGGTGTCGTCCTGCTCGGGCTGGAAGCCCCATATGAAGCGCTGAAAGAAGGCTTTGCCGCCGCCCGCACCTCAAAAACCGTCAAGGGTTTTGCCGTTGGCCGGACGATCTTTGCCGAGGCAAGCAAGGCTTGGCTGGCTGGCGAGATCGATGACGAACAGGCGATCGCCGATATGGCGGGCAGGTTCGAGGCCTTGGTCAATCTCTGGCTTGGCCTTGCGGAAACAAAGGCGGCCTGAGGGTGCGGCATCTCCCTTCTCCCCGCTTGCGGGGAGAAGGTGGCCGACAGGCCGGATGAGGGGCTGACACCCCGGCTTCGCGAGAATGAGAGTTGCCCCTCACCCTAGCCCTCTCCCCGCAAGCGGGGAGAGGGGACGACAGAGCGAGCGGGGAGTGTTACCCCGAAAGAGACAAAGAAATATGCCGGATCATGTCCGCATATGCAGGAGGAAACAATGAGCCAGAAAACCGTTCGCCTGACCATGGCGCAAGCCGTCGCGCGGTTTCTCACGAAGCAGATGACCGTGATCGACGGCGAGAAGACACCGATCTTCGGCGGTGTCTTTGCCATTTTCGGCCATGGCAATGTCGCCGGTATCGGCGAGGCGCTGCATGGTATCAAGGACACGCTACCGACCTACCGCGCCCAGAACGAGCAGGGCATGGCCAATGCAGCAATCGCGTTTGCCAAGGCAAGCTTCCGCCGCCGCTTCATGGCTTGCACCACCTCGATCGGCCCCGGCGCGCTCAACATGGTGACATCGGCAGCGCTCGCCCATGTCAACCGTCTGCCGGTCCTGCTTCTGCCCGGCGATGTCTTTGCCAATCGCCGCCCCGATCCGGTCCTGCAGCAGATCGAGGATTTCGGCGACGGCACGATGACCGTCAACGACTGCTTCCGTCCGGTGTCGCGCTATTTCGACCGTATCACCCGTCCAGAACAGATCATCCCGGCGCTGCGCCGCGCCATGCAGGTGCTCACCGACCCCGCCGATTGCGGCCCGGTCACGCTGTCGCTTTGCCAGGATGTGCAGGCGGAAGCCTATGACTATCCGGAAAGCTTCTTTGACGAAAAGGTCTGGACGACCCGCCGTCTGCATCCGGATGCGGACGAACTGGCCCACGCCATTACGGTGCTGAAGGCCGCCAAGAAGCCGGTGATCATCTCCGGCGGCGGCGTGCTTTACTCCGAAGCCAGCAAGACACTCGCCGCCTTTGCGGAAAGACACGGCATTCCGGTCGTAGAAACCCAGGCCGGCAAGTCGTCGCTGCCACACAGCCACCCGCTCAACATGGGCTCGGTCGGCGTCACCGGCACATCGGCGTCCAATCAGATGGCCGAGGATGCCGATGTGGTTCTCGCCATCGGCTCGCGCCTGCAGGATTTCACCACCGGTTCCTGGTCGCTGTTCAAGAACGATGGCCTGAAGATCATCGGCCTCAACACCCAGGCCTTCGACGCCGCCAAGCATGAGGCGCTGCCGCTGGTCTCCGACGCCCGCGTCGGCCTCGATGCGCTCAGCGCCGGGCTCGGCTCGCACAAGGTCGATGCGGCTTGGACGAAGAAGGCGACAGATGGCAAGGCCGAATGGCTGAAGGCGGCCGACAAGGCGACCGCGACGACCAATGCGGCACTTCCTTCCGACGCCCAGGTCATCGGCGCCGTTCAGCGTGCGCGCAAGGAAAACACCACGCTGGTCTGTGCCGCCGGCGGTCTACCCGGCGAGTTGCACAAGCTCTGGCAGGCGGAAACGCCCGGCAGCTATCACATGGAATACGGCTTCTCGACCATGGGCTACGAAGTGGCCGGCGGCCTCGGCGTCAAGCTGGCCAAACCCGATAGCGATGTCGTCGTCATGGTCGGTGATGGCAGCTACATGATGCTGAACTCGGAAATCGCCTCGTCGATCATGCTTGGCGCCAAGATCACCATCGTGCTGCTCGACAACGCAGGTTATGGCTGCATCAACCGGCTGCAGATGGCGACCGGCGGTGCCAACTTCAACAACCTTTTGCGCGACACCCATCACGTCACCCTGCCGGCCATCGATTTTGCCGGTCATGCCGCTGCAATGGGCGCGCTTACCCGCAAGGTCGGCTCGATCAGCGAGCTGGAAATCGCCCTGAAGGAAACCTCCGGCGAAAACCGCACCACCGTCATCGTCATCGATACCGATCCGCTGATCACCACGGACGAGGGCGGCAACTGGTGGGATGTGGCTGTCCCGGAAGTCTCCGCCCGGCCTGAGGTCAACGAGGCCCGCAAGGGCTACGAAAAGGCACTCGCGGCCCAGCGTATTGGTTAAGCACACACTCCGTCATCCTCGGGCTTGACCCGAGGATCCAACCGGAAGGCGCCGCCGGTGACTATGGATCCTCGGGTCAAGCCCGAGGATGACGGGATACAGGATGATCAGGAAGGCCGGTCGCCTTCTTCCCAAGGAGAATTTTCATGAAAGCCAAACTCGGCATGTCGCCCATCGCCTGGTGGAACGACGACCTTCCAGAACTGAGCGATGACGTGTCGCTCGAAGAATGCCTGCGCCAGTCGCGCAGCGCCGGCTTCACCGGCATGGAGCAGGGCCGCCGTTTTCCGAACAATCCGAATGAGATGCTGCCGATCCTGCGTGCAGCCGACGTGACGCTCTGCGGCGGCTGGTTTTCCGGCACGCTGGTCAATGAGGAACTCGCGGCCAACAAGGACCGCATCGCCCCGATGATCGAACTCTTCAAGGCCGTTAATGCGCCTTGCATCGTCTATGGCGAAGTCGGCCGTTCGATCCAGGGCGATCGCTCGAAGCCGCTCGCCACCAAGCCGCGCCTTGGCGATGATGAGATGAAGGCCTATGCCCGCCGCGTCACCGAATTCGGCGAATGGTGCGCAGACCAGGGCATGCCGCTCTCCTACCACCATCATATGGCGGCCGTAGTGGAAACCGAGCCGGAACTCGACGCCTTCATGAAAAATTCGGGCGAAGGCATTCCGTTGCTGCTGGATGCCGGCCATCTGGCTTTCGCCGGCGGCGACGTGCTGCGCGCCATCGACAACCACCATGCCCGCATCAACCATGTGCATGTGAAGGATATCCGTCAGGCCGTCATCGACGGTCTGGATCGCAGCAAGCAATCCTTCCTCGACGCCGTCGCGCTTGGTGCCTTTACCGTACCGGGCGACGGCTCGCTCGATTTCGGCTCCATCGTCCAGCGTTTCGCCGATTATGGCTACGAAGGCTGGTTCGTCGTCGAGGCCGAGCAGGACCCCCGAAAGGCGCCGCCGCAGAAGATGGCCGAGATCGGCCATGCCGAACTGATGCGCGTCATGACCGCTGCAGGCTATACGGTGGAAACGGAAGGTTTTCCTAAGGGGTGATCCCCGTTGGGTGCTGGCCCTATGCGTCGGAAACGAGATTGGATCTGGCGGAGGCCACCTCCCCCTTGAGGGGGGAGGTCGCAGCGAAGCTGCGGGTGGGGGTGACCCGTTGTTTGACGCAGGAGATCACCCCACCCCGGCACTCCGTGCCGACCCTCCCCCTCAAGGGGAGGGTGGAAACTGAACAGGAGCCACACCATGCCAAACCTTCTCGTCAAACCAGCCGGCGCTTCCGGCCTTGTCCACGACATCACGCCGCAATCCGCCGGCTGGACCTATGTCGGCTTCGGCCTCAACCGGTTGGCTGCTGGCGAAAAGACGTCGGGGGAAAGTGATGATCGCGAAACCTGCCTCGTGCTCGTCTCCGGCAAGGCAAAGATCTCCGTTGATGGCGAGGATTTCGGTGAGCTGGGTGAACGCATGACGCCATTCGAGGGCCAGCCCCATGCGGTCTATGTGCCGAAGGGCAGCCGCTGGGAAGCCACGGCGACGACGGCACTCGATCTCGCCATCTGCAGCGCGCCGGGCGGCGAAGGCTACAAGGCCCAGGTGATTGCGCCGGGCCGCCACCTGCAGATGACGCGCGGCAAGAATACCAACACCCGCTATGTCACCAACATCATGCCGGAAGACGACAATGCGGCCTATTCCCTACTGGTGGTTGAAGTGATCACGCCCGGCGGCCATACCTCGTCCTATCCGCCGCACAAGCATGACGAGGACAATCTGCCGGCCGAAAGCTTCCTCGAGGAAACCTATTACCACCGCCTGAACCCATCTCAGGGCTTTGCCATGCAGCGTGTCTATACCGATGACCGCTCGCTGGACGAGACGATGGCGGTGGAGGATGGCGACGTGACGCTGGTGCCGAAAGGCTATCATCCGGTCGCCGCCATCCATGGCTACGACCTCTACTACCTCAACGTCATGGCCGGCCCGTCGCGCGTCTGGAAATTCAACAATGCCAAGGAACACGCCTGGCTGTTCACCGGCGTCTGATGCGCTAGGTTCCTTCTCAACAAGGAGGAACGGACATGCATATCGACGGACATTGCCATTGCGGCGCGATCCAGTATGAGGCGGAGATCGATCCGGACAACGTTTCCATCTGCCACTGCACCGATTGCCAGCATCTGACCGGTTCCGTCTATCGAGTGACGGTATCTGTTCCGAAGGCTGACTTTCGCATCACGGCGGGTGAACCGAAAACCTATACCAAGACAGGCGACAACGGCCGGACACGCTACCAGATGTTCTGCAGCAATTGCGGCTCGCCGATCTATACGACGGGAACCGATGAGGACGCCGAGGAGATCGGCATTCGCTGGGGCAATATCAGCCAGCGCCGCGCGCTTGCGCCGAACCACCAGATCTGGTGTTCTTCGGCTGCGAACTGGTTTGGCGAGCGCGATGCGCTGCCGGGCCAAGAGCGTGACTAAGAAGCGGGGTTGAGGAGCAGCGATGAGAACCGGCCAGTTCCGGATGCGGAAATGTGCGATCGAAGGTGTCGAGGCCGTTGAGGCCGACACGGCGCACAGCTTCGGCCGCCATACGCATGACCAGTTCGGCATTGGTGTGATCATCCGTGGCGCCCAGAAATCCGCCAGCGGCCGTGGCCCGGTGCAGGCCGGCCCCGGCGATATGATCACCGTCAATCCGGGCGAAGTGCATGACGGCCATCCGATCGATGCGGAAGGGCGCTCCTGGCGGATGCTCTATTTCGATCCAAGCGTGATCGCCCAGGCGGTTTCGGATATCGGCGAAGGTCGGCCAACTGATTTTGTGTTTTCACAGCCGGTGATGAGCGACGGATATGCCCCCCAACGCCTCCTGCCGGTCTACGCGGCAATGACGCAGACGCGAGAAACATTGGGGCCGGAAACCGGCTTTTTGCAACTCGTGGCCTCCCTGATGGACAGCCAGAGTGTCTCCCGTTTCGTGCCGCCGTCCATCGGTCGGGCGAAAGCCCTGCTGGATGACGATCCGGCCGCCGCCACGACCCTGGCCGATCTTGCCGTAGCCAGCGGGCTCAGCCGCTTCCAGGTGGTGCGGGCCTTCTCTGAAGTGACTGGCATGACACCGCATACCTATCTGATCCAGCGCCGCATCAGGACCGTTCGCCGGATGATCGCCGGGGGTACGCCGCTTGCCGATGCTGCCTTTGCCTGTGGGTTCGCCGACCAGAGCCATATGACCCGGGCTTTCGTCCGCGCCTATGGCATCACGCCGGGAGCCTACGCGCTGGCTCATCGTTGACATCATGCAATTTCGTTCAAGACCAAGGGGGGTGAGATCCGCTTCTCTGCGGCCT
Source organism: Pararhizobium sp. PWRC1-1 (assembly GCF_049897905.1). NCBI lineage: Bacteria > Pseudomonadati > Pseudomonadota > Alphaproteobacteria > Hyphomicrobiales > Rhizobiaceae > Pararhizobium > Pararhizobium sp. PWRC1-1. The sequence continues at coordinate 124,630 of NZ_JAFCXE010000005.1, read as the reverse complement.
TCCCCATTGAGCGGAGTGCATCATGACCCTCGAACATCTGCTGACATCCATCGTCGTTATCCTGCTGCCCGGTACCGGCGTGCTCTACACACTGGCAACGGGCCTCAATTCCGGTGCGCGCGCCAGCATCCTCGCGGCCTTTGGCTGCACGCTCGGCATCCTGCCGCATATCATCGCCAGTATTGCCGGTCTGGCTGCCCTGCTGCACACCAGTGCCATGGCCTTTGAAGTGATCAAATATCTCGGCGTTGCCTATCTGCTCTACATGGCCTGGAGCGTCTTGCGCGATGCCGATAGCCTGCAGGTCACGGAAGAAGCCCGGCCCATGCGGCCAGGCAAGATCATCGCAACGGCCATCCTGCTCAACAGTTTAAACCCCAAACTGTCGCTGTTCTTTCTGGCTTTCCTGCCGCAGTTCGTGCCGGATGCCACGCCGTCGCCGACCCTGTTCATGCTATGGCTTGCCGCCATCTTCATGGTGCTGACCTTCATCGTCTTCGTGTTTTACGGCGTCTTTGCCGCCGCCGCGCGGCGCTATGTCATCTCCCGGCCAGGCGTCACCCTGTGGCTGCGGCGCGGTTTTGCCGGTGCCTTCGGGCTGATGGGGCTGCGACTGGCGATGTCGGCGCGGTAGGACGGCGAAGAAAGCGCATCCGCGCCAGTTCAAAGGCGATATCCGTTTGATCTTGAGGAGGAATCCCCTTATTCGAACGGGGTCGCCGCGCGGTCACCAGACATGCGGCTCGCCAGACATTCAAAGGAGTCAGCCCCCGTGTCTTCAGCGTCCTCGCCGGTATTCGGCAAGAAATACTCCGCCTTCCTGTTCGACATGGATGGAACGCTTCTGAGCTCCATCGAAGCAGCCGAGCGGGTGTGGGGAAAATGGGCTGAAAGCCACGGCCTCGATGTCGCGACCTTCCTGCCGACCATGCACGGCAAGCGCGGCGTCGATACGATCCGCCAGCTCGGCCTGCCGGGCGTCGATCCGGAAGCGGAATCGGCCATCATCTGCCAGGGCGAGATCGAGGATATCGAGGGTGTGAAGCCGCTGCCGGGCGCGATCGAATTCCTCAAAAGCCTGCCGCCGGAGCGTTGGGCAATCGTCACCTCGTCGCCGCGTGAACTCGCCAAGGTGCGTATCGCCGCCGCCGGCCTGCCGGAGCCGAAATTCATCGTCATCGCCGAGGATGTTTCGCGCGGCAAGCCGAGCCCGGAATGCTATCTGCTTGGCGCCAAGCGCGTCGGTTTCGATGCCAAGGATTGCCTTGTATTCGAAGACGTCGCGGCTGGCGTCATCGCCGGGGAATCGGCCGGTTCCGACGTGATGGTGATTACCGCCACGCACACACATCCGTTTGAGACGTCGCACCAGACGATCCCGGGCTACATCGGCATCGAAGTCTCGGTTGATGAAAACGGCGATCTCACCTTGACGGATCGCCGCTGATCAAAACCTCGTCAACGTTATCCGTGCGAGAGAATGTTGACGATCGTGCCGAAGGGGTCGCGGACGTAGAAGCGCCGCACACCCCAAGGTTCGTCGGTGATATCGTAGATGATTTCCAAGCGCATCCGTTTGGCCTTGGAGTAGACCGCATCGACGTCATCGACCTCGATCGATAGCTGCGGCACCGGCGTATCGGAGCCGCCCTCACTGGCGATGGAAACCTGCGCAGGCGCCTGTTCCCCGGATGCGAAGGTCAGGATCCAGCCGTGGTCCATGACGAGATCGAGGCCGAGCAGTTCGCCATAAAAAGCCCGCCCAGCCTGCGGATCGGCAGCCTCAAGATTGGCGACGATGCGAAGCACGGTCATCGCTCACGCCTCCACCGCACGCGCCTTCGCCATCGACTCGTCGAGTTGCGAGATCAACGACAAGAGGATGTCGTTCGCCGGTGTCGGCACATCGGCCATGCGCCCGAGCAACGTGATGGCGCGGGTTAGCGGCGTGATCTCCATCGACCGGCCCTGCTCGAGGTCCTGCAGCATCGAAGTCTTGGCATTGCCGAGACCCCGGCCATGTTCCATCTTCTCTTCCACCGTTTCGCTGACATGGCAGCCGAGCCGCCCGGCCACTGCATGTACTTCCGTCATGACCTGCTTCACCAGGTCAACGGCCGGTCCATCCATGATCTCGGAGATCCGCCCCCTGGTCAGCGCGCTAATGGGATTGAAGGCGGCGTTGCCGAGAAACTTCAGCCAGATCTGATCGCGGATATGCTCCGTCGTCTTGATCGTCCAGCCGCTGGCCTGCAGCAGACCGGCGATCGCTGCAAGCTCGGCAGACATTGTGCCTGAAGGCTCGCCAAGATGCAGCAGGCCGCCGCTGGTCAGCCGGATATGGCCGGGCTCGAGCATCTGTGCACCCTGATAGATGACCCCGCCGATGACGCGCTGCGGGCCGATCCGCTGCCAGACCAGGCCATCCGGATCGAGCGCCTCGACCTTTCGGCCTTCAAGGCCGCTCGCCGCATCGCCATGGAAATACCACCACGGAATGCCGTTCTGGATCATCACCACGCGTCCACCGGGCTTCAGCAGCCCGGCGATATCGGCGCTCGCCGAGGTCAACTGATGCCCCTTGAGCGTCACAATGACGAGGTCTTGCGGGCCAAGATCGCCCGCTTTGTCGGTGGCGGCGAATTTTGCGACCAGCGGCTCGGTCTTGCCCGGCTCGTAGAGATGCAGGCCATTGTCCCGGATGGCCTTCAGATGCCCCCCCCGGGCGATTGCCGTGATCGTCGCGCCGGTAAGCATGGGAGAGGTGGCAAGCCTTGCTGCCAGAGCGCCGCCGATGGCACCTGCGCCGAAAATGCAGATGTTACGGAACTGGCCCAGATTGTTCGTTTCGGTCTTGTCCATGCGATCCCCTCCAGGCGCTTCCCTTGATGATGCTGTTAGTAGCAATGGCAAAAGCATGCGGCCAGCGGTGAAATCTCCCTGTCTCCGAAAAGTGATCACAACAGCGCAATCATGGCAGGGCGAACGCGCAACAGTAGGTCGCTCCCAGACGTCGACAGGGTGGGAGGGCACCGTTAAGCTCCCGCCAAATCCTCTCTTTTTTGCCGGAGAACCCGATGTCAAACGAACCCGCCTTTATCACCGAGCCGGCACGCCAGATTGACGTCATCCACGAAACGGACGTGCTGGTGGTCGGTTCCGGTCCGGGTGGCCTGGCAGCGGCGCTTGCTGCTGCGCGGGCCGGTGTTTCTGTCACCCTGGTTGAGCGGTTCGGCTGTTTCGGCGGCAATATCACTGTCGTCGGCGTTGAGGGCTTCGCGTGGTACCGGCACGAGGCGACGGTCGAGGCGGGCGGTATCGGTTGGGAATTCGAAGAGCGCGCAAAGGCGATGGGTGCGGCCGTGCCTGAAAGCCAGTCGCTCAGTTATGAGCTGGATTCGGAAGGCTTCAAGCTCGTCGCCGACAGGCTGGTGGAGGAAGCCGGCATCCACGCAATGCTGCACCGTCAGTTCGTTGCACCGATCATGGATGGCAATGCGATCAAAGGTATCATCGTCGAATCCAAGGCCGGACGGGAAGCCATTCTGGCCGCCCGGGTGATCGATGCGACCGGTGATGCCGACGTCGCCCATCGCGCCGGTGCGCCGACATTCAAGACGCCGGTGGAACAGATGCAGGCGGCGTCGGTGATGTTCCACCTGGCAGGGATCGACAAGAAAGCCTTCATGGCCGGCGTCCGCTCCGACCCGCAAACCTATAGCGACTGGTCGACCGGCGAGTGGCAGATCGAGACATCGGGCAAGGAAGACCAGATGTTTTCGCCTTTCCTCGGCAAGCCCTTTGCCCAGGCGATCCGCGACGGCATCATTCCCGCGCATCTGAACACGATTTCAGGCACCTGGGGCGCGCTGCACGACACCGGCGAACTAACCTATATGAACCTCATCCATCTCGCCGGCTGCGATGGCACGGACCCGGACAGCATGACCCGTTTCGAGATCGAGGGCCGCCGCCAGTCCATGCTGGCGATCGAAGCTTTGCGCCGCTACACGCCGGGCTGCGAGGGTGCGCGCCTGCGCAATTTCGGCATGAGCATCGGCATTCGCGATACCCGCAAGATCGATGCCGCCTACAACATGACCGAAAACGATGTCCGCAACGAAGGCCGGTTCGACGATACGGTCGGCATCTATCCGGAATTCATCGACGGCTACGGCGTGCTGATCCTACCGACCACCGGGCGTTACATGCACATTCCATACCGGTCGCTTTTGCCGAAGGGCATCGAAAACCTGCTGGTCGCCGGCCGGGCAATCGGCGGTGACCGCATCGCCCATGCGGCGACACGCAACATGGCGTGTTGTGCCGTTGCGGGGCAAGGCGCTGGAGTGGTGGCGGCCATTTCGGTGAAGAGCGGCAAGCCGTTCGAAGACGTGGATCTTCCAGCCATTCAGAAAGAGCTTGAACGGCAAGGCGTGCGGATCAGATAAAGCGTGGGCGTGCAGCAAATTTCCTCTTCTCCCCACCGGGGAGAAGTGCCGAATGCAATGAGGGGGCGGTGCGGCAGGTTTAGAACCTGTGGTTCCCCCTCATCCGGCCCTGCGGGCCACCTTCTCCCCGCCGGGGAGAAGAGATCGTGCCCGGTCACGCTGCCTTGGCGACGTGATATTCCTTGATGGCGATCATCTTGATCGCCGGGTAACGTTCCGCCTCGTAACGCAGCGAGAACGCGTCCTGCGCGAGAAACACCGGGTCGCCGTCGAGATCGCGGGCGATATCGCCGCGCCGCGCGGTGATGAACTTGTCGAGGTCCGCCGGCTGGTCGGCCGAAATCCAGCGGCAGACGGAGAAGCGGGCGATGTCGAACGACACCGGCAGGCCGTATTCCGATTGCAACCGTTCCTTCAATACATCTAGCTGCAGCGCGCCGACGACGCCGACAATGGCCGGCGAGCCGTCTTCGGGTGAAAACAGCTGCACGACGCCTTCTTCGGCCATCTGCTGCAGCGCTTCCTTGAGCTTCTTTGCCTTCATCGCATCTTCCAGGCGCACGCGGCGCAGGATTTCCGGCGAGAAGTTCGGTACGCCCTGGAACACCAGCTGTTCGCCTTCGGTCAGCGTGTCGCCGATCCTGAGCGTGCCGTGGTTGGGGATGCCGACCACATCGCCGGCATAGGCCGTGTCAGCCAGCTGCCGTTGCGACGCAAAGAAGAACTGTGGCGCCGTGAGGCCGAGCTGCTTGCCGGTCCGTGCCAGCCGCGCCTTCATGCCGCGCTCCAGCTTGCCGGAGCAGACGCGGGCAAAGGCGATGCGGTCGCGATGGTTCGGATCCATGTTGGCCTGGATCTTGAAGACAAACGCCGTCATTTTCTCGTCGGTCGCGTGCACGGTGCGGATATCGGCCACCTGGTCGCGCGGCGGCGGCGCGATCTCGCCGAGCGCATTGATCAGATCGCGCACGCCGAAGTTCCTCAGTGCCGAGCCGAAGAAGACCGGTGTCAGATGGCCTTCGAGGAAAGCCTTCCTGTCGAAGGGCTTGCAGGCTTCGATGGCGAGCGAGGTTTCATCAATGAAGGCCTCGCGCTCGTTTTCCGGCAGGCGGTGGGCAACCATTTCCGGGCCATTGACCTTGGTGGGGATTTCCTGCGTGTCGGCTCCGCGAACGGTATTGTCGGCCAGATGATAAGAGCCGCAGAATGTTTTCGAACGCCCGATCGGCCAGGTCACCGGCGCGCAGTCGAGCGCCAGCTTCTCTTCGATTTCATCGAGAACTTCGAAGGGGTCGCGGCTTTCGCGGTCCATCTTGTTGATGAAGGTGATGATCGGGATATCGCGCATGCGGCAGACTTCGAAGAGCTTCAGCGTCCGCGGCTCGATACCCTTGGCAGCGTCGATGACCATGACGGCCGCATCGACGGCGGTCAGTGTGCGATAGGTATCGTCGGCGAAGTCTTCGTGGCCGGGCGTGTCGAGAATGTTGAAGACATTGCCGTGATATTCGAAGGTCATTACCGAGGTCACGACGGAAATGCCACGTTCGCGCTCGATCTTCATCCAGTCGGAGCGCGTCTGGATACGGTCTTTCTTCGCCTTGACTTCACCGGCAAGCTGGATGGCGCCGCCGAACAGCAGCAGCTTTTCGGTGAGCGTCGTTTTACCAGCGTCCGGGTGTGCGATAATAGCAAAGGTGCGACGGCGGGAAACCGCCTCGGCGATACTTTCGGCCATGATGTTAATCCTGTGAATTGCCGCGTATGTAGCGGAGCCGTGGATAACTTGCAATTCGCATTGACTGCGCTGCGGCCGGAATTGCTAAGGAGAGATATGACTCATCAATTGCAGACACTCCCAAACCTCAGCCTCGTTCGCCTGCAAAACGGCGAGGGCATCGATCTTCCCGCCTACGAAACTGCAGGCGCTGCCGGCATGGACCTTCGCGCTGCTGTCGAGGCGGACCGCCCATTGTTCCTCGGCCCGGGCAAGCGGGCGCTGGTTCCGACCGGTTTCATCTTCGAGATCCCAGTAGGCTACGAAGCGCAGATCCGTCCGCGTTCGGGGCTGGCTTTCAAGCACGGCATCACCTGCCTGAATACGCCCGGCACGATCGACAGCGATTATCGCGGTGAAGTGAAAGTCTTGCTGATCAATCTTGGCGACGAGGATTTACTCATCGAGCGCGGCATGCGCATCGCCCAGATGGTCATCGCTCCCGTCACGCAGGTTTCCGTTCGCGAAGTGTCCGGCGCCAGCGAAACCGCACGCGGTGCGGGTGGCTTCGGCTCCACCGGCGTTTGATGACCGCCGCTGCGAACAGCCACGGCCTGACATTCCGGCAGGATTACTTTGGCGATCCGCCAGCCTGGGCCGCACTGGTGGCGTTGCTTGAGGATACGTTCGGCATTGATGTCAGCATTCAGGATCGCTTTGGCGGGCCGGATCCGACCAGCATGCCGTTTGGCTATTTCGATGAAAGCGGTGTTAGCGCCGCCAATTTCAGCGGCTTCTCCATGCCGATGATGGTCGATGGCCGCTTGGTAAAGGCGGCCGGTTTCCAATCGGGCGCGGTGCGGCCGCAATGGCGGGGCCAAGGGCTCTATCGCGACCTGATGAACCGCGCGTTCGGCTGGTGTGACGAACAGGGGTTTGAGCTCGGTATTCTCCTGACCGACAAGCCGGCGATGTATGAGCCCTATGGCTTTAGGGTCTTGCCGCAGCAGCGGTTCCTGGGAGCTCCGCCGCCGGCGGAAACGCGGCTTGCGGGCACGGTGCGCGAACTCTCGCTCGATAATGCCGGTGACATCACCCTGATCCGTCGGGTGTTGCGCGAAAGAACACCCGTTTCCTCCGTTTTCGCCGCCACGGCACAGGCGGAAATGTTCCTGCTCAACGGCTTCTTCGATCCCGATGTCAGGCTCACCTATCTCGACCAGTTCGAGGCCGTAATCGCTTGGAAAGAGGATGAAACGTCGTTTCAGCTTCTCGATATTGCCGGAAAAACGATCCTGCCGCTCTCCGCCATTCTCGGATCGTTTGATCGGCGCCCCGACCGCGTCGAGGTTTTTTTCCCGCCAGACCGGCTGGATTGGCAGGGTACGCAGGAGACCTTCGAGTCCGATATCAGCCTGATGGTTCGGGGCAGCGCTGCCGGCCTGTCCGGCCCCGTCATGCTGTCGCCCATGGCCGAATTCTGAGGCCTATTTGCCCACTCCGAGTGGCGGCAGCCGGCGCTTGACCGGTGACGATTTGACGATCGATGTGTTGGTCTGGGATCGTTCGGCGATACGGTCGAGGATCGTATCGAGCTGCTCCATGTCCCGAACCAGAAGCTTGGCGATGAAGCAGTCGTCGCCCGTCACCTTGTCGCATTCGACGAATTCCGGCGTCTCCTGGATCATCTTCTCAACGATATGCAGCATGCCGGGCATCGGGCGAACACGCACGATCGCCTGCAGCGCATAACCAAGCGCCACCGGATTGATGGAAATGGTAAAGCCGGTAATCACGCCGCGATCCTCCAACCGCCGCAGCCGGTCTGCGGTGCTGGGTGAGGAAAGCCCGGCCTCCTGCGCCAGCTCTTTCAGCGAGATGCGCGCATTGAGGGAGAGGATGTCGAGCAGGCGCCGGTCGAGATCGTCAAGCATCGGGAACTCAGGAAGGTTAAGCTGATAATCAGCCTTCTATGATGAGGTATTTTATCTCAATCGCCTTCCGATATCCATATATTACGGCGCTGTCGCATCATAATCTTCTGCTTCGTTCAAAGGAGTGGATGTGATGGAAAAGGATATCAGAACCGGCACTGTCGAAATGACGGCGGCCATGCTGATTTCGGGTACGATCGGCTGGTTCGTGCTGATGTCCGGCCAGCCGGTGATCGATGTGGTCTTCTGGCGCTGCCTGTTCGGAGCGCTGACGCTGCTGGCAATCTGCGCGGCACTCGGCCATTTCCGCGCCGGTATCCTGACATGGCGGCTGTTCGCACTTGCCGTCCTCGGTGGCGTCTCCATCGTCATCAACTGGCTGCTGCTGTTCGGCGCCTATGCGCGCTCATCGATCTCGATCGCCACCATGGTCTACAACACTCAGCCCTTTATGCTTCTGGCCATCGGTGGCCTGGTTTTCCGGGAAAAGATCACCGCCACGAAGCTCGGCTGGCTCGCCGTCGCATTTGCCGGCATGGTCGCGATCGTTCAGGCAAAGCCGGCGGGTGGTTACGCGGGCAGCGATTACCTGATGGGCATTGCCATGGCTCTGGCGGCCGCGTTTTTCTATGCGCTGGCGGCCCTCGTTGCCAAGCGCTTGAAGGGGACCCCGCCGCATCTGATCGCGCTCATCCAGGTGGTGACCGGCCTTTTGATGCTTGCCCCCTTCGCCGGCGCTTCCGGCCTGCCGACGCAGGCTTATCAATGGGTGCTGCTGGTGACGATGGGCGCTGTTCATACCGGGCTGATGTATGTGCTTCTCTATGGTGCGATCCAGAAGCTGCCCACGCATCTGACCGGCGCGCTTTCCTTCATCTATCCTGTCGCAGCGCTCGCTGTTGATCGCCTCGCCTTTGGGCATCAGTTGCAGCCGGCCCAGCTTCTCGGCTCTGCGGCGATTCTGATTGCGGCTGCCGGCATGACATTCGGCTGGACATGGCCACGCCGGATGCGGCATCAGGCAAGCTGAGTTCACCCATGGAGGCCCGCATGATCACCTGTTACCTGCGTTATACGATCGATCCCTACAAGCTTGCCGAATTCGAGGAATACGCCAAGCTCTGGATTCCGCTGGTCAACCGTCTCGGCGGCACGCATCACGGCTATTTCATGCCGCATGAGGGGACGAACAATATCGCGCTCGCCCTCTTCAGCTTTCCAAGCCTTTCGGCCTATGAAGACTACCGCGGGAAAATGGCTGAGGATGCCGAATGCCTCGCCGCCTTTGCCCTTGCCGAAAAGACCCGCTGCATCGTCAGCTACGAGCGCAGCTTCATGCGGCCGGTCTTTTGAACACGCTCAGAAGGTGATTTCGCCCGACGGGCGAAGCTCGATCGCGTGCCCTCCGGCATTGAAGCCGCCGAGCACGCGATTGTGGTGGGCGATGATCTGCGAATAGGTCAGTTCGCCCATGTCGCCGGTCGTGTGGCCATCCGACAAAAGCGTGACATCGTAGCCCAACGTGACCGCGCGGCGCGCAGTTGTGTCGATGCAGAACTGCGTCTGACAGCCGCCGATGACCACATGGGTGACCGACAATTTCGCAAGCGCTTCCTCAAGATTGGTCTGGAAGAAGCTGTCGCAGCTCATCTTGTGGATGACGGTCTCGCCGAGAACCGGCGCGATCTCGTGGCGCAGTCCCCAGCCATTGGAAGAGCGCGCCAGCGGATCGCCTTGGCCGCCATCGTGCTGCACGAAAATGACCGGGATATGCGCGGCCCGGGCGCGGGCCTGGATCGACTGCAGGCGGCCGACGGTCTCGGCGTACGCGGCATCGATAGCCGGCTGGCGCTCGGGTGTGCCTTCACCGTCGAGAACGGCGTTTTGAACGTCGATGATGAGAAGTGCTGTTGTCATGGGTATGCTCTGTTCTTGTTGTCGAAAAAGGATGGGGCTCAGCGCTGGCTGTCCATCGCCATCCGCAAGGCAAGCGCACCGAGCACGCCGCCCATCAGCCAACGTTGCATGGAAAGCCAGGCCGGACGGCCCGCGAGGAAGGTGGCGATGGAGCCTGCCGTCAGCACGAAGAGTGAATTGACGGAGACGCTGGTGACGATCTGGATCGTTCCGAAGGCGACGGACTGCAGGAAGATATGGCCGAGCGCCGGATCGATGAACTGCGGCAGCAGCGAAAGATAGAGAACGGCGACCTTCGGATTGAGCAGACTGGTCGCAAAGCCCATCAGAAACAGGCGCTTGGGTGAATCCTTTGGCAAATCGCGAACTTCGAAGGCCGATCGCCCGCCGGGACGCACCGCCTGCCAGGCGAGGTAGAGCAGGTAGAGCACGCCACCGATCCGCAGCGCATCATAGGCATAAGGCACGGCAAACAGCAGCGCGGTAATGCCGAAAGCGGCCGACAGCATGTAGACGAGAAAACCGAGCGCAACCCCGATCAGCGAGATCAATCCCGCCATCGGCCCTTGACAGAGCGAGCGCGAAATCAGGTAGATCATGTTCGGGCCGGGCGTCAGCACCATGCCAAGCGCGACGAGGGCAAAGGCTGCAAGGCTTGCTGCTTCGGGCATGAATGGCATCTCCACTGAAGAGCGTATGAGGCGGGAATCTCGGTATGTGCTTTGGTATTGCATTAGCGGGAACGTATGCTTCGGGCAATGCCGCGCAAATTGCCAGCCTTAAGAAAACCGGCTAGATATTCCCTTCGCACATCTACGGAGCCGATGATGAGCCTCACCACGCTTTTTGCCTATTGCACCGCGCTTTTCATCGCTGCGGCGATCCCCGGCCCCGGCATGACCGCGATCGTGGCGCGGGCGCTGGGCTCGGGCTTCCGCGAGACCTTCTTCATGGGGCTTGGCCTTGCACTCGGCGATATCGTTTATCTGACCGCAGTGATTCTCGGACTGGCACTTGTTGCGCAGACCTTCACCACGACCTTCATGGTCATCAAGATCCTTGGCGCTCTCTATCTCGTTTACATCGCCTACAAGCTGTGGACCGCCGGGCTTTTGCCGCAGGATATCCAGGCGAAGAAAAGCACCAGCATGGGTTTGTCCTTCCTGTCCGGCCTCTTGGTGACGTTTGGCAATCCGAAGACCATGCTGTTTTACGTGGCGCTGGTTCCGACATTGATCGACGTGCACCGGATCGGCCTCAATGAATATGCCGTGCTTGTGGCCGCAACGTTTACGGTGCTGATGGCGGTGCTTATCCCTTATATCCTGCTGGCTTCGCGGGCACGGCTGCTTCTCAAGCAGCCCAGGGCTTTGAAGTCGCTGAACCGCATCGCCGCCGGTATTATCGGAACGACCGCCGCCTATATCGCCACACGCGCCGCCTGAAAAAATCGTTCTGAAACAGGCGGTTCCGCAATCGTTTTTTCCAACCGGAACAAAGTGCTGGAGAATGGCACTCTGGCAAGCGGACGGCTTTGCCCCTATTCTCCCTGCAACTGATGAAAAAAAGGGAGAGCTTCATGTCAGAACAGCGCAAGCCCGGCCGCGGCCGCGTATATTCCTCGATCACCGAGACCATCGGCGATACGCCGATCGTGCGCCTCGACAAGCTGGCCAAGGAAAATGGCGTCAAGGCCAACCTTCTGGCCAAGCTCGAATTCTTCAACCCGATTGCCTCCGTCAAGGACCGCATCGGCGTGGCGATGATCGAGGCGCTGGAAGCCCAAGGCAAGATCACCCCCGGCAAGACGACGCTGATCGAGCCGACCTCCGGCAATACCGGCATCGCGCTGGCCTTTGCCGCCGCCGCCAAGGGCTACAAGCTCATCCTCACCATGCCGGAAACCATGTCGGTCGAGCGCCGCAAGATGCTGGCATTGCTCGGTGCCGAACTGGTGCTGACCGAAGGCCCTAAGGGCATGAAGGGCGCCATCGCCAAGGCCGAAGAGCTTGCCGCGACGCTGCCTGACGCGATCATCCCGCAGCAGTTCGAAAACCCGGCCAACCCGGAAATCCACCGCAAGACGACGGCCGAAGAGATCTGGAACGACACTGACGGCGGCGTCGATATCCTCGTGTCCGGCATCGGCACCGGCGGCACGATCACCGGCGTCGGCCAGGTGTTGAAGGCGAAAAAGCCATCGATCAAGGTCATCGCCGTCGAGCCGGCGGAATCGCCGGTGCTGTCCGGCGGTGCGCCCGGTCCGCACAAGATTCAAGGCATCGGTGCCGGTTTCGCACCGGCCATTCTCGATACCAAAATCTATGACGAGATCGTCACCGTTTCAAGCGCCCAGGCGATCGAGACCGCCCGCCACGTGGCGCGCCTTGAGGGCGTCCCGGTTGGCATCTCCTCCGGTGCCGCTCTGAAGGCCGCGATCACGATCGGCCAACGCCCGGAAAATGAAGGCAAGACCATCGTCGTGATCATCCCGTCCTTTGCTGAACGCTATCTGTCGACGGCGCTGTTCGAAGGTCTCGGCGGCTGATTGCAGTCCCAAACAGGTGAATGCTGAAAAGGCCGTCCCCCAAAGGGGCGGCCTTTTCAGTTCAGGGCTACGCGGCCGCCGTTAAACGCTCGCCGGCGATCCGGTAGGAAATCGCTTCGGCGAGATGAATGCGCCCGACCGTCGTCTTCTCATCGAGATCGGCAAGCGTGCGGGCCACCTTCAGGACGCGGTGATAGCCGCGCGCCGAAAACTTCATCTTTTCTGCCGCATCGCGCAGCAATTGCAGCCCGCCAGTGTCGGGTTCGGCCATCTTTTCGATCATCGCTGTCGAGCAGCGGGCATTGGAGAGGATGTGCGGCATGCCAAGGGCGATGAAGCGGTCCATCTGGATGTCGCGGGCACGCGCCACCCGCCGCGCGACGACGCTGCTGGGTTCTGCCGGGGCCGGGCGGATCAGGTCGGCGGCGGTGACGGAGGGCACATCGATGCGGATATCGATCCGGTCCATCAGCGGCCCTGAAATGCGGCCCTGATAATCGGAGACGCAGCGTGGCCCGCGGGCACAGCTATGGCCGGGCTCCCCCGCCATGCCACAACGGCAGGGGTTCATCGCGGCAACCAGCTGGATCGCGGCGGGATAGGTGACGCGGTGATTGGCGCGGGCGATGATGCATTCGGCGGTTTCAAGCGGCTGGCGGAGCGCATCGAGAACTTGCGGCGTGAATTCCGGAAACTCGTCGAGGAAAAGCACACCATTATGCGCCAGCGACGCCTCGCCCGGCTTGGCGCGCAGGCCGCCGCCAATCATTGCCGCCATGGTGGCGGAATGATGCGGTGTGCGGAACGGCCGTCGATCCGACAGCTTGCCGCCGGCCAGCTGCCCGGCAATCGAGTGGATCATCGACACTTCGAGCAGTTCGGTCGGCGACAGCGGCGGCAGGATCGACGGGAGGCGGGCGGCAAGCATCGACTTTCCGGAGCCGGGCGGGCCGACCATCAGCAGATTGTGATTGCCGGCGGCCGCCACTTCCAGCGCCCGCTTGGCGCTTTCCTGGCCCTTGATATCGGCCAGATCCGGCATGTTGGCGGGGCTGGCGCGAACCGCCGGTTCGGGCCGCGACAGAACCTGGGTACCGCGAAAATGATTGGCGAGCGCAATCAGGCTGCGCGGTGCCAGGATGTCGATTTCCGAACCGGCCCAGGCGGCCTCGGCGCCGCTATCGGATGGGCAGATCAGGCCTTTGCCGAGACCATTGGCACCGATGGCGGCGGGAAGTGCACCGGACACGGCTGCGATCGTGCCGTCGAGATTGAGTTCGCCGATCACCACATAGCCATCCAGCGCATCGCCGGGTATGGCGCCGAGTGCTGCCATCAAGCCGAGCGCGATGGGAAGGTCGAAGTGACTGCCTTCCTTGGGAAGATCAGCGGGAGCGAGATTGATGGTGACCTTCTTGGCGGGAAGCGACAGGCCGGATGCGTGCAGTGCAGCCTGGACGCGTTCGCGGCTTTCGGCCACCGCCTTGTCCGGCAGGCCGACGATCTGCATGCCGACTTTGCCCGGTGCAACCATCACCTGAACATCGACGGGCACGCCCTCTATGCCCTGAAATGCAACCGTACTGACACGCGCGACCATGATTGCCCCTCTTGCCGCGAGGCAGGCCAAAAACCCACCGCCACAACCTTCCCCGGTTGTGGTGTAAAATCTTGCACGGATAACGGAATAAAACAAGAACAATTATCGAACATGTTCGATTTTTACAATCGTACCGGTTGTAGGGTGGTTGCATATCGGGAACGGAGCAGAACAACCGCGAACATCCGGGAGATGAAGTCGGGTTGTTTCGGCTGAACCGGGACGAACATCCGCCCCGGTTGGTCAAGATACCGTCAGGCGCGCTTGCGTTCGATCGCGTCCCAGAGCAGGGCGGCGATATCGGCACCGCCGAATTTCTTCACTTCGCGAATGCCTGTGGGAGACGTGACGTTGATCTCGGTCATGACGTCGCCGATCACGTCGATGCCGACGAGCAGGAAGCCGCGTTCGCGCAGAGCCGGGCCGATGCGGGCGCAGATTTCCTTTTCACGCGCCGTCAGTTCGGTCGGCATCGGCGTGCCGCCGGCATGCATGTTGGAGCGGGCGTCGTGTTCGGCAGGCACCCGGTTGATCGCGCCGACCGGCTCGCCGTCGACGAGAATGATGCGCTTGTCGCCCTTGCGCACCGCCGGCAGATATTCCTGGGCGATGAAGGGTTCGCGGAACATCTGGCCGAACATTTCCAGCAGCGACGACATGTTACGGTCGTCCCGGGTCGAATGGAAAACGCCGGCGCCGCCATTGCCGTAAAGCGGCTTCAGGATGATATCGCCCATCTCGGCGCGGAAGCTGGCGATCTCGGCCGGATCGCGGGTGATCAGCGTCTTCGGCATCAGGTCGGGAAATTCGGTGACGAAGATCTTTTCCGGCGAATTGCGCACCCAGGCCGGGTCGTTGACCACAAGCGTCTTCGGGTGGATGCGCTCCAGCAGATGCGTCGAGGTGATATAGGCCATGTCGAAGGGCGGATCCTGGCGCAGGAGCACGACATCCATGGTCGACAGGTCGATGCGCTCGGCATCATCAAGCGTGTAGTGATCGCCCTTGACGTCGCGTAGGGTCATCGGCTCGACGGTGGCAATCACCTTGCCATCACGCAGCGACAGCTGGTTGGGTGTGTAATGGAAGAGCTTGTAGCCGCGCGACTGCGCTTCAAGGCTCATCGCGAACGTGCTGTCGCCAGCGATATTGATGCCCGAGACATGATCCATCTGGATCGCGACATTTACGATTTTCGCCATGAGACATTCCCTGTTGATCGTGGGCATCGTTGAGAGAGCCTGTCTATATCAAATGGCATCCGGGACGCCATACAGATTTCTGCCGTCGTCTGCATCGAACACGCCTTCCCGTTCACGCGGCGGCTTTTTCGCCCGTGGCTTGAAACATCTGCAGGTTCGCCGGGCTCTTGCCTGGCGGAATTGGCCGGGGCACATCGGGTGCCTCAGGTAAGTAATAGTAGGTGACACGCGATGTGCCCCGCTTCAGTGTCTTTTGCCGCGCTTCTCAGGTTCTTCTGCGCTTTCCTTTTTGACGGGAAAGCCTCCAATGCCCCGGCCCGGCCGCTTATCCGCCAGGCCTTTCAATACGGCGGGGTTCAGCCCTGGACCGTCCAAGGACGGTGTGACCACCCGGCACGCCCAGTCCGCTTTCACGAACCGGAGGAGAACCGCCTTTCACGCAGCCCCGGGGATTTTGCGCGCGTTTCGCCAAACCATCCGGGCACCGGCCCCACCTCGCCGGCAACGCAAACCGGTGTATCCGTGGTGGGACGCAAAGAGTATGGCACGGGTTTTGAGGGCGGGGATTTGCGGGGATGATTTTTTTAAGGGGCGATGACGTCAGTGGCGGTAGTGCGCCAACAGCCGGCAATCACCGGAAAAAGCGCAACGGTCAGGCAGCGGGTCCCTAATCGTCAGGGCCTACCGGGTCAACGGTTGCAGCGTATATGTGCCATTTTCCAGGAACGCCACGCAGGTTCGTTTCACCACGTGCCTCGAACGCAACGCCGGACCCAACGACGAGGTCCTTCACCGTCCCCGAGGCCACGACTTCTCCGGCATCGGCGTGAGCTAAAAGGCGCGAGGCAAGGTGGACGGCTATCCCGCCCAGTTCGCCGCCGCGCCTTTCACATTCGCCTGTGTGTAGCGCGGCACGAATACCCAGTCCCAACATCGCCACCCTATCGCGGATTGCGCAAGCGCACCGTATAGCTTGGCTGGGCTGCTGGAATGTGGCGAGAACGCCATCGCCCATTGTCTTTATTTCCTTGCCGTAGTAGCGGGAAAGTCCGGCGCGCACCACTTCGTCGTGGCGGCGCAACAAAGCCTGCCAGCTTTGATCGCCAAGCTCGGCGGCTATGGACGTAGAGCCGACGATGTCGGTAAACAGCACAGTGAGAAGAACGCGTTCAGAGACCGGCTGCGGGCGGATACCGGTGAGGAACTCTTCGATCTCGTCCAGTGTACGATCCACGTCACCAGCCCAGATCACGTGGTCATCGCCCTGCAGTTCCACCCATTTTGCCCCGGGTATACGGTCGGCGAGATAGCGGCCTTCTTCGACCCGCACCCAGCGATCGCCTGTTCTGTGCAAGACGAGCGTCGGAACGTGGATGGCGGTCAATATGCCGCGAACGTCGATCTCGGTATTCCACCGCCAGAGAGACACTGCGTCCTGCGGAGAGGCTGAATTGCGCAGGAAGCCTGCAAACCAATCGCGCGCCTCCCGGTCGCCGACAAGGCTTGGTGCTCCGTTGCTGAGATCGAATGGTCCACCCCAGTCCCGCGCGATAACGACTAGCTCTTCCTCGACCTTCTCACGAGTCTTCCCCCAGGGGTAGTCCTCCGACCAAAGCCCTCTCGCGAAGGCCCCGTGCAGAACAAGTGCGGCGGACCTCTCCGGATAGGTCGCCGCGAACAACATACAAAGGTTGCCGCCCTCGGATGTGCCCATCAGTGCAGCTCGCTGCGAGCCCGCCGCATCCATGACGGCCTGCATGTCTTGCATGCGCTCCTCAAGAGTAGGATAACCGACGTTGCGATCCGAGAGCCCGGTTCCGCGCTTGTCGAAGAGGATCAGCCGGGCGAAAGCACCCAGCCGCTCGAACATGTGCACCACGGGCGGAAATGCCCAGGCGTAGTCAAGATTGGACACCCAGCCTGGGACGTAGATAATATCAAGCGGCCCGTCACCGATCACTTGATAGGCGATGTTCAACTCACCACTTTTTGCATAGCGGGTGCTCGGTCGCATGGCAGAAACATAGCACGATCTACCCACATAGTATCGTGTCTGAATTGAGCGAGCTCCTCAAACTGCCGCCCCATCCAACTGGATACGATCCGGCTGCGATGTCGACGATGCTAACAAGCGGCAAACCCCAACGGCCGCAATGGGCCGAGAGCGGCGGGGATGATTTTTTGGGCAGGCCGCTCAAAGGCGGCGGCTTATACTTTCGACCGATGATAGGAGCCCATAGGATCGGCTCCTATCATCGGTCCTTGGTATGACCGCGATGCGCGGACGGATGGGCCATGTTGAAGCCCGGAATAACGCTTACCGCTCTATGGCGCCTTTTCCGGCGATTATCTTCGGCCGAAATTTCTCAATGCGTGACATTCGCGTTTCGGGCTTCTTGGTGGAGCTGAGATTGATGACGTAGCTTTTCTGCCGCCCCGGTGTCAGGCTCCGAAAGGCTTCTGCAAGTTCAGGATCGGAGTCCAGGGCGTCAACCAGTTCGTCAGGCAGCTCGACGTCGCTCGCCTCTCTTGGCGGCTTGATGCCAGCCTCCGCATATTCCATCGCCTCCGTCAGGTAAGACCGGATGACCGCCCTCATCCTTGCCACTTCCGCACTGTCAACGAAGCGGATCATGTCGGCATGTTGTGTGTTCGGGCCTTGCTTTTGGAGAACGCCGTCGAGGTCTTTCATGAGCGCGGGGTTGAAAAAAGTTAAGCGAAAATCGCCGCGAAAGGCGCCGAAGATGACGATGTTGCGGCCTTTATGCATGTAACACGGGTGCCCCCATTTTACCGTCTCGACCAGTCCCGCATCGACGCAGATTTGGCGCAGGTCGTTCAGGCCTTGCATCCATTGCCGGGTCGAACAGTCCGGTCCGGCAAAGCGCTCGCAGCGTCCGCATCCCTTTGTAAAATAGTCCTCAATTGCCGTGATCATCATGGTCTAAGAATTCTCTCGATTGATTACGTCAGGGGAAAGAAAGGAGCAGTTTGCGCCCGGCTACGCTTTTGATCCACGCCACCTGGCCGCATATGGCAAGGCGAACATGTATAGACCCGTGAACAGCAGCAGGAAGAGCGGTGGTAGCGGCGCGTAAACCAGCCACGGCGGAGGTTCTCCCATCGCCATGGCCGCAAAATTGGCGATGACGGCTACAGTGAACAGGATCGATAGCCATCGGTGAGCTTGGCGAATCCACACGTTCGAACTCATTGAAAACTCCTGTCGTTATTAGTGCTAAGAGCCCTTGGAGACCTTCACTCGGTCCCCGCTAAAACCTGTTCCAGCTTTGCAAGAAACGTGCGCCAGCCCGCTTTGGCGCCGCCATAGGCCAGCTTCTGATCGGGCCGGAACCCCGACTGCTCCATGCGCAGATGGGTCCCTGTTGCGATGGGTGTCAGCGTAAACGTTACGACGCTGTTCAGATCGAAGGCTGGATCGTCATCTTTGAAAATCCAGGTATAGGACAGCGTTCTGTGCGGCTCGACGACGAGCACCTCACAGTCCAGAACGCCACCCCATTCGCCGCGAAGATTAAATCGGTGACCGACTGAAGGATTGAAGTCGTTGTTCATCAGCCACTCGGAGATCAGATGCGGCTGGGTGAGGGCACGCCACAGCTTTTCCGGCGGATGCGCGATCTCGCGCTCGACAATGACGGTGCGTGTTGGAGCCGATGCCGCGCTCATTGATCCATCCTGTTCAGCAAATCTTCGAGCTTGTTGAATCGCCCCTGCCAGAAGCCCGTCATCTGGTCCGTCCACTCGGTCAAAGGCGCAAGGGCATCGAGTTGGGCGCTGTATTGGGTTTGGCGGCCTTCGTGGCGGTCGCTGACCAGTCCGGCCCCTTTGAGGATGGCCAGATGCTTCGATACTCCCGGCTGCGAAATGCCAGCCCGGGCCGTCAGTGCTGCGACAGTCTGATCACCGTCGCGGCACAGCCCCTCGAAGATGGCGCGCCGCGTCGGGTCGGCAAGCGCTTTAAAAAGCGTGGCTTGATCTGGCATGACAATCCATAACTCGTTGGCTATCTGTCAGAATCAATAGCCAAAGAGTTATGGGTTCGTCAAGTGCTTTTTCAAGAAGAGAGAAGATGACCGCTGTTAGCGCTCACCCGGCAGCCATCTCCAGCGTCTGCGCCGTGTCGCGCCTGCTGGCGGAAACGTCGAACGGTTGCGCCAGGCGTTTGCCGGTATCGGCATCGAAGAAATGCAGCCGCTCCGGCGCGATGGTCAGCGCCATCGTTTCACCGATCTCGATCTCGGGCGAAAGCGATGCGGTCAGCTTCTTGCCGTCGATGGTGCCGTGAACGAGGCGCTGGGCGCCCAGTTCCTCGACGTACTCGACCTTCAGTGTCAGCGCCTGTTCATCGGCTGACGCAATCCGCAGGTCTTCGGCGCGGATACCGACGGTGATCGGGCCGGGAAAGGCCGGAGCGCGGCCGAGATCGAGCACCTGCGAACCGAAATGCAGCTGGTTGCCGTCGCGGGTGCCGCGCAGCAGGTTCATCGCTGGCGAGCCGATAAAACTGGCGACGAAGGTCGAGGCAGGGGTGTGGTAGACATCGAGCGGCCGGCCGATCTGCTCGATCTGGCCGCCGTTGAGGACGACGAGGCGGTCGGCCAGCGTCATGGCTTCCAGCTGGTCGTGGGTGACGTAGAGCGAGGTTGTGCCGAGACGTTTTTGCAGTTGCTTGATCTCGCCGCGCATCGAGACGCGCAGCTTGGCATCGAGGTTGGACAGCGGCTCGTCGAACAGGAAGGCAGCGGGCTTGCGGACGATGGCGCGGCCCATGGCGACACGTTGGCGCTGGCCACCCGACAAGGCACGCGGCTTGCGGGTCAAGTACTGCTCGATCTCCAGCATGCGGGCGGCCTCCGCCACGCGCGCCTCGATCTCGGCCTTTGGCGTGCCGCGGTTTTTGAGGCCGTAGGCCAGGTTGTTGTAGACGGTCATATGCGGATAGAGCGCATAGTTCTGGAACACCATGGCGATATCGCGCTCGGCCGGTTCGACATCGTTGATGACGCGGTCGCCGATCTCAACGGTGCCCTTCGAGATTGCCTCGAGGCCCGCCACCATGCGCAACAGCGTGGACTTGCCGCAGCCGGAAGGGCCGACCAGCACGATGAATTCGCCGTCGGCGATGTCGATGGAGACGGATTTTACCGCCTCGACGCCGCCTGCGTAGATCTTCGAAACATTGGTGATGTTGATCGCTGCCATGGTGGCGTTCCTCTACTTGTCGCTTTCGGTGAGGCCTTTGATGAACCAGCGCTGGAAGATCATGACGATCATCACAGGCGGCACCATGGCAAGGATCGCCAGGGCAAAGGCCTCGTTGTAATCGGGAATGTTGGAGCCGACCCAGACCAGCAGGATCTGCTTGATGCCGCGCACCAGCGTGAAGAAGCTCTCGTCGGTGGTCATCAGCGTCGGCCAGAGATACTGGTTCCAGCCATAGACGAACATGATGATGAAGATCGCCGCGATCATCGTCTTGGAGAGCGGCACGATCACGTCGATGAAGAACTTGAAGGGTCCGGCACCATCGATGCGGGCGGCTTCAAGCAATTCGTCCGGGATCGATTTGAAGAACTGGCGGAAATAGAAGGTGCCGGTGGCCGACGCCAGAAGCGGCACGATCAACCCGGTATAGGTATTGGTCAGCTTCAGCGTGTTCATCACCTCGTAGGACGGCAGGATGCGCACTTCGAGCGGCAGGAGCAGCGTCGTGAAGATCATCCAGAAGGTGATGGTGGCAAAGCGGAAGCGGAAATAGACCAGCGCATAGGCCGCCAGCATCGACAGGATGATCTTGCCCGCGGCAAAGCCGATGCCGAGGATCAGCGAGTTCATCATCATCCTGAGACCGGTGATCTTGCCGGTAAAGCCGCCCTGTTTCGTCAGCACGGTGGTGTAGGTATCGATGAAATGGCCACCGGGCAGGATCTGCAACCCGTTGCGGTGGATATCGGCGGCCTCGTGGCTGGAGGTCATCAGGGCGACGAGCAATGGCCCGACCATGAAGAAGACGCCCATCATCAGGATGACATGGTCGAAAAGTTTCGTGCGATGCATGATCTCGCCTCCGCTCAATTATAGTGGACGCGCCGCTCGATGAAGCGGAACTGGAAGATGGTGAGCACGAAGACGATGATCATCAGAATGACCGATTGGGCCGAGGAGCCGCCGAGATCATTGCCGCGGAAGCCGTCCATATAGACCTTGTAGACCAGCGTGATCGGGTTGTTGGCGGCCTTGTCCTTCACCATCACGTCGATCACGCCGAACGTGTCGAACAGGGCATAGGTGGTGTTGATGATCAGAAGGAAGAAGGCGGTCGGGGCCAGCAGCGGCAGGATGACGGTCCAGAAGCGGCGGAAACCGGAGCGGCAGTCCATCAGTGCCGCCTCGCGAACCGAGACCGGAATGCCCTGCAGGCCGGACAGGAAGAAGATGAAATTGTAGGGGATCTGCTTCCAGACCGAGACGACGATCATCGCGAAAGCAGTGTCGTTGTAGTTGAGCCCGACTTTCAGATCCCAGC
The DNA here is from genome assembly GCF_049897905.1 of Pararhizobium sp. PWRC1-1. NCBI lineage: Bacteria > Pseudomonadati > Pseudomonadota > Alphaproteobacteria > Hyphomicrobiales > Rhizobiaceae > Pararhizobium > Pararhizobium sp. PWRC1-1. The sequence continues at coordinate 102,711 of NZ_JAFCXE010000005.1, read as the reverse complement.
CGAAGAAGGCGGCAAACCGCACCAGCGGACCGATATGCTGGTCGAACATCATCATGCCCATCAGGCCGGCAACCGGCGGGGCAATGGCGTAGACCCAGATCAAGAGCGTCTTGTAGGTGGCGTTGCCGCGAATGACGCCGTCAGCCTTGACGGCGAGCAAAAGGCCGATCGCCAGCGAAAAGAAGGTGACGAGGGCGGTGAACACGGCGGTGAAGCGGGCGATGCCCAGATATTCGCCGGATTTCAGCACGTCGGTATAATTGGCCATGCCGACGAAGGTGGAGCCGAAGCCGAACGGGTCCTCAAGGTAGAAGGACGAATGAATCGCCTGCACCGAGGGCCAGTAGAAGAACACGAAGATGATCCCCATCTGCGGGGCGAGGAAGAGATAGGGCAGTAACCGCGAGTTGAACTGCACGCGCTTGGCGTCCGTCTCTTCCGGCGGCTTGCCGGCGGATTTGTTCAGGCCAAACATGCGCCAAAACCCACCGGGGGCGGGCGTAGCGAGTGTTCCGGACATTGCCTGGGATGTGGGCGTGTTCGTCATGAACGGGCTTTCAAAATGATCGTGCGAGGGACTTCCCTCTTCTCCCCAGCGGGGAGAAGTGCCGAGTGAAGCGAGGCGATGAGGGGGCGGAGCGGCATACTCTGAACGCGCCGAAACACCCCCTCATCCGGCCTTCGGCCACCTTCTCCCCGAGGGGAGAAGAGGACCGGACGATATCAACCAGCCGTCTTTGCGAAACGGGCGAGAAGTTCGTTGCCTTCCTTCTCGATCGTGTCGAAGGCGTCCTTGACGGAGACTTCGCCAGCGAAGATGCGGCCGTATTCGCGTTCCATGATTTCGCGGATCTGCGGGTAGAAGCCGAGGCGATAGCCCTTCGACCATTCACCAGCCGGCAGCATCAGCTGCTTGATGCCGATTTCGGCAGCCGGCTTCTCGTTGTAGTAGCCTTCCTTCTTGGCAAGCTCGTAGGCTGCCTTGGTGATGGCGACGTAACCGGTGGCCTGGTGGTAGAACTTCTGGATTTCCGGCGAGGTCAGGAACTGGAAGAAGTCGGCGACGCACTTGTTTTCTGCTTCCGGCTTGCCGGCCATGGCAAACAGCGCAGCACCACCGATGAAGGACGAGGTGCCGGCGCCCTTGATCGAACCCCAGTACGGCAGGAAGGTTGCGGAGAACGGCATCTGGGCCGTTTTCTGCAGGCCGCCGAACGAACCCGACGAACCGATCCAGAGAGCAGCCTTGTTTTCTTCGAACATCTTCTGGTTATCGTTCCAGCCGGCGCCGTAGAAGCCGAAATAGCCTTCGTCCTTCCAAGCCTTCAGCTTGTCGAACATCATGATGAGGTTCGGGTCGGTGACCTTCAGCGTCGTATCGGTGACGCTGTCATAGCCGTTGTTGTTGGTGGCGAACTGGATGTTGTTGCGCGAGAAGAAGTTCTCGGTGAACTGCCAGGTCAGCTGCGACTGGACGAGCGGAATGAAACCGGCAGCCTTCAGCTTCGGAGCAGCGGCCTCGAATTCTTCCCAGGTCTTCGGGGCTTCGACGCCGGCCTTCTTCAGGGCTTCGTCGTTTATATACATGATCGGCGCCGACGAGTTGAACGGCATGCCGACGAACTTGCCGTCGCTATCGGCGTAGAAGTAGCGAACGCCATCGATGAAGGCATCGCGGTCGAACTTGTAGCCGGCGTTGTTGATCAGGTCTTCAGCCGGGATGACGGCGCCCTTGGCATTGATGATCGTTGCCGCACCAGCATCGAAAACCTGCAGGATGTTCGGCTGTTCGCCCGAACGGAAAGCGGCGATGCCGGAAGCCAGCGCTTCTTCATAGGTACCCTTGGAAACCGGGGTCAGCGCGCAGGCGGTCTGCGACGCGTTGAACTTGGTGGCGATCTCGTTGATGACTTCGCCGTTGCGGCCGGCCATGCCGTGCCACCAACTGATATTGGTCGCGGCAAACGAGGAGGTGGCGGAGAAAACCAGCGCGAGGCCGGTCATCGTGAATTTCCTGATCATTGTCGTTCCTTTCACCAGGTTTAGGGTGAGGAACCGGCTAAAGCCCTTTCATGACGTCCGCATAACGTTTTTGTGTCGGAACGATTACAACTGTGCACAGCTGTTCAAAAAGCATCGGGAAGATGGACCGGCCACCGCCACGGCATGACGGAGATTATATCGTAGCGGATTGAAAGCTCCGCGGAATCCCTTTGTTTGGTGAGCCAGAGGTCGCTTGCAGCGCGGATGCGGCGCTGTGCAAAATCGGAAACGGCATACACAGAATCTTCAAGCGTACGGCGGGCTTTTACCTCGACGCAGGCGATCAGATTGCCCTTGCGTGCAATGATGTCGATTTCCCCGAGCTTCGTCCGGTAGCGGAATGCGACGATGCGGTAGCCCTTGAGAAGGAGACAAAGGGCCGCGCGATATTCCGCAAGCGACCCGCGCCGCAGCGCCTTTCGTCTTTTCTGGTCCGGCGGCTCAGGTTTCATCCCGGTCTTTGAGCTCCAGCAGCCGGTCGTAGAGATCCTTGCGGTTGAGGCCGGTCTGTTTCGCCGCCTCGGTCGCTGCCTTGCCGGTCGACATGTCCTTGACGAGTTTCAAGAGGATCGCATCGACATCGTCAGCCTCCGGAGCCGCCGGCGCATCGGGCGGGCCGATGACCAGCACGATCTCGCCCTTGACGGTGGCGCCCTCGTCATAGAACGCCTTGAGCTCGGCCAGCGTGCCCCGGCGGAATTCCTCGAATGTTTTTGTCAGCTCGCGGCAGACCGATGCGCGCCGTTCACCGCCGAGCACATCATGGGCCGCAACGATGGCGGCCGCGATCCGGTGCGGGGACTCAAAAAACATCAGTGTTGCGGGAATATTGGCAAGCTCGGCAAACCGGTCGCGTCGCGCCTTGTCCTTGGAGGGCAGGAAGCCGGCGAAAAGGAAGGCGTCGTTCGGCAGGCCGGAGCCAACGAGAGCTGCCAAGGGCGCCGAAGCCCCGGGGATCGGCACGACCCGATGCCCGGCCTCGATGGCGATCTGGCCGAGCCGGTAGCCGGGATCGGAAACCAGCGGGGTGCCGGCATCGGAGACGAGGGCGACGGATTTGCCCTGGTCAAGTGCGGCCAGGAGCTTCGGGCCAACCTCGTTGGCATTGTATTCGTGATAGGCATAGGGCCGGTTGACGATGCCGTAGCGGTCAAGCAGCACACGGGTGACGCGGGTATCCTCGCAGGCCAGTACATCGGCCCCGGCCAGTGTTTCCAGGGCACGCAGGGTGATATCGGAGAGATTGCCGATCGGCGTTGCGACCAGATAGAGCGCCGGTTCCAGCGGCCGTGCGGGCACCGCGACATTGTGCAGCCGGTAGCTTTTCTGCCGCTCGTTCGTCCGCGTTTCGCCCGATGCCTGCTTTTCCAAAACGGTCTGCCTTCATGCCTTTGCCCGCCGTTGAGCCGGCGCCCGGTCTTTATGGGTGAGCGGCCGCACTTCGGCAAGAGCAGCGGATTTGCGGCAATGCAAACATTACTGGGGCTCAACCACCGTTACCCCTTGCTTTTGACGGCTTGTTTCTGCCATTTTGCCCGTCCACATCTTCCCCGTCTGAAAGCGGGCACTTCAAAAGTTCAAGCCGGGAGGCGCGGCCCGCCCGGCGATGGTTGAAAGCGGTAGCATCTCATGCGCATTACTCTCGAGCGGTCCAATCTCCTGAAGTCGCTGAACCACGTTCACCGCGTGGTCGAGCGTCGCAATACCATTCCAATCCTCTCGAACGTGCTTTTGCGCTCCGACGGCGCCAGCCTTGAAATGAAGGCAACCGACCTCGACCTCGAAATCACCGAGGCAACCCCGGCACAGGTGGAAACGCCCGGTGCAACGACGGTGCCCGCACACCTGCTCTACGATATCGTTCGCAAGCTGCCCGATGGATCCGAAGTGGCGCTCGCCACCAATGCGGAGGGTACGGCCATGACCGTCCAGTCCGGCCGCTCGAAGTTTTCGCTGCAATGCCTGCCGCAATCTGACTTCCCGGACCTGACCGCCGGCGCCTTCACCCACACCTTCCGCATGAAGGCCACGGACCTGAAGATGCTGATCGATCGCACCCAGTTTGCGATCTCGACGGAAGAGACCCGCTATTATCTGAACGGCATTTACATCCACACGATCGAAAGCAAGGGGCAGCTGAAGCTGCGCGCCGTCGCCACCGATGGTCACCGTCTCGCCCGCGCCGACCTTGAAGCCCCGTCGGGCTCGGAAGGCATGCCGGGCATCATCATCCCGCGCAAGACCGTCAGCGAATTGCAGAAGCTGGTCGATAACCCGGATGTCGTCGTCACCGTTGAAGTGTCGGATGCCAAGATCCGCCTGACGATCGGCTCGATCATCATGACCTCGAAGCTGATCGATGGTACGTTCCCGGACTACCAGCGTGTCATCCCGGCCAACAACGACAAGGAGCTGAAGATCGACTGCCAGTCCTTTGCGCAGGCCGTTGACCGTGTTTCGACGATTTCCTCGGAGCGTGGCCGCGCCGTCAAGCTGGCGCTGTCGGACGGACAGCTGACGCTCACCGTCAACAATCCGGATTCGGGCAGTGCGACGGAAGAACTCGCCGTCGGTTACGACAGCGACCCGCTGGAGATCGGCTTCAACGCCAAGTACCTGCTTGATATCACTGCCCAGCTTTCCGGCACCGATGCCGTCTTCATGCTGGCGGATGCCGGCTCGCCGACGCTGGTGCGCGACATGGCGGGCGATGATGCTCTCTATGTTCTGATGCCGATGCGGGTTTAGGCCCGGCAGGAATTTTGAGATGGAAAACGGCCGGACCTGATCCGGCCGTTTTCGTATGCGCTTATCAACAGCGAGGTGGGATTTCCCGGTTGTTGGTAGTCTACTATAATGACGCGAAATGACTTGTTTTTGTCGCACGGGGCAACACATAATCATTTCGGAGTTGGAGACGCAACGTTTGCACCGGCAGGCATGAAGCCTGTTTGAGACGCAGACGAGGTTTTGCTGGAGATACGCATGAATTTTCGTCTGAAAGAGCGCTTTGGCAAGAAATTCGATGAGGAAATCCGTTTCTTCAAAGGCTGGCGAAGCAATATGAAGGCTGTCGGCTCGATCGTGCCGACATCCGGAATAACCGCCCGGCGGATGGCCAGCGTCGTCAATCCGCACTCCGGTCTTCCCGTTCTCGAGCTTGGACCCGGCACCGGCGTCATCACCAAGGCGATCCTGCACAAGGGCGTTCAGCCGGAAAACCTGGTGTCGGTCGAATTTTCCACCGATTTCTTCCAGCACTTGGTCAAGACCTATCCGGCTGTCGATTTCATCAATGGCGACGCCTTCGATCTCGACAAAACGCTCGGCACACGCCGCGACCAGCAGTTCGACAGTGTCGTTTCCGCCGTGCCGCTCTTGAACTTCCCGATGCATATGCGTGTCTCGCTGATCGATGATCTGCTGTCGCGCATCCCGGTCGGCCGCCCGGTGATCCAGATTTCCTACGGCCCACTCTCGCCGGTCGTCGCCATGCCGGATCGCTACCAGATTTCCCATTATGATTTTGTTGTCCGTAACATCCCGCCAGCGCAGCTGTGGGTTTACCGCAAGACGCATTGAGGCCTGTTGATGTTCGCAGTTTATATTACGCATCCGCAAATCCGCCTTGAACCGGATGTGCCGGTTCCACGCTGGGGACTGTCGGAGATCGGCATCGCGCGGGCGGAAAAGGCGGCGCAGTGCAATTGGGCGCAGCAGCTCTCCCGTTTTCTTTCCAGCGATGAGACCAAGGCCCTGGAAACGGCAGCAATCATGGCACGGGCAAGCGGCGCCGAAGTCGAGGTCCTGGAACATTCCGGTGAAAACGACCGCTCGGCCACTGGCTTTCTCATACCCGAAGAATTCGAAAAGGCTGCCAATTGGTTCTTCGCCAACCCAGAACAGAGTTTCCATGGCTGGGAGCGGGCAATTGATGCCCAGAAGCGCATTGTAACTGCCGTCACGTCCGTCCTTGACCGGCATGATCCGGCCCAGCCGATTGCCTTCGTCGGACATGGCGGCGTCGGCACTCTGTTGAAATGTCACCTGGCCGGACTGCCGATTTCACGCACCCACGACCAGTTGCCAGGCGGTGGCTGCCTCTACGCATTTTCCCTTGCAGACCGTTCCCTTGCATGCGACTGGACCGCCATGGAGCTCTGGCAAGGATGGCAAAAATGACTGTGACTGCACGTGACCGGATGATTGTGGGGCTTGATATCCCAACCATCGGCGAGGCCGAGACAATCGTCAAATCACTTGGCGATGACGTGCTGTTCTACAAGATCGGCTACCAGCTGGCCTTCGCCGGCGGCCTGGAATTCGCCCGCGATCTCGCCGCCGACGGCAAGAAGATCTTCCTCGACATGAAGCTGCTCGATATCGACAACACGGTTGCAAAGGGCGTCGAGAACATCGCCAAGATGGGCATGTCGATGCTGACGCTGCATGCCTACCCGAAGGCGATGCGGGCAGCCGTGGAAGCCGCACGTGGCTCTGATCTCTGCCTGCTGGGCGTTACCGTGCTCACTTCCATGGATGAGCAGGACGTTATCGACGCCGGTTATCAATATGATCCCCATGCGCTGGTCCTGCGTCGTGCCGAACAGGCCCGCGCCGCCGGCATGGGCGGCATCGTCTGCTCGGCCGAGGAATCCTCTGCGGTCCGCAAGATCGTCGGTCCGGACATGGCCATCGTCACCCCCGGTATTCGCCCGGCCGGCAGCGACAAGGGCGACCAGAAGCGCGTGATGACACCGGCCGATGCCTTGCGCGCCGGCTCAAGCCATCTCGTCGTCGCCCGCCCGATCGTCAAAGCCGCCGATCCGCACGCTGCGGCCTTGGCTATCCTCGATGAAATGACCGGCGCACTCTAGGCAATCGCCCTGCTACGCGTGCTGCACATGCCACCCCGGACATATCTTCCCTCGGCTTGACCAAACCGGCGATTTGACGGAAGAAATCGAGGCGACAATTCGCAGCAAGCGGAGAGATTGAGGAGATTGCCATGGCCAAGGGCTACTGGATTGCACGGGTCGATGTTCGCGATGCCGAGCGTTACAAGGATTACGTTACTGCCGCCAAGCCGGCGTTCGAGAAATACGGTGCGAATTTCCTGGCGCGTGGTGGCGCTTTCCAGCGTCTGGAGGGCGATGTTCGCGCCCGCAACGTGGTGATCGAATTCCCGTCTCTGCAAGCGGCAATCGATTGCTACAATTCTCCCGAATACCAGATCGCCGCTGCCATCCGCCAGGAAGTCGCCGCCGCTGAAATGGTCGTTGTCGAGGGCGTCTGACGCCCGTCTGCAACTGCGGCGTAAAGCGGCAGAAAAGCCTTGGCGATAAGCCTTCCCGTTGCCCGATGATTGGGCTATGTAGCTCATATACGCCATACTGCAGATCAGGAGTGCCTGTGCCATGACTTTGTCCAATCTCCCGCCGCTCGTCACTGTTTTCGGCGGGTCCGGATTTGTCGGCCGGCATGTCGTGCGGGCCTTGGCCAAGCGCGGCTTTCGCATTCGCGTCGCTGTTCGCCGCCCGGATCTCGCTGGTTTCCTGCAGCCTCTGGGCAATGTCGGCCAGATTTCCTTCGTTCAGGCCAACCTGCGTTACCGCAAATCGGTCGATGCGGCGGTGCAGGGTTCCGATCACGTCGTCAACTGTGTCGGCATCCTGTTCGAGGCTGGACGCAACACCTTCGATTCTGTCCAGGATTTTGGCGCCCGCGCCGTGGCCGAGGCTGCGCGCGGTGCCGGCGCGACATTGACGCATGTGTCCGCCATCGGTGCCAATGCCAATGCTGAATCGCTGTATGCCCGCAGCAAGGGCCGTGCGGAAAAGGCGATCCTCGAGACCGTCCCGGACGCGGTGATCCTGCGGCCATCGATCGTCTTCGGACCTGAGGACGGCTTCTTCAACAAATTTGCTGAAATGGCACGCTTCTCGCCGGTGCTGCCGCTGGTCGGCGGCGGCAATACGGCGTTCCAGCCGGTCTATGTTACCGACGTTGCCGAAGCCGTTGCCAAATCCGTCGAGGGCAAGGTTGCCAAGGGCCGGATTTATGAGATCGGCGGTCCGGATGTTTTGACATTCAAGAACTGTCTCGAAATCCTCATGAAGACCATCGATCGCAAGCGCACCCTGCTGCCGATCCCCTTCGGCATCGCGTCGATGATCGGTTCCGTCGCGTCGATGGTGCCGTTCATCGCGCCGCCGCTCACCGTCGATCAGGTCACGCTGCTGAAGAGCGACAATATCGTGTCGGCGAAGGCGCAGACCGAGGGACGCACTCTCCAGGCGTTCGGCATCGAGCCGACCTCGGTCGAGGCTGTGCTGCCTTCCTACGTGGTCCGCTATCGCCCGCAGGGACAGTATACCCGGTCCGGCAGCGCTGCCTGATCACGCTGCACGCAGTTTGAAAATGTGTTGTTAGAGAAACCGCCGGTACCCACCGGCGGTTTCTTTTTGACCGTTGCAGAATAAAACGTTGCAGTTCTGCCTCACTTAAAAAAGCGATTGGTCTTTACCGTCGATTCAACATGTATCGATATTGATAACGACAGTTCCAGCACATACACAGCAGCCGCGCCGCATCGTTCACCCAAGGAATGACCGGGGCAGTCACATCACCTTGAGAGGCACATTTTTTATGGGCAAGTCGATCGCGATTTTCTTTGCGTGCGCGGCACTTATTATCCTGGCTGGATCCTTCGCTGCGCCGAAGACGGTCGCCAGCAATCATAGCGGTTGCGCGCCGGCCTATGGCGTCGATCCTTGCACGACGGCGTCGATCGGTACGCTCGCCGCAGAATAAGAATTTCCGCCTTCTGATGAAGGCGGCACGGACTATGGCGGGGGCCAGGGGCCGCATGCATCCTCTTCAATGAGGTGCATGCGGTTTTTTATTGGGCTTAGCCCAGCAGCCAAAGACCGATGAGGCCGGCCGTGCCGACCAGGATGCGCCAGATGGCAAAGGGTGCAAAGCCCCGGTTCGAGACGAAATTCAGAAGCGACCGCACCACCAGCAGCGCGGAGACGAAGGCGGCGATGAAGCCGACGGCAATCAGCGTCACGTCGTCGAAGTTAAGCGCATCCCGGTTCTTGTAGAGATCCAGCGTGAACGCGCCGAGCATGGTCGGCATCGCCAGGAAGAACGAGAATTCGGCTGCGGAACGCTTGTCGGTTCCCATCAGAAGGGCGCCCGCAATCGTCGCGCCGGAGCGCGAGGTGCCGGGGATCATCGCCAGGCACTGGAAAAGTCCGATTTTGAACGCCAGCGAGGGTGGATAATCCATGACATCGCGATATATCGGCTTCAAAGGCATGCGGTCGATCGCATAGAGAATGACGCCGCCGATGATCAGGACGATGCAGATCAGCATCGGCGTTTCGAACAAAACGGTCTTGATGAAGTCATGCGCAATGGCGCCGATCACGGCAGCCGGCAGGAAGGCGAGCAGGACCGACAGGACGAACCGCCGGGCGTTCGCGCTTGAGGGCAGGGCAAGGGCGATGGAGAGCAGCCGCTGGAAATAGACCAGCAGGATGGCGAGGATCGCACCGAGCTGGATAAGCACGGCAAAGGTATTGCCGGGGGACTTGAAGCCAAGGAAATGCCCGGCGAGCAGGACATGAGCGGTGGACGATACCGGAATGAATTCGGTCAGGCCTTCGATAAGGCCAAGGATAAGCGCACTGATGATCGATTGATCGGCCATGAATTAAGCTTCCCTGAAGCATTGGAGGTTAGGCTCTGGGGCCAACGAAGGGCATTGGCTGATTCGCTTGTGTTTGCGGCAGCAAGTTTCTATAGCTTTTTCTAACACACGGTGGCCAGACGAAACCGCCACGACACACCCGTCCCCTCCCATCGAACTGACGAAATCCGATAGCTTATGCCGACACTTTATCACCACCCGATGTCCACATCCTCCCGGTTCGTCCGCCTGATCCTGTCGGAATACGGCTATCAGACGGAATTGGCGGAGGAGCAGCCCTGGGAGAAGCGGCGGGATTTCCTGACGCTCAATCCGGCGGGCACATTGCCGGTTTATGTCGATGACAGCATGCGGGCGCTCTGTGGCGCGATGGTCATTTCCGAATATGTCGACGAAACCCATGGCGTGCTGAAGCGCGATCGCCGGCTTCTGGCGGAAGACCCTTTCCAGCGCGCCGAAATCCGCCGGCTGGTCGAATGGTTCCTGCAAAAGATGGAAGCCGACGTGACGCGGCCACTGGTACGGGAACGTATCTTCAAGCTGCAGATGACGCCTGATCAAGGCGGCGGCGCGCCGGACTCGAAAATGCTGCGCACATCGCGCTCCAATATCCGCCAGCACCTGAAATATCTGGGATGGCTTGCGGGTTCGCGTACTTATCTGGCCGGCGACCGGCTGTCCTATGCCGACCTTGCCGCTGCGGCCGCCATCTCGGTGCTGGATTATCTCGGTGAAATCGACTGGTCGGAAGCCCCGGCCGTTAAGGACTGGTACCAGCGTCTCAAGTCGCGGCCGTCCTTCCGCCCGCTGCTGGCCGAGCGTGTCCGCGGGGTTACGCCCGTTTCCCATTACGCCGACCTCGATTTTTAAGGAGCGGTCCCGTGCCCGGCAATGCGCTCCTTGAGGAGAAGCATGACAAGAGGCGCCGGACGCTTACCAGCTTCCTGAAGGACGAGGCCCGCGGCAAGGGTTTCGACGTCTGCCGGGTGACGCTTCCCGATTCCATTCCGCAGGCACCGGAGCGGCTCGCCGATTTCCTCGCCGAAGGCTATCACGGCACGATGGACTGGATGGCCGAAACGGCCGACCGCCGGGCCGATCCCCGCGTGCTCTGGAGCGATGTGCGTTCCGTCGTGCTGTTCGGCATGAACTACGGGCCGGACGAAGACCCGCGCTACATCCTCGACAAGCTGGACCTCGGCGCCATCTCCGTCTATGCCCGAAACCGTGATTACCACGATGTGATCAAGGGCAAGCTGAAAGAGGTGGCGACGCGTTTTGCCGCAAGGGCAGGCGAGGACGTCAAGGTGTTCGTCGATACAGCGCCGGTGATGGAGAAGCCCCTGGCCGAACAGGCGGGTCTCGGATGGCAGGGCAAGCACACCAATCTCGTCAGCCGCGAATTCGGCTCCTGGCTGTTTCTCGGCAGTCTGTTCACCACCGCCGATCTTTCGATCGATACGCCGGAGCGGGATCATTGCGGCTCCTGCCGCGCCTGTCTCGACGCCTGTCCGACCGATGCATTTCCGGCACCCTACCGGATCGATGCGCGCCGCTGCATTTCCTATCTGACGATCGAACATAAAGGCCCAATCGATCCCACTATTCGCCCAAAGATCGGCAACCGTATCTATGGTTGCGACGATTGTCTGGCCGCCTGTCCCTGGAACAAGTTTGCGGCTGCGGCCTCCGAGATGAAGCTGAAGGCACGCGGAGATCTGAGAGAGCCGCCGCTGTCGTTTCTGCTGACGCTCGATGATCCGACGTTTCGCACGTTCTTTTCCGGCTCTCCGGTCAAGCGCATCGGCCGCGACCGGTTTGTCCGCAACTGTCTGATCGCCGCCGGAAATTCCGGTGAGACCAGCCTGATCGATCTCTGTCTCACCCTGTCAGCCGACCCATCGGCGACGGTGCGAGGCATGGCGGTCTGGGCGCTGTCGCGGTTGATGGCGGCTGGCGATTTCTCCAGTGTTGCGGCAAGACGGCAAGACGAGACCGATCTCGAGGTCATCGCTGAATGGAAACTGGCAGGAGTGGTCTGATGCATGTTTTGATCTTGGGTGCCGGTTTTTCCGGCTCGGCGATTGCCAAGGCGTTTTTGCCGCTGGCGCAATCGGTCACGGGGACGACACGCTCTGAAGACAAGCTTGCCGGCCTGCGCGCTTTGGGCATCGATGCGCTTGTCTATGACGGCACGACGATCTCGCCGGAACTGGCCGCCGTCATGAAACGAACGACGCATCTCATCCAGTCGATTGCGCCGGGCCGTGATGGCGATCCGATGATGCGGCCCGGCGCACCGTCTCTTGCCGAGCTGATGCCTAATCTGGAATGGGCGGGTTATCTTTCGACCGTTGGCGTCTATGGCGACCATGGCGGCGCCTGGGTGACTGAGGATGCCTCTCTGGAACCCGTTTCCGCCCGTTCCGTCGAGCGGGTCGCGGCCGAGCAGGCATGGCTGGCTTGCGGCCAGGCCAACAACATCCCCGTCGCGGTGCTGCGGCTCTCCGGCATCTATGGCCCCGGCCGCAACGCATTCTGCAATCTTGCCGCTGGAACCGCGCGCCGCCTGATAAAGCCCAATCAGGTCTTCAACCGTATCCGGGTCGAGGATATTGCCGGCGCTGCCATCTTTCTCTCCGGCCGCTCGATCGGCGGTATCTTCAATGTCACCGACCACGAACCGGCACCGCCGCAGGATATCGTGGCCGAGGCCGCCCGCCTGATGGGCGTCGCGCCGCCTCCCGAAATGTCCTTCGAAACTGCCGAACTCTCGCCGATGGCGCGGTCGTTCTATGGAGAGAACAAGCGCGTTTCTAATACACGGTTGCGTGATCTCGGCTTCGTCTTCCGGTTCCCAGACTATCGGATTTCGCTAGCGGAATTATGGAGTAACGGTCACTGGCGCGGATGATCTTTCAAGTAAAAGGCGGTCTGGATAGTCTATGTTTTGTTTCCGATAGAACCGGGTGAATTGTGGCCGAATATCGTCATGGTGATGGCCATTTGGTCTATGGCAATGACAAGAATATCCTCGTGGTACTGCCAAAATTACACACCTATGACGGGAATCAGAGATTCTCTAGCTTCGAAATTGGCTGGATTCGGCCAATTTCAAAAAATTGAATCCTTTTTCTTGAGGCTATGGAGGCTCACGAGGATGTGAGTTGGCTCCGGCAGGCTAACGCCTGAATCCAAAGCATTTCCGCAGCTTTATGACAGAATTTCAAAATTTCGTAATTTGAATTTTTCGTAGATCGTCAATAGTTCCTAATGCAACGTTAAAGGTTGAAGCACGTTTTCGCCATTTTTCCCCCTGAAAACACAAGCCTTCATTCGTAAGACTTAACTAATTTTCAAGCGTAGGGGTCATCTGTTTGATCAAGATGAAAATAACGTCTGCTGCTTTAGCAGCAGCTTTTGCCTTGGGGGCAACTTTTACAGCGGTGACACCAAGCCAGGGAGCACCTGGCCAGGCAAAGGCAACTCCGGCCAAGGCTGGCAATTGCGGCGGCGCATCCTGGTACGCTCTGACATCGCGCACGGCGTCCGGTGAGCGGATGAATGCCAGCTATCTCACGGCTGCTCACCGCAATCTAAGGTTCGGCACCAAGGTTGCCGTCACAAACAAGCGCAACGGCAAGACTGTCGTCGTTCGCATCAATGATCGTGGCCCCTTCATTCGCGGCCGTGTGATTGATCTCTCCAAGGCTGCCGCTTCCCATATTGGCATGGTCAGCTCCGGCACTGCCAGCATCTGTTATCGCGTCGTCAGCTAACGACATAACACCCCTGTCCGGGATTTGTTCCGGATGGATTTGATAGGGTTCCAACGGAAAGGCGCAGCCTTCTGGGCTAGACCCACAGCCTCCCATCTGGTCAGCATTTGTCATACGCCAGCGCCTCCCGGCTTGCTCTTGACGGCCATCACCGCTACCACGGCGGAAAATGGAGTTTGAAAGATGCGACTGGGTGGCAGGCTCGCCGGAGCCATTGAGGTTCTCGCCGATATCGAAACGCGCAAGCGTCCCGTTGCCGATGCCCTCAAAGATTGGGGGTTGGCACACCGTTTCGCCGGATCCGGCGATCGTGCTGCGATCGGCAATATCGTCTATGACGCGCTGCGGATGAAACTCTCCCATGCCTATCTGATGGACAGCGACAGCGCCACGGCGCTGGGCCACGCGGTCATGTTCCGCCAGTGGGGCGTTTCGCCCGAACAGCTGGCTGGCGAGTTGGAAGGCGACAAGTTCGCGCCTGAGCCCCTGACAGCCGAGATGGTTGCCGCCTTTGCCGGCCGGAAGCTCGACGATGCGCCGCTGCATGTGCAGGGCGACATTCCGGAATGGGTCCAGCCGTCGTTTGAAGAAAACTTCGATGAAGACTGGCTTGAAGAAGCACAGGCTTTGGCCGGCCGTCCGGCCCTCGACCTGCGGGTCAACACATTGAAGGCAACACGCGACAAGGTGTTGAAGGCGCTGGATCGCAGCGCGGTCGAGCCGACTGCCATTGCCCGCAACGGCATCCGCGTCAAGGCGGGCGAGGGCGCATCGCGCCTTCCCAACGTCACCGCCGAAATCTCCTTCGAGAAGGGCTGGTTCGAGGTTCAGGACGAGGGCTCGCAGATCGTCGCCGATCTCGTCATGCCGAAGGAAAACGACCAGATCCTCGACTATTGCGCCGGCGGTGGCGGCAAGACCTTGGCCATGGCAGCCGCCATGAACAACAAGGGCCAGATCCACGCCTACGACACCGACCGCAAGCGTCTGGCCCCGATCATCGAGCGTCTGAAGCGCGCCGGCACCCGCAACGTGCAAGTCCATGACCGGCTGGACGGCCTGATGCCGTTTACCGGCAAGTTCGATCGCGTTCTCGTTGATGCGCCGTGCACCGGCACCGGCACCTGGCGCCGCCGTCCGGATACTAAGTGGCGGCTGACGCAGAAGAACCTTGAAGAGCGGCTGGGCCAGCAGCAGGAAGCGCTTGGCGGTGCCGCCTCCTTCGTGCGTCCCGGCGGTCATCTGATCTACGTTACCTGTTCGGTACTGCCGGAGGAAAACGAGGCGCAGGTCTATGCGTTCTGTGAGGACAATCCCGAGTTTGAAATCCTGTCTGCTGCCGACGCCTGGGCCGATCTCTACGGCACCGACAAGAGGCAGCCCTGGTCTGCAGATATGAAGACCGTGACACTGACGCCCGCATCCACGGATACCGATGGTTTCTTCTTCTGTGTGATGGGCCGCAAGAGCTGAGCCCTGATTGAGGCTCCAGATGGGCTCGTCGCAGCATGCGGCGAGCGTTTCTGCCGCAGTCCACATTGAAAACATTCTAAACTATACACTTTGACACAAGTTTGCTTTTGGTTCATGAAAACCGGGCTGAAAAGCGACGCCCTTATCTCGGGCCGCGCGGCTTGCGCGACCGGAAGCGGGCGGCGGGAACGCCGGATTAATCCGGGAAAATACCAGGAGAGGCCATGACCAAATCATTCCTTCGCAGCGCTGCGCTGGCGCTTGCCACCGCTACCTCGATGCTTGTGCTGCAGCCGGCGCAGGCTGCAACCGATTCCGCCGCAGTCGTCAAACACTATGCCGATGTGGCGCATGCCAAGTTTTCGGATGCGCTCTCGACCGCTGAGGCGCTCGACAAGGCCGTTGACGCGCTGATCGCCACACCCAGCGAAGCGACGCTGAAGGCCGCCCGCGAAGCCTGGCTCGCCGCCCGCAACCCCTATCAGGAAACCGAAGTCTATCGTTTCGGCAACCCGATCGTTGACGAGTGGGAAGGCAAGGTCAACGCCTGGCCGCTGGACGAAGGCTTGATCGATTATGTCGATCCTAGCTATGGCGCGGAGAGCGACGAGAACGCGCTGTTCACCGCCAACGTTATTGCCAACAAGATCATCAAGATCGACGGCAAGGTCGTGGACGCCACCAATATCACGCCGGAATTCCTGGCAGGTACGCTGCAGGAAGCAGGCGGCATCGAGGCGAACGTGGCGACCGGCTACCATGCCATCGAATTCCTGCTCTGGGGCCAGGATCTGAACGGCACCGGCCCGGGCGCCGGCAATCGTCCTTACACGGACTATGACACCAAGGCCTGCACCAACGGCAATTGCGACCGCCGCGCTGCCTATCTGAAGGCTGCCAGCGACCTGCTCGTGTCCGATCTCAAGGACATGGTTGCCAACTGGACGCCGGACGGCGCTGCCACCAAGAATGTCGAAGCCGACCCCAAGGCTGGCCTTGGCGCCATCCTGACCGGCATGGGCTCGCTCTCCTATGGCGAACTGGCCGGCGAGCGTATGAAGCTCGGCCTGCTTCTGCACGATCCGGAAGAAGAGCATGATTGCTTCTCGGACAACACCTACAACTCGCATCTGCATGACGCGATCGGCATTCAGTCGGCCTATACCGGCGAATATACCAAGGTCGATGGCACCAAGGTGACCGGCCCGTCGCTGTCCGAACTCGTTGCCGCCAAGGATCCGGCGCTCGACAAGGAAATGAAGGAAAAGCTGGCCGCCACGATCACCGCGATGCAAGCCATGGCCAAGCGCGGCGAGACCGTGGAAAAGTACGACCAGATGATCGGTGAAGGCAATACCGAGGGCAATGCCGTCGTTCAGGCGGCCATCGATGGCCTCGTTGCGCAGGCCAAGACGGTCGAGCGCGTCATTGCGTCGCTGCAGCTTGGCACAATCGAGCTTGAAGGTTCCGACAGCCTGGATAATCCTAACGCTGTCTTCCAATGAGAAAGCAAAGGCGGGCCGCCGCTTGCCGTGAGCGGCCCGGTTTTTTCTGAATGCGTACTTGGCTTGTCCGACGCCTGATCGTGCCGTCTGCCGTTCTGTTTCTGACAGCGGCGGGCGGCTTTTCCGTTTTTGGCGGCAGTCTCTCAGCTGGGGAACCTCCTGCGAAAACGGAAGGCCGTGCGGAACAGCTACCGCTGTCTTCCACACGCAATGATCTGACCGACGCGGATCGAGGGCGTGTCGAGGCCGTCACCCGCCCGGCCACCCATTTTTCCAAGGCGGAAAAGTTCGAAGCCATGTCCGGTGGGGCGGGCACGTCGATCGCGTCCGTCAATCAGGATATTCTCTCGCAATTCTCCGCCAATATCAGCTTTGCCGAGGAGGAGAGCTTCAAGCTCGGCAACGCGTTGTTCCGCAAGCTCTGGGTGTCGTCGCCGTCCTCGACGCAGGCATCGGATGGTCTGGGACCACTCTACGATGCCCGCGCCTGCCAGACCTGTCATCTGAAGGATGGCCGAGGGCATCCGCCGGAGGGCTCCACGGACGCCACGTCGATGTTCCTGCGTCTTGCCCGCGCGCCAAAGACCGATGCAGAGCGCGCGGCGATCGCGGCACACGAGGTGCTGAATTTTCCTGATCCGGTCTACGGCCAGCAACTGCAGGATAGCGCCGTCCCCGGCCTTGCCGCCGAAGGCCATATGCGGATCAGCTATACCGAAATCCCGGTGACATTGGCCGGTGGAGAAACCGTTTCCCTGCGCAAGCCAAGTTATTCGGTCGATAAGCCCGGTTACGGGCCGTTCGACCCGACGACCTCCCTGTCGCCACGGGTGACGCAGGTAATGTCCGGCCTTGGCCTAATCGAGGCCATCCATCCGGCCGATATCATGGCGAATGCCGATCCGGACGATACTGATGGCGATGGCATTAGTGGCAAGCTGCCGGTGGTCCGTGATCCGCAATCCGGCAAGCTGGCGCTCGGCCGCTTCGGCTGGAAAGCCCAGAGCGCCACGGTGCGCCAGCAGGCAGCCGACGCCTTGGCCAACGATATAGGCATCTCGTCGCCCGATGCCCGGCGCAGCCACGGCGATTGCACGCCCGCCCAGACGGCCTGTCTGGCGATGGCAGATGGTGTGCAGCCGCGCCTTGGCGATACGGAAGCGCCCGACCCTGTCCTCGGTCTCATCACCTTCTATTCGGAAAACCTCGCGGTCCCGGCGCGACGCAAGGCGAGCTTTGCTGAAACACTGGCCGGCAAGAAGGTCTTTTACGACAGCGGCTGCGCTTCCTGCCATGTGCCGAAATTCGTCACCCGCCGCGATGCCGCCAACACGGCGCATGCGTTCCAGCTGATCTGGCCCTATTCCGACTTTCTGCTGCATGACATGGGCGAAGGGCTTTCCGATGGCCAGCCGGTGGGTGTCGCGTCGGGCAGCGAATGGCGTACGCCGCCGCTCTGGGGGATCGGCTTGACCAAGACGGTGAGTGGCCACACGTTCTTCCTGCATGACGGGCGCGCCCGTAACCTGACGGAAGCCGTCCTCTGGCATGGCGGCGAGGCAGCAAAAGCCCGTGACCGGTTTGCCGCGCTGGAAAGAGCCGATAGACAAGCCCTGATCACATTTCTGGAGTCTCTCTGATGCGCTACCGGCATATCCTGCTTCTCGGTTTGAGCCTTGCCTTCATGCCGCTCTCTGTCATGGCGGAAGATGAAGAGGCGGTGGCGCCACGCGCCGGGCTGAAACAGGAGGCGGTGGCTGGTGTCATGCAGAAGGCCATCGACGATTTCATCCGCCCCGGCTACCGCGATCTGCTGGAGGGCACGGAAGCGCTGGCCGAGGCGGCGCATATGCTTTGCGAAAAGCCCTCCGATGAAACGCTCGGTGACGTGCAGATGAGCTTTGACGAAGTCGTGCAGCAATGGTCGATGATCGAGATCGTTCGCGTCGGGCCGGTGATCGAAGGCAACCGTTTCGAGCGCTTCCTGTTTTTCCCGGATCGCAAGAGCACCGGCCTGAAGCAGGTTCAGCGTATTCTGGCAACGAATGACGAAACGGCGACCTCGGCGGAAACTCTCAAAGGCAAGAGCGTTGCGGCGCAGGGACTCGGCGCGCTGGAATACGTGCTGTACGGTACCGGAGCCGAAATCCTGCCGACGGAGAAGAACGGTTTTCGCTGCCGCTATGGCGCAGCCATTGCCGACAACCTGAAAGCGGTGGCTGGTGAACTGCATGCGGATTGGGAAAAGCCCGATGGCATCCAGGCCGCCTGGAAGAAACCCGGCCCGAACAATCCGATCTACCGCGATGGCAAGGAAGCTGCCACTGAACTGCTCGGCATCCTCGTTCATGGTGTCGAAGCCATCCGGGACCAGCGGCTGCGGCCGTTTTATGCCGGCATCATCAAGGGCGAGCCCGACAAGGGCCACCCGAAAATGGCGATCTACTGGCGCTCCGGCAATACGATGCCGGCGCTCTCGGCGAACTTTACGGCGCTGCATACCCTATTCAACACCGCAGACATGAAGGCGCTTTTGCCGGATGGCAACGGCGATGTGGTCAGCGCCGTCAACTATCTGCTGCAGGCGATCGTCGATGATCTCGACGAGATCGATTTGCCGGTCGAAGAGGCGATTGCGAACGACGAACAGCGCGGCAGGCTGAACCGTATCCTGCAGAATACCAACGATGTCCTGCAGCGCCTCAATCTCGATTTTGGTGCCGCGATCGGGCTGAGCTCCGGCTTCTCTTTTGCCGATGGCGATTGAGCAAAAAAGACTGCATTCCGGCCGCTAGCAAGCGGTTGACAACAAACACACATTGGCGCAAGGGATCGGCCGTGTTCACCTGTGAGCACGGCCAAACAAGGATCAACGGATCATGAACCCCGACAGTCGAAGTAGAGCTTCGATTTTTTCGTCCGTCAGGCCCTGATCACAAGGGTGTCCGCTGGCGGTCGACGACTTGCCAGATTGGAACCCGACATGCTGCGCATCTATTCCTGCCAGAACAATCACCTTGCCGTTATCGACGCCATCCCGGAACTGAGTGACATCACACCGGTCGTATGGTTCGACCTGTTCAATCCCGCCCAGGATGAAACCCGGATCGTCGAACAGCAGCTCGGCATCGAAATTCCGACGCGCGATGAAATGCAGGAGATCGAACTCTCCGACCGCCTGTATCAGGAGGACGGCGCCGAGTTCATGACGATGACGGCGGCAACCGAACTCGATGGCGACAACCCGATCAAGGTGCCGGTGACCTTCATCCTGAAGGGCGCGACATTGGTCACCGTCCGTCATGCTGATCCCAAACCGTTTCATCTCTATGCCGCACGCACGCAGCGCCTGAACGGCATCTCCTGCGAAAGCGGCGAACTGGTCATGCTCGGCCTGCTGGAAGCGATGATCGATCGTACGGCCGATGCTTTGGAGCGGATCGGCAACGAGATCGACGCCATTTCGCGGGAGGTGTTTCGCAAGAACCATTCGAGCGTCACCAAGAAGACCCGCGACCTGCAGTCTTTGATCGAGCAGATCGGTCAGAAGGGCGATTTCCTCAGCGTCATCCGCGAAAGCCTCGTCAGCGTCGGACGTCTCGTCGCCTATCATACGGCGCTGGATGGGATCGGCACGCGCAAGGCGATCAAGGAAAGCCGCCAGCGGATCAAGCTAATCCAGCGCGACGCCGCTTCGCTTGGCGACCACGCCTTGTTCCTGTCGAACAAGATCAATTTCCTGCTCGATGCGACGCTGGGCCTGATCAATCTCGAGCAGAACCAAATCATCAAGATCTTCTCGGTGGCATCCGTCGTCTTCCTGCCGCCGACGCTGGTCGCCTCGATCTACGGCATGAACTTCGATGCGATGCCGGAGCTGAAGTTCCAGTTCGGTTATCCGCTGGCCCTGTTCATCATGGTGCTGTCAGCCTTCCTGCCGTTCCTCTATTTCAAGCGGCGAGGCTGGCTTTAATCGCGTTATTCACCCCGGTGTCTCTGGCGATTTCCCAGATTCTCCGTCATCCTCGCCCTTGTGGCGGGGATCCAGTTGCGGCGCGGACGCGCCGCAAGAGACTCTTCCATGCGACGGACGTCGCATGGCTGGATTCCTGTGACGAGCACAGGAATGACGGAGGCTAGAAAGCGACACCGGCCAATTTGGATCTGTTTGCATGGCATACCAAAACATCTCCACCAGCCAAATTCTCACCGACCGCCGCACCTTCCTGACAATGGCCGGTGCCGTCTGGGCCGCGACCCTTGCCCCGCAAGCAGCCTTCGCCCTGTCACGCACTGACGCCATCTATGCCTCCGCATTCATGGCGCCTGATGGCTCCTATGGCGTGGCGACGCTGACGGAGGAGGGAGAGATTATCGAGCGGGTGCCGCTGCCTGCCCGCGCCCATGGCATGACTTGGTCGCCGGTTAGCAACCGTGCCGTCGCCTTCGCCCGCCGTCCCGGCACCTATGCAATGATCTTAGCGCCGGATGATAGCATCGAGCCGATCGTGATCACCTCCGTCGAAGGCCGGCACTTTTATGGCCACGGCTGCTTCTCGGCGGATGGCCGCCTGCTCTATGCAACGGAGAATGATTTTGCCGGCAATCGCGGCATGATCGGCGTTTACGACGGCACCAACAGTTTTTCCCGCATCGGCGAGTTTCCGTCCTATGGTATCGGCCCGCACGACATGACCCTGTCGGCGGATGGGCGGATGCTGGTGGTTGCCAATGGTGGCATTGAAACCCATCCTGATTTCGGCCGCACCAAGCTCAATCTCGACCATATGGAACCGTCGCTGGCGCTGATCGACACGGCCACCGGCGCGCTGATCGAACGTCACGCGATGCCGGACAACCTGCGCCAGCTCTCGACCCGCCATGTCGATATCGATGCGGATGGAAAAGTCTGGTTTGCCTGCCAGTACGAGGGTGCCCGCAACGATCTGCCGCCGCTCGCCGGTTCTTTTTCGCGCGGCGAGGACATCCGGTTCTTGGATTTGCCGGAGGAGACGACACTGGCGCTCGCCAACTATGTCGGTGCCATTGCGGTCAACCGGCGCGACGGATTGGTCGGCCTGACATCGCCCAAAGGCGGCGCTGAGGTGACGATCGATGCAAGGACCGGCCGGGTCGTGCGGCAGCAAAGCCTTGCCGATGCGGCCGGGATCGCGCCATCGGCACATGGCTTCGTCGCATCGTCCTATTCGGGCGCGTTCGGCGAAACCAAAAGCCGGGTCGCCTGGGACCAGCATATCGTCAGGGTCGGCAAGCTCTGATCACAGGCCGATTAGCGCTTTAAGAGAGGTGCAATATCCTCCCAGAGATAGGCAACCTGTTCGTAACTCCGATTGCCCAGCCCGATACTGGTTGTTTCGACCGCTTTTGCCCCCAGCCGCTCGTAGAATGGCCGGTTGGGATTGCCGGACAGGACCCAGGCAAATAGCGACTTTGCCCCTTGCTCCGCGCAGTGCCTTGCCGCCGAGCAGACGAGCGCGGTGCCGATCCCCGAACCCTGATAGCCGGCCCGGACATACAGTGCATAAATCTCGTGGATATCGTCGGGCACTTTGCCGCGACCCGGCCCGAAATTGGCAAAGCCGATGATTTCATTGGCCGAAGGCTCGACCGCGACCAGATAGCAGACGCCCGGAGCGCCCATGCGCCGGGCGTGGCGGACGGCCTGTTCTTCGCGTGACATGCCATCGAGAAAAACGTCTGCCAGCAAGCCACGAAAGGTCGATCGCCATGTGTCGACCAGCACTCCGGCGATCATGAACAGATCATCGCTCGTGCCCGGCCTGATCTCGAAAGATTTTTGGTCGCTCATGACGATGATATTGGGATTGCCGGTGGCAAATTAAAAGCCCGGTCCATCTGGCGTTCGGTTCATGCTCGCCCTATGTCGGCTGCATGAACCGTATCCTGATCCATATCCTCTTCATCGTCATCGTTCTCGGCTGCGGCCTGTTGATCGGCATCAACAACATTCCTGGCGAATGGTACCAGTCGCTGGCAAAGCCCTCCTTCAATCCACCCAACTGGATTTTCGCGCCGGTCTGGTCAGCGCTTTACGTCATCATCGGCTTTGTCGGCGCCCGCACCTTACTCAACCATCGCGACACCACGGCGATGCGGTTCTGGGTGGCGCAGATGATCTTCAATTTCGCTTGGTCGCCACTGTTCTTCGGGTTTCGGGAAATTGCGCTGGCGCTGATCGTCATCGTCGCGCTCCTGATCTCGATCGTTGGGTTCATCATTGTGAGCCGGAAGCAGGATGATCTCTCTGCGCTGCTGTTTGTGCCCTATCTCGCCTGGGTCGCATTCGCCACATTGCTCAACACGTCGATTTTCCTCATGAATTGAGGCTTGTCCTTGTTTTTCCGCCATGCGACTGTCTGCGCAACGGCGACCAGAAACTGAGACATAGAGAGCACAAGGTGGAATTTCGCGAGCGCATCCGCAATAGCTTCGGCCGCCAGCCCGCCATGGCCACCATCGGGGCGGAACTGACACGGGTGGAGCAGGGCTCGGTCGAGATCGAGCTTCCGTTCGATGAGAAACTGACCCAGCAGCATGGTTTTCTGCATGCGGGGATCATTTCAGCAGCGCTCGATGCCGCCGGCACCTATGCCGCCTATTCGGTGATCGATCCGGATGCCTCGATCCTGACCATTGAGTTCAAGGTCAATCTGATGTCGCCGGGCCGGGGCGAACGCTTCCTGTTTCGCGGCGAAGTGACGAAACCCGGCACGACGATCATCGTCTCCGACGGCCGTGGTTATGCGATTTCGCAGGATTGCCCGGCCAAGCTGATCGCCTCGATGACCGGCACGATGATGGTGATCCGTGGGCGCGAGGGGATCGAAGGATGACATTCGAACTGAAGCATGTAGCGGATAAGAGCCTGCTCTACGTGATGGCCGTCGATGCCGAATACGGCGTGCACCTGCGCGAGCGCATCTCGCCCTTTATGACCGGTGTCGGTCCGGTCGAAGCGGCGGTAACGCTGACGCGCACGCTCGCGGAACTGGCGCACCGCAACAGCCTGCCTGATCTCGTCATCTCGCTCGGCTCTGCCGGTTCTGCCCGGCTGGAACAGGCCGAAGTCTATCAGGCCACCTCGGTTGCCTATCGCGATATGGACGCTTCACCGCTCGGCTTTGTAAAGGGCGCGACGCCGTTTCTCGATCTGCCTGTCACGGTCGATCTGCCGTTGCGCGTACCCGGCGTCGAGACGGCCAGCCTTTCGACCGGCGCCAACATCGTTTCCGGTGCTGCGTACCAGGCCATTGCCGCCGACATGGTGGAAATGGAAACCTTCGCGGTCCTTCGCGCCTGCCAGTCCTTCGGTATTCCGCTGATCGGCCTGCGCGGCATTTCCGACGGCAAGGCGGAACTCAAGCATATCGGCGACTGGACGGAATATCTGCACGTGATCGACGAGAAGCTGGCAAGGGCGATCGATGCACTCGAAAAGGCCGTCAAAACCGGCGAAATCGCCGTCTGAAGCCGCAAAATTGTCCGGGTGCAATGTAATCGTTGCGCTTGGGGCTGCCTTTAATTAAAGGCTGCCCACAGTTCCCCATCAAATAAGCCAAGCCAACGGAAGCGCGTCATGACAGCGACAGTCCATCCCGATACCGTTCTCATCGTCGATTTCGGCAGCCAGGTCACCCAGCTGATCGCGCGACGTGTGCGCGAGACCGGCGTCTATTGCGAGATCGTACCCTTCCAGTCGGCCGATGAAGGCTTCAAGCGTCTCAATCCGAAGGCGATCATTCTGTCCGGCAGCCCGGCTTCGACGCTGGACATCGGCTCGCCGCGTGCACCGCAGCTGGTGTTTGATAGCGGCGTGCCGGTTCTCGGCATCTGCTACGGCCAGCAGACCATGTGCGAACAGCTTGGCGGCAAGGTCGAGGCCGGTCACCACCGCGAATTCGGCCGCGCCTTCATCGAGATCGACAAGGAATGCACGCTTTTTGACGGTATCTGGACTGTCGGTTCCCGTCATCAGGTCTGGATGAGCCATGGCGACCGCGTCACCGCGATCCCGGATGGTTTCGAGGTCGTCGCCACTTCGCCGAACGCGCCGTTCGCTTTCATCGCCAACGAGGCGAAGAAATTCTATGCCGTGCAGTTCCATCCGGAAGTCGTGCACACGCCGGATGGCGCCAAGCTCTTGGCCAATTTCGTTCACAAGATCGCCGGCCTCAAGGGTGACTGGTCGATGGCCGCCTATCGCGACAAGGCCGTTGCCAATATCCGTGCCCAGGTCGGCGACAAGCGCGTCATCTGCGGCCTGTCGGGTGGGGTCGATTCCTCCGTTGCGGCGCTTCTGATCCATGAGGCGGTCGGCGACCAGCTGACCTGCATCCTCGTCGACCACGGCCTGATGCGCAAGAACGAGGCGGCCGATGTCGTTGCCATGTTCAAGGAGCACTACAATCTGCATCTGGTCCATGTCGATGCGTCGGACATGTTCATCAATGCGCTGGAAGGCGAGAGCGATCCGGAGACCAAGCGCAAGACCATCGGCCGGCTGTTCATCGACGTGTTCGAAGCGGAAGCCAAGAAGCTTGGCGGCGCCGATTTCCTCGCCCAGGGCACGCTCTATCCGGATGTCATCGAAAGCGTTTCCTTCACCGGCGGCCCGTCGGTCACCATCAAGTCGCACCATAATGTCGGCGGCCTGCCTGATCGCATGAACATGCAGCTGGTCGAGCCGTTGCGCGAACTGTTCAAGGATGAAGTCCGCATCCTCGGCAAGGAGCTCGGCCTGC
This sequence comes from Pararhizobium sp. PWRC1-1, assembly GCF_049897905.1. NCBI lineage: Bacteria > Pseudomonadati > Pseudomonadota > Alphaproteobacteria > Hyphomicrobiales > Rhizobiaceae > Pararhizobium > Pararhizobium sp. PWRC1-1. The sequence continues at coordinate 77,411 of NZ_JAFCXE010000005.1, read as the reverse complement.
CTGACTCGTTCATCGGCCGTCACCCGTTCCCGGGTCCGGGCCTTGCCATCCGCTGCCCAGGCGGCATTACCCGCGAAAAGCTCGAAATCCTGCGCGAAGCCGATGCCGTCTATCTCGACGAAATTCGCAAGGCCGGCCTTTACGACGCCATCTGGCAGGCGTTTGCCGTGCTGCTGCCGGTCCAGACCGTCGGCGTCATGGGCGATGGCCGCACCTACGAATTCGTCTGCGCCCTGCGCGCCGTCACTTCGGTGGATGGCATGACCGCCGATTTCTACCACTACGACATGGACTTCCTCGGCCGCGCCGCCACCCGCATCATCAACGAAGTCCGCGGCATCAACCGCGTTGTTTATGATGTGACAAGCAAGCCGCCCGGCACGATCGAGTGGGAGTAACAGAGGCGAACGGCGGCGTTATGCACCGCCGTTGCATTGATCCACCTCGCAACCCTTATGCGCTGAGCGTGAGCAGGAGTTCGTCGAGCTGCTCGAACTGCTCGGGCATGCCGCCTTCCATGCCGGCGCAGGCTTCGTCGAGGGCTTCCTTGGTGGGGTAGAGTTCGTGCAGGGTCAGAAGCGTCACGTCGCCTTTGTCTTCGAAGGTCACCGTGGTCACGGCAGCGTCATCACTTTCCTCATTCGTCCAGACGAGGCGCGTGTTCGGTATCACTTCGATGTACTTGCCGAAGAATTCCATAGCGCTTGAGGCATCCTGGCCAAACGCAACACGGTAGCCGCCTCCGACACGAACATCCATCTCGCAGGAAAGCAGAGGCACGCCTGTCGATTTCGGTGCCCACCACCGCATGAACAGCTCGGCCTTGGTCCACGCCTCATAGACGATGCGCGCCGGGGCGTTGAAGGTCCGCGTCACCACCAGCTCGCGCTCGGACTTTGGTTCGATCGTCGTGCGGCTGTTCATGAGCTCATGATCACTTCCTTTGTCCATCGACTTTCTCCCTTTGTTTCAATTCCTCGACAATCTCGTCCAACGCATCGAAGCGTGTATCCCAGAGTTGGCGGTAGCTCTCGATCCATGCCGCCTCTTCCTCCAGCCGGCGTAGGCCGAGCTTGCAGGTCCGCACGCGCCCGATTTTCTCCGTGGTGACCAGTCCGGCCTGCTCCAGGACGCCGACGTGCTTCTTCATGCCCGTGAGGGTCATGTGGAACGTCTCGGCAAGCTCCGTGATCGAAGCATCTGCTCGTCCGAGCTGCTCCAGAACGCCGCGTCGGGTGGCGTCCGACAGCGCGGCGAACGAGGCGTCGAGACGGGGCGTAATATACTGAACCATGTGGTTCAGTATATAGCCGACGAATTGTTGGCATGCAAGGGGGAGGCCCAGGATGGTCCAGCATACCAGCGAATGACGCCAGACGAATGTCGTGCCTCGGCGAGTAGCAACTCATAGTCTTCCAGCATGCCAAGCACGGGCTGGATACCCGATCCGCTCAGCTTCTCAATTTGGTCTGCATTGCGGACGAGGCCGCGCACCCCATAACCGGCGTTTACAAGCTTTTGGCCGATTTCACCTCCAATATAGCCACCCGCTCCTGTAAGAAATATTGCCATCGTCAAACCTTTTGTCGAACTATCATGTGGGTGCATGTAGGAAGTCCGGTTGGCTGGATAATGTGCTGTGATGTCCGGTTTGATCGGACGAGTTTTCCGTACCTTAACGATTCGACTTTGATCGACGACAAGCGAACGCTATCGGCCCTCTGTCGGCGAAGTGTCATGATCGCCGTGCACCCTTCCGGCAACGTCCGGGATTTCGCGAAGAAAGCTATGACCTTTCTGAAGCCTTTTGCCGAGCGTCTCGACGAAGCGCTTCTAAGCGCTCGCGACCCTTGATCCGCGCTGCGGCCTGCGCATCACCAGACAATGGCGGCGTGATCGTCAGCCATAACCGGACGAACAGCGCCAACGTCTCCACCGTGACTCCAAGGTCGCGTTCGATCCGTTGCGCCTGGCGTGACTGCCGGTCCATCCGGCGGGTGAAGGTCGCCCCGCGCCGACCGGCGGCATCAGGCGACAGGAACGACTCCACGGCCGCCTCGACGATGGCCGATCGCGAGATGTTCTTGCGCTCCGACAGCTCGTTGGTCCGGGTGATCATCTCGACGGGCAAGGTGAGGTTGTTTGATGATCGAGTGGGAATGACCGGCATCTATCTGCCACACGTTCTTCCTAAATAAGACTTGCCCCGCAGCGCTTCACGGCAAGAGCGTTGCGCTCTTTAAGCGGCAGGAAAGCCGATCAGTCTGGCATGGATTTTCAGGGTGGCCCTTCATGGGCCAATCTCCGCACCATCTGTTCTCGCCTGCCGCATCAGCTGCACTTCCGAGCGGAGCCACTCGGCCGCAGCGCTGACGCTTGCGTTCCGCGATTGGGCACTGTTCATGACAAGATGGTACGTATACCCGTCAATGGACGGGCCAAAGGGCTGCACCAGGTGACCAGCGGCAAGTTCGTCTGCCGCGAGCGCCAAACTCAGCAGCGCGATCCCCTGTCCCGCGACCGCCGCCTGGATTGCATGTCCTTCGTCTGAAAAGCGGAGTTGTCCGAGGGGGGAAGTCCACGGCAGCCCAGCTTGCGCAAACCAGTTCTCCCAGGTCGGGTTCAATAGGTGAGTTCTCTTCCATTGGAAATGAATGAGAGGAACCGTGTTCAGATCTTGAGGCGAAAGTGCGCCGAAGTTTGGATGCGCAAGCGGTGCGAACTGATCTGCAAACATAACCTCAGTAAGTAACCCTGGATAAGGTCCTCGACCGTAGCGGATGGCGATATCGATCGCGCCATCAGCAAGGTCGACGGTTTCGTCTGAGGCATGCAAATGCAGATCTATGCCGGGGTGCAGCTTTCGAAAATTGGCAACCCTAGGAACCAGCAACTTCACCGTGAAAGCGTTGGTCGCAGAAATCGTCACCCGCGCTCTTTTCTGTGATCGCACCAAGCGCTCAAGCATGGCCTCGAAACCGTCGAAACCATCCCGCAGCACAGGGTAGAGCTGCACGCCGGCTTCAGTCAGGACGACTTTGCGGACTTTTCGCTCGAACAGCGTCAGGCCGGTATGTTCCTCGAGTGAGCGGATCTGGTGACTAATCGCCGTCGGCGTCACGGCAAGTTCATTCGCCGCATTCTTGAAACTGCCATGCCTGGCGGCCGCCTCGAATGCGCGAAGGGCGGAAAGAGGAGGAAGTCTGCGCATTAGTTTCACTATATAGCTGAATTCAATTCATCCAATGCCTGACAAATTGGAATTTGTCGATCCCTACATTCGCTCACATATCATAGGGGAAGCCGAAGCAAAGGAGATGAATTCATCTCTCCTTCGGCGCTTAAGAAGGATCGGACAATGCTGGAACGCGTCATTACCAAACCTGACCATTACGAACCTTTCCTGCTGTCGCAGGGCATCAAGTTCGGCAACCTTCTGTTCATCTCTGGCCAAGCCGCAGCGGGAGAGGACGGAAAAATTGTAAGCGGCGGTTTCCGTGCTCAAGGCGAGCAGGCTTTTGCCAATCTTCGCCGGGCTTTGGAGGCCGGGGGATCGAGGCTGAAGGATGTCGTCAAAGTGACGATTTTCGTCACCGACATGGGCAATTTTCAGGAAGTCGTCGAACTTCGCCGCAAGTTCTTCTCCAAGCCCTATCCGGCCGACACGATCGCTGAGGTCAAGGCCCTCTACGACCCTGAAGCTCTGATCGAGATCGAAGCGATTGCGGCGGTTCTGCCCTCCAAAAGCAAGGTTCGCCGTGCGTGACGGCGCATCCGTTACGCCTATCAAAAGGATTTCCGAAATGCCTCATCTCTCACAAAACCCGTCCCTTTTTTCGATGGACGACAGGCGTGCTCTCTGGGCTGGCCGAATTGCCTCGGGGCTGGCCGTAGCCTTCCTGACATTTGACAGTGTGATCAAGCTGATACCGCTGGACGTTGTGCTTGAGACGTATCGCGCGATGGGCTGGCCCGCAGATATTGGGTTTGCCCAGGGCATGGGCTCACTCTTGCTGGCCTGCATCATGCTCTATGTCTGGCCGCGCACAGCGTTTCTGGGTGCAATCTTGCTCACCGCCTACCTCGGTGGCGCTATCGCCGCCCATGTCCGTATCGGCAGCCCGCTGGTCAGCCATACGCTCTTTGGAGTTTACCTTGGCGTCTTGGTGTGGGGTGGGCTGTTTCTAAAAGACCAGAGACTTCGCCGGCTGTTTCCCATCACGCGTAAAGACTGAGCAAAAAAAAGCTTCCAAATCTCTTCTGCGCACTGGCAATAGCGCGCAGAAGGACGAATGGTTTGCAGCATTGCGCGCGCGAAATTTTTTAGAGTATCGTCCTGTTCAATGACAGCGTTTGGTGTCAGTCTGTCCGCAACCGTAGAAAGAAACCGGCCCCGCCAGCAGCTTGCAGGAAAGAGCGAATGAAACCTTCCGACCGCTTCTATTCGATGATCGACTACACGTCGTCCGGCGCTGAAAGTCAGCCGGACATTGCATTGGCGTTTGCGCAGATTCAAAACGATTGGGTTGCCACGTATCCCGGCTTTATCGTAGCCCGGTTTCTGGCCAGCACCGATGGCGGGATTGTCCGTGCCGTCGTGGAATGGGAGAACGAGGAAGCCTTTCGCGACTTCGAGCAAAAGTCGGATACCAAGGGACGGATGGCTGCGCTGGAGACCGTGTTCAACCGGCTGTCAACGAGCGGCACACGCCTGACGTTTCGTGCGATCGGCGACGTCGAGCCGCAGCCTGCAATTGTTGATAAGGCGAGTGCCACCTGAATATTTCAGGCTGCTTGGTAGATCACAGCAGCAGTGACTGTTGCGCCGGCTCCGTTGCGCCGACATGGATACCTTCCAGTTCCAGCATCCGGACCTTGGCCGTCGCGCCGCCGGGTGCTGAAAATCCCCCGACCTTGCCCCCCGCGGCAAGTACGCGATGGCATGGGATGATTAAAGGCACCGGGTTCCTGGCCATCACCTGACCGACATCGCGGGCGGCTTGCGGCCCGGCGCCAAGCGCCTTGGCGAGACTGCCATAGGTGGTCGTATGGCCCCAGCCAACGCGGCGGAGCACATGGTAGATCTGCCGGGAAAATTCGTCCTGACCATCAAGATCGAGGGCTACATCTGAGAAGTCGATGGTCTCGCCGTCAAAATACCGCCGGACGGCAGTGATGAGCTCGCTGATAGCGGGCGTCGGCGCACCGCGTTCGGCGCTTGGCACGCGGCGCATCACGTTGCGTTCGGTGGCTTCAGCACTTCGCGTCGGCAACTGGAACCGAGTGATGCCGATATCGTTCCAGGCAATGCCGCAATAGCCGCCAGCTGTTTCGAAGACGTGATAGGTCTGTGCTTTCTCTGCCATTGTTCCGTTCCTTCCGTTCCCCGCGCAAGGCAGCGGGTCAAAATTGCTTTGTCGCCGGTCAGGCTGCCGCGTTGAGGCGGTTGCGCTCCAGTGCCAGCAGATATCGCTTGGCATCCAGCCCCCCGGCAAAGCCATGCAACTGCCCATCCGATCCGATGGCGCGGTGGCAGGGCACGATGATCGACACCGGGTTTTTGCCATTGGCTGCTCCCATCGCCCGGTACGCTTTTGGATGGCCAATCTGCCGTGCGATGCCGGCATAGGTTCGGGTTTCGCCGAAAGGGATTGTCAACAGTGCCTCCCAAACCGCCTTCTGGAATGGCGTGCCGGCCAGATCAAGCCGGACGCTAAAGTCCGTCCGGACGCCCGCGAAATACTCCGCCAGTTGCCGTTCCGTTTCAAGCAGAACAGGGTGATCTGGCCCCTCTGACCGTTCCCCGAGCCTGACCCGCTTCGGGTCATCCTTCTCCCAGAGAATGGCAGCCAAACCATCGCCTTGGGCAACCAGTTCAAGTCTGCCGACAGGCGAGACGATGATTTTGTAAACGTAGATCATCGTCTGAGTTTCGCGCAGTTTTCCTCGTCCTGCCACCCGTTTCTTGCATTGGAGTGCCGTGTCCACGGCGATATTTCCCTCTGGGCCGCAGGGTCAAATTGGCGCAACGCTCGCCGCGATCCGTCACGGAGGTGTGGGAATAAATTCATATTGTTCCTGTTTTGTTCTTGATCTAAAACTCGACTCGGGTATAGTGGCAACATCCAAAAAGAGATGAGGTCTGCCATGCTTGGAAAAGCCGGGAATGAAGTTGTGCGCAGTGAACAGAAGTCCTTTTCGTTCGGTCATGTCGGTGGCGCCGCGGCGCTTCGGCCCCGCCAAAGACATGCCGACGATCTTGGAAAGAGCAATCTGTTCTTAGCCCTCGTGCCGGAGCGGGATGTCGCGTTGCAGGCCGTCGAGACTGGAAGGGATATCGCTCAGCGTTACGGCCTATCGAAAAGCCCGCGGCCGCATGAACTGATACACGTCTCGCTCAATGGCATCGGTAAGTATCCGGATTTCCCGGACGATATCGTCTTCGCCGTCTCGGCAGCGATGGCCACCGTCAAGGCTGCACCTTTCGAGGTGAACTTCGATCGTGCCATGTCCTTCGCCGGCGCGAAGGCTGTCGTTCTGGCCAATGCGATCCGCAGCGAGGAAATGATGGATCTTCATGTCCAGCTTGCCAAGGAAATGTGGGCTGTGGGTCTGAACTTCACCTACAATCCGCGCTTCATGCCGCATATGACGGTGCTCTATGATGAGACGCCGGTGCCGGAGCATATGCTTGCGGAGCCTGTCCGGTGGGTTGCGCGCGAATTCGTGCTCATCCGAAGCTTCATCGGCAAGAGCGAATACGAATATCTCGATCGCTGGCCGCTGCTGGATTGACCAGTAGTTATCACCTGAAGCCTGTCGGGGCGGGCTTCAGGCGTACTTGGATTGTTCGGTATTCCCGAACGTAAGTTCCGGTGTTGGGCGGCTAGCGCGAACCGGAGGCGAATGCGATCTTGCCTGCATCAGACGGCCATTCCGGCCCGTCGCAACGTTGGAAGATCGTCATGCTCCGCTCTCTGATCGCATCTGCCGTTATTGCTTTCGCCGCTCCCGCTTTGGCCGAAGGCGTTCCGAAATATCCCGCAGAATTCACCACGCAGGAAATCGCCACCAACGGCACGACGCTGCATGTCCGGATCGGTGGCAAGGGACCGGCGGTCGTCCTGTTGCACGGCTACGGCGAAACCGGTGACATGTGGGTGCCGCTGGCTGTCGATCTTGCCCGGGATCACACGGTCATAGTGCCCGATCTACGCGGCATGGGGCTTTCTGCCAAACCCGCTGAAGGTTACGACAAGAAGACGCAAGGCCAGGATATCGCCGGCGTGCTGAAGGCACTGAATGTGAAAAAAACCGATGTGGTCGCCCACGATATCGGCAATATGGTCGGTTACGCCTTCGTTGCTCAATATCCGCAGGACGTGACCAAATTCGTGCTGATGGATGCACCGATCCCGGGTGTCGGGCCATGGGAGGAAATCCTCAAGCATCCACTGCTCTGGCATTTCCGCTTCGGCGGGCCGGATATGGAGCGCCTTGTCGCTGGCCGTGAGCGCATCTATCTCGATCGCTTCTGGAATGAATTCTCCGCCGATCCGAAGAATTGGGACGAGGCTTCGCGGCAGCACTACGCCGCTCTCTACGCCCAGCCCGGCGCGATGCATGCCGGGTTTGCCCAGTTTGCAGCCTTCGATCAGGATGCGATCGACAACAAGGAACTTTTGGCCAAGGGCAAGCTGACTATGCCTGTCCTTGCCATCGGAGGCGAAAAATCCTTCGGGCCGACCATGGCTGTTGTTGCCAGTGCTGCCGCAGACAATGTCACCGGTGCCGTGATCCCGGCATCCGGCCATTGGCTGATGGAAGAACAGCCGGAAGCGACCGTTTCGGCGGTCCGGTCCTTCCTCGACAGGAAATGAGTTTTTTGCCGCTGCGAAAACCCTTTTGCACTCCTTCGGCGTGTGGTGTTCCACGCGCCGAAGGAGTTTGTGAGTTCACGGCCGCCGCAATACCGCGATGCCGAACATGCTGCAATTTTTGGCATCTTGCGCGCATCGGGTGGAAGCCGCATAAGCCCCTGAAATTACAAAAGGGAGGACATTCATGGATAGTTCTGAAATCGTCATCAAGGGGGATACGCCAGGTATTGAATGGCGGCTTCCGGTGATCCGGTTCAAGGGCAGCGACGCCAAGGCGCCGAAAATCTACATCCAGGCAGCATTGCATGCCAATGAACTTCCGGGCACAGCACTCCTGCATTTCCTGTGCGAAAAGCTGCGTCAGGCCGATGCCGATGGCACAATTCTCAGCGATATCACCATCGTCCCGCAGGCCAATCCGATCGGTACGGCGCAATCGCATTTTGGCGATTTGCAGGGGCGTTTCGATCTGGGCTCGCGCACCAATTTCAACCGCGAGTTTCCGCTAATCCCGATTGGTGAGCGCCAGACTCTGGTCCAAGATCTGGAGCGTTATCCGGCAGTCGAACAGCTGAAGCGGCAGCTTCTGCATATGGCGGTAGGTGCCGATCTAATGCTCGATCTGCATTGCGACGACGAATCCGTACAATACACCTATGTCGATGAAGCCTTCTGGCCCGAAGCCTCGGATCTGGCATCGGCACTCGATATGGAGGCCGTGTTTCTGGCTGACGGCGAAAGCAGCGCCTTCGAGGAAGCTGTCGGCTATGCCTGGAAGCATGAAACAGCCGAAAAGGCAAAGCGGCTACCCGGCCGCCTCGCCGTCACGGTCGAGCTTCGCGGCACGCGCGACGTCTATCCGGACATGGCCCGCAAGGATGCCGACGGGCTCTGGCGCTTTCTTGCCGCACGCGGTGCCGTTGGCGGCACCATTGCGGCTCTCGATCCTTACAAGGGCAAGGTGACGCCGCTCGACAATATCGAGATGATCCGTGCGCCTGATACCGGTACCGTGCTGTTCCATCGTACCATCGGCGATACCGTCGCTGCCGGTGATCTGCTTGCGACGATCGTAACCGCGCCGGGAATGGAAGGCGGCACGATCGATATCCACGCGCCCCAGGCGGGCCTGGTCGCGACGCGCACCTCACAGCGTTTCGCCCGCCGCCGCGACAACCTGATGAAGATCGCCTGCGACGAGCCGACAAAGGCCGTGCGCAAGCCGGGTGCGCTCGAAGCCTGAGTGATGCCCTTCGCTTCCCGTGATTTGCAGGCAAACCAAGCCGCCTGACCTTTGTGCGCGAAAAATATGGACAATCGCCGCATCGCTGGCGGTTGTCATATTCCCTTTATGAACTTGCGCTCTTTAGCCGCGAGCCGCCCGGACCTGTTCCGGCAAGGCACGCAGGAGAGAATGCATGCCCGTTTATGATCTCGCCGTCGTCGGTGCCGGTATCGTCGGCCTCGCCCATGCCTATGCGGCGGCGAAACGCGGCAAGAGGGTTATCGTCATCGACCGCGATGCGCAGGCCAATGGCGCTTCGGTGCGCAATTTCGGTTTCGTCACCGTCACCGGCCAGGGCGTCGGCGATTGCTGGACCATGGCGCGGCGGGCGCGGGATATCTGGGCAGATACCGTCGACAAGGCCGGCATCGCCGTCGTTCAGCGCGGCATGGTGCTCGCCTCCCGGTTCGATGAATCCGAAGAGGTGATCGATGCTTTCCTGCGCACAGACATGGCAGAGGGCTGCGCAAGGCTGACGGCGCGCCAGGCGCAGGAGCATATTGCCTGCCTGCGCACCGACGCTGCTCGCGTCTCGCTCTACAGCCCGCACGAAATCCGCGTCGAATCCCGCACGGCGATCCCACTGCTAGCGCGATTTCTTGAAGAGCAGCTCGGCATCACCTTTCTGCGCAGCACCACCGTTACTGCGGTCGAACCGCCGCATGTGGAAACGGCGGATGGCGTGATCGAGGCCGAAACGGTGGTCGTTTGCCCAGGCGACGATTTCACCGGCCTTTTTGCCGAGCGCATTGCTGCCTACAATGTCACCCGCTGCAAGCTGCAGATGCTGCGCGTGCGGCCGCGCCAGCCGGTCCGTTTCAAGACGGCCGTGATGTCCGATCTCGGGCTCGGCCGCTATCTCGGCTATGCCGACCTGCCCGAGGCGGAGCAGCTGAAAAAGCGCCTCGATGCCGACCTGAAGGCGGAGCGCGACAACGGCATCCACCTGATCGTCACCCAGTCGGCCGATGGCTCGCTGGTCGTCGGTGACAGCCATCATTACGCCACGACGCCCGATCCCTTTGCCTCGGAAGCCGTCGATGCGCTGATCCTTGGAGAATTCGACCGGGTACTCGATCTACCGGGACGCGTGGTCGCGGAGCGTTGGCTCGGAACCTACGCTTCCGCGCCGGACCGCTGGCGTTTCACCGACAAACCTTCCGACAGCGTCCGCGTCGTCGTCGTCACCGCCGGATGCGGCGCCTCAACGGCGTTTGGCATCGGCGAGGAAACCATTAATGAACTCTATGGGAGTGCCGCATGAGCAAGTTCAAGGCCGTCATATTCGATTGGGCCGGCACCGTCATCGATTTCGGCTCCTTCGCACCGATGGGCGCCTTTGTCGAAACCTTTGCCAAATTCGGCGTCCACGTGACCATTGCCGATGCGCGCAAGCCGATGGGACTGCCGAAACGCGCCCATATCAGCGCCATGCTGTCCGAACCGCACATCGTGGCACGCTGGACCTCGGCGCAGGGGTCGGCACCGGACGAAAGCGCCATCGACAGGGTCTATGAACTCTTCGTGCCGCTGAACGAAGAGGTGGTCAGCGACTATTGCACGCTGGTTCCCGGTACGCTCGAAACGGTCGCTTATCTGCGCGCCAAGGGCATGAAAATTGGCTCGACCACCGGCTATACCCGTTCCATCATGGAACGCGTCCTGCCGCTTGCGGCCGAACAGGGCTTTGCGCCCGAAAACCTCATCTGCACCGACGATCTGCCGCTTGGCCGCCCGACGCCGATCGGCATGTACAAGTGCTTCCTCGACCTGATGGTCTATCCGGCCGGCGCGGTGATCAAGGTCGACGATACCGAGCCTGGGATTGCCGAGGGCGTGGCCGCCGGCTGCATTACGGTTGGTCTGACGCTGTCGGGCAACGAGGCTGGCCTGACCCTGACAGAGCTTTCCGCTCTTTCGCCGAACGAACGCGCGGCCCTTCATGAAAAGATCGGCGCCAAGCTCAAGGCCGCCGGTGCTGATCACATCATTGAAACCGTCGCCGATCTGCCGCAACTGATCGATATGCTGGAGCGCTGATCCGTCCGGTTCGGCATATTCTCAGCCGGATATCTTCATGCTATCCCGCATACCGGTAAAAAGGGATTGAGCATGAGCGTGACCATTTACGGCATCAAGAATTGCGACACGATGAAGAAGGCGCGGACCTGGCTGGAGGGCCAGGGGATCGCCTATGATTTCCACGACTACAAGGCCTCCGGCGTCCCGCGCGAAGCGCTTGAGCGCTGGACGGCAGCCTTGGGCTGGGAGACGGTGCTGAATCGCGCCGGCACGACGTTTCGCGCGCTTCCGGATACCGACAAGCAGGACCTCAACGAAGACAAGGCGATCGCCCTGATGCTCGCCCAACCGTCGATGATCAAACGCCCGGTGCTCGACCACGACGGCAAGCTGACCGCTGGTTTCAAGCCGGAAATCTATGGCGGCCTTTTTCAAGGGTAGACCATGTCGAAAAGCACCCGCGCGACGCTTGCGCTGACAAAGGCCGGAGCGGCCTTCACCGTTCATACCTATGACTACGACCCTTCCGCCGACCGGATTGGCATGGCGGCGGCCGAAGCATTGGGCGAGGAGCCGCGCCGCGTGTTGAAGACGCTAATGGCGGAGGTCGATGGCAAGCCGGTCTGCGTCGTCGTGCCCTCCGATCGGGAAGTCAGCATGAAGAAGCTGGCGGCGGCCTTTCATGGCAAGTCGGCCAATATGATGAAGCCGGTCGAGGCCGAGCGGCTGACTGGCTACCACGTCGGCGGCATCAGCCCGTTCGGGCAGAAAAAGCCGGTGCCGACGGCGATCGAGGAGGCTGCCCTTGCCGAGCCGCTGGTCTATATCAATGGCGGCCAGCGCGGCCTGCAGGTGCGGTTGGCACCCGATGATGCGCGCAAGGCACTGAACGCGGTCGCAGCTCCCCTGATCGCTTGAGAGAAACACAATGTCCCAGATGACCGAGACGCTTTCGATCCTTGAACCCTATCCCGGCATCTTCGCCTATTATGACGGGCGGATTGAAGGCAAGCGGCTGCATGCCGAAGGCCCGAATTGGCTGGATGACGGCGCCTACTCGCTCGGCGTTGCCTCCTATGCCATCGTCGATGGTGACGACGCACTGGTTTATGACACCCATATCTCGCTGGCGCATGGGACCGCGATCCGCACACATCTCGAGAGCCTTGGCGTCCGCACGATCCGCGTTGTGCTCAGCCACTGGCATAAGGATCATATTGCCGGTACCGCCGTGTTTGCCGATTGCGAGATCATCGCCCTCACGTTGACAGCGCAGAAGCTAGAGGAGAACCGCGACAGGATCGAAGCGGCCAATCCGCCGATTGCGCCGCTGATCATGCCCACACGGCTGTTTGATGAAAAACTGGAGCTCATGGTTGGCCAGCGCCGGGTCGAACTGCATCATTTTGCGATCCACAGTTCCGACGGCAATGTCATTTGGCTGCCGGACGAAAAACTGCTGCTGGCCGGCGATACGCTGGAGGATACAGTTACCTACATTGCCGAGCCCAAGCAGATCAGTACGCATATCGGCGAACTCCGGCGTCTGCGGGAATGGCCGATCGACAGGATCCTGCCGAGCCATGGTGATAGAGCCCGGATTGCCGAAGGCGAATATGCACCGGCGCTGATCGATGCGAACCGAAGCTATCTGGAGCGTTTGTCGGCAGCAATTGCGCAAGGGGAAACTGTGATCCCGCCACTGAAAGATTTCATCGCCGCCGACATCGCATCGGCTGCCATCCTCTATTTCGCGCCCTATGAGGCGGTCCACCAGAGCAACATCGCCGCCATGACCGCTGCCTTGCGATGATGGGCGCGGTCGCGCAAATGCACCTTCAATTTCGCCGCAAAGCGCACTAAGTCTTTCGCGTGATGTAAATTCAGCAGACAGGCACCCCATGACCCATCCCGCCCATCAAGCCGTCGATCCCGTCAAACTGGACAAGCTCGCCGAAGTCGCCATCAAGGTGGGGCTCAGGCTCGAGCGCGGACAGGATCTCCTGATCACAGCGCCGATCGCGGCACTGCCGCTGGTGCGGCTGATCACCAAGCATGCCTATATCGCCGGCGCCGGGCTGGTGACGACGTTCTATTCCGACGAGGAAACGACGCTCGCCCGTTACGCCCACGCCCCCGACGAAAGCTTCGACAAGGCGAGCGGCTGGCTCTACGACGGCATGGCCAAGGCGTTCGGGACCAATACCGCCCGTCTCGCCATCTCCGGCGACAATCCGATGATGCTGGCAGCACAGGACCCAGCCAAGGTGGCACGCGCCAACAAGGCAATGTCGATGGCCTACAAACCGGCACTGGAGAAGATCTCCAATTTCGACATCAACTGGAACATCGTCTCCTATCCCAACCCTGCCTGGGCCAAACAGATGTTCCCGGACGATGCGGAAGCCGTTGCCGTTGAAAAGCTGGCCAATGCGATCTTTGCCGCTTCCCGCGTCGATGTCGCCGACCCCATCGCCGCCTGGGCTGAACATAATGCCAATCTCGCCAAGCGCTCCGGATGGCTGAACGGCGAGCGTTTTTCCGCCCTGCATTTCACAGGTCCCGGCACCGACCTGACGGTTGGTCTTGCCGATGGTCATGAATGGCATGGCGGCGCATCGACGGCCAAGAACGGCATCACCTGCAATCCCAACATTCCGACCGAGGAAGTCTTCACCACGCCGCATGCGCTGCGCGTCGAAGGCCATGTGTCGAGCACCAAGCCGCTGTCGCATCAGGGCACGCTGATCGACAATATTCAGGTTCGTTTTGAGGGTGGTCGTATCGTTGAGGCCAAGGCGTCGAAGGGCGAGGAAGTCCTGAACAAGGTGCTGGATACCGACGAGGGTGCAAGGCGTCTCGGCGAAGTGGCGCTGGTGCCGCATTCCTCGCCGATCTCGGCCAGCGGCGTGCTGTTCTACAACACGCTGTTTGACGAAAATGCCTCCTGCCATATCGCGCTCGGCCAGTGCTATTCGAAATGCTTCCTGGATGGCGCGTCGCTCAGCCAGGAACAGATCGCGGCGCAGGGCGGCAATTCCAGCCTGATCCATATCGACTGGATGATCGGTTCCGGCGAGGTGGATATCGATGGCGTGCGTGCCGATGGCGCCAAGGTTCCCGTCATGCGCAAGGGCGAGTGGGCTTGACCACGCTCGGCGTCATCGGCGGAACCGGCTGGCTGGGTGGGGCCTTGCTTCGCCCGGCCCTTGCCAAGGGTTTCGTCGCTGCCGCCGATCTCATCCTGTCGTCGCGCAGCGGCAACACGGCAGGCTTCGAGGCCTGGCCGGATATCCGGTTCACCACCGATAACCGGTCTCTGGCGGCGCAATCGGATATCGTCATTCTTTCGGTGCGGCCGGAGGACCTCGACGCGCTGGACCTCGATCTGTCCGGCAAGCTGGTCATCTCGGTCATGGCCCGAGTTCCGGCAGAGGCGCTGCTTGCACGCTTCAACAGCGAACGCATCATCCGCGCCATGCCGAATGCCTGCGCCGAGCAGGGACTGTCTTTCACCCCTTGGCTTTCGACACCGGGCGCAACCGATAACGATGCGGCCTTTGCCGACAGCTTCTTTGCCTGTTCCGGAAAGACGACGAGACTGTCCACGGAAAGCGATCTGGATTATTTCACCGCCTTGACCGGTTCAGGCCCGGCCTTCATCGCCGCCTTTGCCGATGTGATGATCCGTGACGCGATTGAAAACGGCGTGGCTCCGGATGTTGCAGATATCGCTGTCCGTCAGCTCTTTCTCGGCTCCGGAACGTGGATGGCCGGCGCTTCGGAAACGCCGGCCGATACGGTCAAAATCTTCACCGACTATGGCGGAACCACCGCCGCCGGTCTGACGGCAATGCTATCGTCCGATATTGCAGGGCCGATCTCCAAGGGGCTGGCGGCCGCGAGGGACAAGGCCGCTAAGGACTGACGGTTTTCGTTGTGACCGTTGCAACGGGACGCGGTGCCATCTGCGCTCGTTGGCCGAGCCATACGCTCACCAGCACAGCGGCCATGCCGATAATCTGCAGCGGCGTCAGGTTCTGGTTCAGCACACCCCATCCGAGCAGCGTTGCCACCAGCGGGCTGAGGAAGCCGAGCGATGCGACGGCGGCGGGGTCGAGCTTGGACAGGCCACGAAACCACAACAGATAGGTAAAGGCGGCACCGATCAGCCCCAGCCATGCCATGCCAAGCACATTGGCCATGGTCGGCACTGGCAAGGCCGGTTCAAACAGCAGAGCCACCGGCAGCAGCAACAGACCGCCGGCGGTCAGTTGCCACGCAGTAAAGGTCAGGCTCGATACGGGCGGTGCCCAATGGCGTGTCAGCACGGTTCCAAAGGCCATGGAGACTGCGCCGGCCAGTCCGGCAAGGATGCCGATCGGGTCGAGCGCCGCTCCGGGCGTCAGCACCAGCAGACCGACGCCGGCCATGCCGACAATGCCGGCGACAATCGCCTGCGTCTTCACAGGTGTGCCGATCAGCATCCGTGCCAGCATGACGACGATCAGCGGCTGGATGGCGCCGACGGTTGCTGCGACGCCGCCGGGCAGGCGGTAGGCCGAGACGAACAGCATCGCCCAGAAGAACGAGAAGTTGAGCGCGCCCAGGATGAAGCTGCGCGCCCACCAGATGCCTTGCGGCAATTGCCGGACGATCAGCAGCAGGATGAGACCTGCCGGCAAAGCGCGCAGCATGGCGACGGTGAGGGGATAACCATGCGGCAGGAATTCTGTGGTGACCAGATACGTGCTGCCCCAGATGGCGGGTGCAATCGCGGTCAGGCCGATGTCGGTGAGGGAAGAGGGTTTTGTCTTCATTTGAAGTATCTCGATTTCAAGATAAAATCAGGATATCATCGATTATCTTGACGTCAAGATGAATTCTGCGTACCAGAAAACCATGGATGAAGATCACGTCGATAGAATTTTGGCGCAATGGCGCAAGGAGCGCCCGGACCTTGAAGTCGCGCCCATGGGCCTTCTCGGCAGGCTGGCGCGGCTATCGACCTATCTCAGCCGCGAGGTCGAGAAGACCTTTTCAGAGTTTGGACTGTCGTCGGCGAGCTTCGACGTGCTGGCGGCCCTGCGCCGCTCCGGCAACCCCTATCGGTTATCGCCCGGCGATCTGCTGGCCACGACGATGATCACGTCGGGCACGATGACCAACCGGATCGATCAGCTGGAAAAGGCAGGGCTCGTCGAGCGGTTGACCAACCCGGAGGATCGTCGCAGCGTGCTGATCGCACTGAAACCGGAAGGGCTCGATCTGGTCGAGCGCGCTGTCACCGTCCATGTCGCCAACCAGCACCGGTTGACGGCGCTGCTCGATCCGGACGAGCGGAAAGCGCTGGATGCAATCGCCAAAAAGTATCTGGCTTCGTTCGAGTAAGACTTAGAGCATTTCCGCTTTTCTTCGAACCGCGAAAACGCTCTAACTTTTTGTCTTTGCGCAATTCCGGACGCGCTACGCACTTTTACTGGAATTGCTCTAGCAGGCGAGATCGGCAACCACGGCATCGAGGATCAGCATGCCGGCCGGCGTGCAGCGCAGGCGGGAATTGCCCAGCCGCTCGATGAAGCCATGTTCGATCAGGAACTGTTCGCGGTCCGGATCGGGCTCGCGGCCGGACAGGTCCTGCCAGCGGACGAGGTCTATGCCTTCCTTCAGACGCAGGCCCATCAGCAACAGCTCGTCGGCCTGCTCGCCGTAGCCCAGCACTTCCTGATCGACCATGCCGTGGCCATGGTCCTCGACCAGTTGCAGCCAGGTTTCCGGCTTGCGTTCTGTCGCGGTGGCGATCTTGTCGCGGCCGCGCGTCAACCTGCCATGGGCGCCCGGGCCGATGCCGGCATAGTCGCCATAGCGCCAGTAAGTGAGGTTGTGGCGGCTCTCGGCGCCAGGTGCTGCATGGTTGGAAACCTCATAGGCCGGCATGCCGAAACCTTCGGTGATCTCCTGCGTTGCTTCGTAGAGCACGGCGGAATGCTCGCCGTCGGGCACGATCAGCTTGCCCGCCTTGTGCAGGCCGTAGAAAGGCGTGCCTTCCTCGATCGTCAACTGGTAGAGCGACAGGTGATCGACGGCATAGGAGACGGCCTGCTTCAACTCCTGCTCCCAGGCCTCGACGGTCTGGTTCGGGCGGGCATAGATCAGATCGAACGACATGCGCGGAAAGATATCGCGCGCCAGGCCGATCGCCTTCAGCGCATCCTCGACATTGTGCAACCGGCCGAGAAACTTGAGATCCCGGTCGTTCAGCGCCTGGACGCCGAGCGAAACTCGGTTGACGCCAGCGGCGCGGTAGCCGCGAAAACGGGTTGCCTCGACGCTGGAGGGGTTGGCCTCCATGGTGATCTCGATACCGTCGGGCACATGCCAGAGATTGGCAATGCCGTCGAGAATGGCCTCGACCGTCGCCGGGTTCATCAGCGATGGCGTGCCGCCGCCCATGAAGATGCTGGTGACGGTGCGTGGCCCCGACATGTGCCGCATCGCGGCCATTTCGGTCAGAAACGCCGTGACGAAACGTGGCTGATCGACCGGCTGATGCCGGACATGGCTGTTGAAGTCACAATAGGGACATTTGGCAGCACAGAAGGGCCAATGCACATAGACCCCGAATCCGGGCTCCTTGCTGTCACCGATGGAAGAAAAAGTGGCCATTCTGGTTTGGGTCTTTCAGGCGCTCGGGCGCGATGTCGTTAAGGTCGTGTCGTATGTTGGTTGCTTGGCATCGCAACTTACTACACCGTCATTCCTGTGCTTGTCACAGGAATCCAGCCACGCGACGTCCGTCGCGTGAAGGAGCCTATCGCGCCGCAGACGCGGCGCTGCTGGATCCCTGTGACGGGCACAGGGATGACGGAGGATGGTTGACCCGTCAATTACCACCTCGGAGATTGAGGTGGCCACTGAAAAACTGGCAAAGAATCGGCGAAGCCATCACTTTACGCACTCAGGCACGTCTCCGCAAAAAGCTTGAACGCCCGGGCGCGGTGCGACAGCGCGTCCGTATCGCCGTGCTTCCAGCCGTGCTTCCAGCCGTGCTTCCAGCCGTGCTTCTCGTCACCGCTCATTTCGCCGAATGTGGTGTCGTAGCCGAGCGGTTGAAAGACCGGGTCGTAACCAAAACCTTGGTCCCCGCGCGGCGGCCAGACGATATGGCCTTCGACCTCGCCACGGAACAGCTCGACATGACCGTCCGGCCAGGCAAGGCACAGCACCGAGACGAAGCGGCCGGTGCGCCGGTCGAAGGCGGTGGCGCCTGCCTCCTGAATAGCGGTCTCGACCTTTTGCATTGCCATGGCGAAATCGCGCGTACCGTCGGCAGTCTCCGCCCAATTGGCGGTGTAGACGCCCGGATCGCCGTTCAGCGCATCGACGACAAGGCCGGAATCGTCCGAAAGGGCAGGCAGGCCGGAGGCCTTTGCCGAGGCCAGCGCCTTGATCGTGGCGTTTTCCTCGAAGGTCGTGCCGGTCTCGTCCGGTTCGACGAAATTGAGATCGGCCGCCGATTTGGCTTCAAAGCCCATCGGGCCGATCAGGTCGCGGATTTCGCGGATCTTGCCGGCATTGTGGCTGGCAACGATCAGGGTCTTGTCTTCAAGCTTGCGCATGGCGCCTTTCTCATCCGGCGGTCAGTCGCCGCCCATTCGTGTCAATCGATAGCCCAGAGGCTGGCCTCGGCGCATTCCAGGCTGTTTCCGGCCGGATCGCGGAAATAGAAGGAGCGTGCGCCCGATGGCCAAAGCACCTCGGTTTCGATCGCAATACCTACGGTCTTCAGCTTCTCTTCCCAGCCGCCGAGCTGGCCTTTCGGCACCCGGAAGCACATATGTCCCGGGCCGTGCGTGCCATGTGGCGGAACCTGCAGCCCGTCTGCCAGCGGCGGTTTGAGCGTCTCCGCCGGATTGAAGATCAGGAGAACGCCGGGGCCGCAGCGAAAGAAGATATGCCGGTTGCCGGCGCGGCTGATTTTCTCAAGACCGAGAACGGAGCCGTAAAACGCCTCCGCCGCATCGAGATCGTCAACGTAAAGCGCCGTCTCCAGAATGCCTTCGAACGGTGCGGCCATGGCTCAGCCCCCGATTGCCTGCTTCTGCATGCCGACCAGTTCGGCAATGCCGTTCTTGGCAAGGCCGAGCAGCGTGCCGAATTCCTCTTCGGAAAAAGGCTTGCCTTCTGCCGTTCCTTGGATTTCGACGATGCCGCCAGAGCCGGTCATGACGAAATTGGCGTCGGTTTCAGCGGCCGAGTCTTCCAGGTAGTCGAGGTCGATCACCGGCTGATTGGCGAAGATACCGCAGGAGATCGCAGCGATATGGTCTTTCAGGACCTTTTCCACCTTGATCATGTTGCGCGCTTCCATCCAGGCGAGGCAATCGCGCAGCGCAATCCAGGCGCCGGTAATCGAGGCGGTGCGGGTGCCGCCATCGGCCTGGATGACGTCGCAATCGATCGAGATCTGACGTTCGCCGAGTTCCTTCAGGTCGACCACGGCGCGAAGCGACCGGCCGATCAGTCGCTGGATTTCCTGGGTGCGGCCGCTCTGTTTGCCCGACGCAGCCTCGCGCTTCATACGCTCGCCGGTGGCGCGCGGCAGCATGCCGTATTCGGCGGTGACCCAGCCCTTGCCGCTGTTGCGCAGCCATGGCGGCGTCTTTTCTTCCAGGCTCGCCGTGACCAGCACATGCGTATCGCCGAACTTTACCAGGCAGGATCCTTCTGCATGTTTGGAAACATTGCGCTCGAAGGAAACCTTGCGCATCTGGTCGGTTTTTCTGCCGGAAGGCCGCATCATGAACTCCTTTGATGTTTGTCAGCCTTCTAACCTAAGTTCGGAGGAAGGGAAATCATTTGCGCTAAAAGAGTGGAGTAGGGCCAAAAGGCGCTGTACGGCGGGCTCTCCAGCCAATTTCCCTTTTGCTATCCGGGCCGGGATCACTATATTTCAATTGACTTCAACAACATGGGTTTTTGCGTTCGAATGATGGTGGATAAATCTGCAATGCGGGAAAGGCTTTCGGCGCTTGACGAGCGTTCGGGCGAGATCTTCCGTCGCATTGTGGAAAGCTATCTGGAAAGCGGTGAACCGCTCGGTTCCCGCAGTCTGTCGCGCATCCTCCCGATGTCGCTGTCGCCGGCATCCGTGCGCAACGTCATGAGCGATCTCGAAGACCTTGGCCTGATCTATTCGCCACATATCAGCGCCGGGCGCCTGCCGACGCAAAATGGCCTGCGCTTCTTCGTCGATGCCTTCATGCAGGTGGGCGATTTGTCGCCCGAGGATCGCGCCTCGATCGACCGGCATGTCCGCCGCGTAGACCGCGACCAGCCTGTCGAGACGTTGCTGAACGATGCCAGCCAGATGCTGTCGGGCATGTCGCGCGGGGCAGGGCTGGTGATTACCGCCAAGAACGATCCGGTGCTGCGGCATGTCGAGTTCGTCCGGCTGGCGCCGACCAAGGCGCTGGCGGTCCTTGTTGGCGAACATGACCAGGTGGAAAACCGCATCATTGAGCTGCCGGCCGGCGTCACCAGCTCGCAGCTGACGGAAGCGGCCAATTTCCTGAATGCCCATCTCGCCGGGCAGACGCTGCCCGAGGTGCGTGGCCAGCTTGAAAAGGTCAAGGAAACGGTCCGGCGCGAACTCGATACGCTGAGCCAGGACCTGGTCGAGCGTGGCCTTGCCATCTGGTCGGGCAGCGAGGCGGATGACAAGCCGACGCAGCTGATCGTGCGCGGCCGTGCCAATCTGCTCGAGGGACTGGCCGGTGCCGAGGATCTCGACCGCCTGCGCATGCTGTTCGACGATCTGGAAAAGAAGGACAGCCTGATCGAAATCCTCAATCTGGCCGAAAGCGGGCCGGGGGTGCGGATCTTCATCGGGTCGGAAAACAAGCTGTTCTCGCTGTCCGGCTCGTCGCTGATCGTCGCGCCCTACAGGGACAGCGACGACAAGATCGTCGGCGCTGTCGGGGTCATCGGGCCGACGCGGCTGAATTACTCGCGCATCGTGCCGATGGTGGACTATACGGCGCAGCTGATGTCGCGTTTGTCGCGATAATCGGCCGGGAAGCAGCCGGTTTTTCCGGCAGCTTTCGATTGTACCCTTGATTTTTCGGCTTCAAAGCTCGATATCGACACCAAATCCTAGATATATTGACATTCCGGAGACCGTCATGACCGACGATATGAACAAACACGGTGCTGAAGCGAACGCGGACGAAGCAGCTGCCGCCTATGCCGAAGCCGCCGACGAGCAGGTCGATACCGCCGTTTCCGAGCCGGATCCGCTAGAGCTTGCCAAGGCTGAAGCCGCCGACATGCGCGACCGCTATCTGCGCCTTGCCGCTGAAATGGACAACCTGCGCCGCCGCACCGCGCGCGACGTCAAGGATGCAAAATCCTATTCCGTCGCCGGCTTTGCCCGCGACATGCTGGCCGTGTCCGACAACCTGCGCCGCGCGCTCGATGCCATTCCGGCGGAAGCGCGCGAGGCCGGCGATGTTGGCTTCAACGCACTGATCGAAGGCGTCGAGATGACCGAGCGCGCCATGCTGTCGGCACTGGAGCGTCATGGCGTCCAGAAGCTGGAGCCGGTCGGCCAGAAGTTCGATCCGAATTTCCATCAGGCAATGTTTGAAGTTCCGAACCCGGAAGTTCCGAACAACACCGTCGTCCAGGTCGTTCAGGCCGGCTACACCATCGGCGAACGCGTCCTGCGTCCCGCCATGGTCGGCGTCGCCAAGGGCGGCCCGAAGGTGGTTGCGGCAGAAGAAAACCCGGAAGCTTGAGGCTGAGGTCGCTCCATGCCGTGCATGGGGCGATAACCGCCGCACTGATTTCTTGGCGGCCAATCCCCGGGACTGGTGGGCGATTGGCTGTCAGATAACGGCTTCTATCAAAAAAGGGCCGTGACGCGACAAGGCGTGGCCGAGAAGACCCATGAACTCCTCGCAGGTGCGGGCACGCGCCGCTTCGACCCCCATGCCCTTTGCCATCGACACCCAGTCCAGCGACGGATTGTCGAGATCCAGCATTTTCCGGGCGTTTTCCCCGATCGTCTGAACTCCGACGTTGCGCATTTCTCCATGCAGTACCGCGTAGGTGCGGTTGGCGAAGATGATCGTGATGATGTCGAGATTTTCCCGCGCCTGGGTCCATAGTCCCTGAATGGTATACATCCCGCTTCCATCGGCTTGCAGGTTCAAAACCTTTCGGTCGGGGCAGGCGATCGCAGCACCGATGGACAAAGGTATACCGATACCGATAGCGCCGCCTGTGTTCATCATAAAATCGTGTGGAGCCGACTGTTCGGAAAGTGAAAAGAATCTTCGGGCTGAGGTAATACCTTCATCACAAACAATGGCGTTGTCCGGAAGTTTTTGCGCCACGATCACTGCGACTGCGTCTTCTGTGAGTGCTCCGCTGGGCCGCCCTTCATTTGCGGCGGTCCTTGCCTGCGGCACTGCCTGCGAATTTTTTATCCCCAATTCATCCCGAAGCGCCTCCAGCGCTGTTTTCAGGTCCTCTCCATGGGCTGCCAACGTCAGTACTTGGCAGCCTTTGTGAACCAGCCGCCCGGGCTTGCCGGGATATGCAAAGAAAGCAACCGGCTCCGGTGCGCCGACGAGGACGAGAACGTCAATGTCGGCCAGCATCTCCAATGCCGCGTCGATCGGGTAGGGGATGCGGGTTGGCGCCACGCGGCCGATACCGCGCTGCATATGCGCCACCTGCACTTCGCTGAACAGACGTACATCGAGCGCGGCCGAGATTTGCCCCGCGATCTCCAGCGAATCTGCGTATGCCGCCGTTCCTTTGACAAAGATAGCACTCCGGCCGCGGGCTTTGCGGATCGCTTCCGCTGCGCCGCGTATTGCCTCGCCCTTGGCGGCGGAAGGCTGGGGACGGTCGATCACTGCCGATGCGGGCGGCCTTGCTTCGCTCCACGCCGCATCCGCAGGCAGGATCAGGGTTGCGATGCCTGGAGGCGACAGCGAAGCGTGAATGGCGGCTTTCGTTGCCGTTGCAACGTCGTCTGGCCCTTCGATCCGCCTTACCCAGTTGGACATCGGTGCAGCCAGGCTCTCGATGTCCGATGTCAGAGGCGCGTCGAGAGGAAGATGGTAGGAGGCATGATCGCCGACGACGTTGATCATCGGAACGCGCGCACGCCGGGCGTTGTGAAGGTTGGCGAGCCCGTTTGCCAATCCCGGCCCGGTGTGAAGCAGCGTTGCTGCCGGCCGGTTGGTCATCCGTGCATAGCCGTCGGCAGCGCCGGTCACCACGCCCTCGAAAAGCCCCAGTACGCAGCGCATTTCAGGCCGGCGATCGAGAGCCGCGACAAAATGCATCTCCGACGTGCCGGGATTGGCGAAGCAGATATTGACGTCATTGGCCAAAAGCACATCGCACAGAATATCAGCACCGTTCATGGTCAGCCTCCCATCCGCCCATTGCCGCGTGAACGCTCAAGAATGATGAGCGCCCGCTGTTTCTACCACGCACACCATCTCCCAACAATTTGCGGCGCAGTACGTCATCTGTCCCCGCTGCCAAAGTGCACGAGATCACCCAAATAGCTGCTTCAGATGATCGTTCAAAAACCGCCCCTCCGGATCGAGCTTGTTCCTCAGAGCCCGGAACTCTCCCGCGCGTGGATAGAGTGCCGTCACATCCTCGGCACCCAGAAAATGCAGCTTGCCCCAATGCGGGCGTGAGCCGAACTGGCGCAGGATATCGTCGACATCCTTCAGGTAGTTCCAGTAGTCCGTGCCCGGTTGGCCCGAGACTGACAGCGTGATCGAATCCTGCTCGGAGAACGGGCTGATCCAGCCGCCATCGCCGGCGGTGAAGCGGTATTCGATCGGGTAGATGCAGGTCGGGTGTTTCTCCAGCATCAGCTTGCGCACCTCGGTGCAGGCCTGCTTGCCGTATTTGACCGGCACCGCATATTCCAGCTCGTGGAAATTCGGCACATATTCGATCGGGTAGATTTCCGAGGAATAGGCGATCTTCTCGAACGCGCTCTCCATCGGCGGCGCATCGGTGATGTCGATGGTCTTCATCTCGCAGACGTCAGACAGGCTTGTGGTGGTCGAGACCGAGGATGTATCCGGCAGGCAGTAGCAGTGGCGGCTCTCCGGCACGGGGCACCAGAAGAAGCCGAAATGGCGGTGGTTGGCAGCCAGATCGTCGTGGCTCTCCATGCATTCGTCGAAGGTGCAGCGCCACAGCTTCTCCTCCAAATTGTAGCTGTCCATCACCTGCAGGGTGATTTCGGAGATGACGCCGAGCATGCCGATGGAAACGCGGGCGGCGTTCAGCATGTCCGGCTCGCTATCATCGATGGCGAGAATGCTGCCGTCCGGCTGCACCAGCCGCATGCCGACGATCTGCGAAGCCATGTTGCCAAGTGTAAGGCCGGTGCCGTGCGTGCCGGTTGTCAACGCGCCTGCCAGCGCCTGGCTGTCGATATCGCCCTGGTTGATCATCGAAAGCCCGCTGCGCTTCAAGGCCTTGCCGAGCGTGTTGATCGTCGTGCCGGCATGGACGGAGACGCGTTTGCGCGCCGTGTCGATATGGCTGATGCCCTGCAGGCCGGACAGCGTCAGGTGCAGTCCGCTGGTCAGCGCCACCGGCGTGAACGAATGCCCTGAGCCGGCGCAGCGCACGTTCAGCCCGTTCGAGGTTGCCTCGCGCACCATATCCGCCAGAGCCGCCTCGCTGTCCGGTGCCCCCCGGTGCCTGACGATGCACGATTGATTTCCCACCCAGTTGCGCCAGTGTCCGCCTGATTCCATCATGGTTCGTTCTCCCCTTTGTTCTTCACATCGCGGTGAAGCAATTATCGACGAACAGATGTGTGCCGTTGACGAAGCTGGATTCATCGCTGGCGAGGAACAGGGCAGCCTGCGCCACCTCCATCGGATCGCACATCCGCCCCTGCTGGGCGGCGATCGCCGCGTCGGACACATCGACGCCGTACTTGGCAAGGCCGACCAGCTCGCGCTTGCCGTGGTCGGTGGCGATGAAGCCCGGGCAGACGGCGTTGGAGCGGATACCACGGTCGCGGAACTCCACCGCAATCGCCCGGGCAAACATATGGCAGGCACCCTTGGTCGTGTCGTAGAGCACTTCCATCGGCGTTGCCGCGACGGCTGAGATCGACGAGGTTGAAACGATACTGCCGCCACCGGCGGCCAGCATGCCGGGCAGCACGGCCTTGGTCATCAGGAACATCGAGCGCACGTTGACGGCCATCAGCCGGTCCCACTCGTCTTCTTCCGTTTCCAGAAACGGCCCGACGGCCAGGATGCCGGCATGATTGAAGAGAACGGTGATCGCCCCGAACGTATCTTCCACGGCCTTGACGGCCGCTTTGACCTCGGAAGAAACCGACACGTCCGCCGGCGCAAAGAAAGCCTGTCCGCCCTCGGCGCGGATCTGGGCTGCAACCTCTTCGCCCTTGCTGCGCGGCAGATCGACGATGCCGACGCGGGCGCCTTCGCGGGCAAACAGCTGGGAGGCGGCAAGGCCGCATCCGCCAGCGCCTCCACTGATCAACGCGGTCTTTCCGGAAAGTCTGCCTGCCATCGCCGTTCTCCTCGTGCTTTTGCTTTCCAAGGATTATTGTCGACGCAATGGGGGCTGTCGATATCCCATAAGGGATAGATCGCCCGAAGAATGTCCGAAGAATGAAGGTGCCGCTTTTGCTGCCAGACGAATCCCGCCAGATCGCCGCGCTGATAGATAGTCTCTCGACGCCGGGGTTCGGTGAGGCGCTCGATGCGATGCTGCGCGACGTCGCAGCGTTCGACCTGTCCGGCGTCTTCGTCTTTCCCTATGATGCTCGGCCACTACTGCTGCATGACGGCTATACCCGGCATGTCGCGCCGCAGGCCTGGGCTGCCTATCTCGGCGGCGCCTATCTGCTCGATCCCTTCTATGTCGCCTGCAACAACCGCCATCCGGCCGGTCTCTGGCGGATGCGTGATCTGGCCCCGGATGATTTCTTCGACACGCAGTTCAGTACGTCACGCGAGGTTCACCCGTGTGTTTCGACGCAATCGGGATCGCTGGTCGAGGAAGTCGGATTTCTGGTGCCGCTGGATGGCGGCGTCACCGCCACCTACTCGCTGATGCGGGTGAAAGGCCATCTAGGTTTCAGTGATGTCGAGCTGGAAAGCCTACGCGCCTATGAGCCGATCGTGCAGGCGGCGATCCGTGCGAGCTGGCGGCATGCGGCGGAAAGGCCGGTGCCAGCGCAGGCTGGACGGGACGATCTGATGGAGGAAGCGTTCGGCAGGCTCTGCTCCGAGCGGCTGACGCTGCAGCAGCGCAACATCGTGCGGCTTATCCTGCGTGGTCACAGCAATGGCTCGATCGGGGAGAGCATCGGCATTTCGGAAGGTACGGTGCGCATCCACCGCAAGAATATCTACAAGCGCCTGGCCATTTCCAGCCAGGCGGAGCTGTTTCGCATTTTCATCGATCACCTCAATCAGCACAAACTGTATTGAGGCGATCGGATCAGGCCGCGTTGGAGGCCTGGTCGTCGCTGAGGAAGGCGTAGATGGCGGATGCGGAATCCGTCGCGCGCAGCCGGGCGACCATTTCCGGATCACGCAACACGCGTGCAATCCGCGACAATGCCTTCAAATGATCGGCGCCGGCGCCTTCCGGCGCGAGCAACAGGAAGACCAGATCGACCGGCTGGTCGTCCAGCGCTTCGAAATCGACCGGCGATTCCAGACGCGCAAAAATGCCGACAATCGACGACAGATGGGCAAGCTTGCCATGCGGGATGGCAATGCCATTGCCGACACCGGTCGAGCCCAGTCGTTCGCGCTGAAGGATAACGTCGAAAATTTCACGTTCGGGTAGATCAGTGATCTTGGATGCTTTTGCCGCCAATTCCTGAAGCAACTGCTTCTTCGAATTGGCCTTCATGGCCGGAAGTATCGCATTCTGCTGCAGCAAGCCTGCCAATGCCATTCTTTTGTCCTCGTTCGCAGGTAGAAACCGCATCGCCCGGCAAAATGCCGGACGGCGGCTCCATCCATCTTTCTCTCGGCGCTTTACCGGCGGACCGTCAACGGTCTTCCATGCGTAAACCACCAGAAAAAAGCAGACTGTCCCGAGCCGGCTGACCGGCCCGGGACATCATCCACTTAGCTCTTTATATTGGCTGCGTCGATCCAGCCAATGTTTCCATCGTTGCGTCGATAGACGATATTCAACTGTTCATTGCCAGGACTACGGAACATCAGAACGGGATCATCTGTCATGTCGAGCGCCATAACGGCGTTTGCGACAGACATCGTCTTCAGTTGTTTCGAACTCTCCGCTACGATCGTCGGTGCATAATTATCCGGAAGATCATCGTCTTCATCGGGCACTGAATCCATAACGGTGTAGGCTACTTCAGCAAATCCAGCATGGCCATTGCCATTGTGGTGGTCCTTGAGCTTCCGCTTGTAACGGCGGATGCGCTTGGCAATCCGTTCCGACGCTGCGTCAAACGCAGCTTGCGGGTCGTTCGCTTCGCCGCTCGCCTGCAAGGCAGCACCAGAATCGAGGTGTATCTTGCAATCGGCGCTGAAGCGGGATCCAGACTTTTCCACAGTGACTTGGCTTGAATATCCTCCGTCAAAATATTTGGTTACGGCTTGTTCTATCTGATCTTCGATCCGCAGACGAAACGTTTCGCCGATTTCCATATGTTTACCGGATACACGCACACTCATGGAGTTTCCTCTCTTTTCGTGATTTGCGTAACCAGTCTATTCCAACCGCATCCGTCATCCAAGCACTTCACGCACGCAAAACAAATTTGCGTCAGAACGGCCTGGATTTGGAGGGATATGCTTAAGCAGGCTCTATGCCCGTACTCATTGCGGCCGCCTCATACTACCGGTTGTTGCTGGAGTCAACGAAACAGTTAAGAAAACCGGAATCTGGGGGCAAAAGCCCGCTGATAGCCGGGATATCGGGGATAAATATGGGCGATTGATGGGGTTGTGGTCAAGCGCTCCAAACGATCAGGCCGAGACCTTGGCCATCGCCTTTTTCTCTCTTCGGCGCTGAACGGAGGAGGCGATATTCATCGCTTCGCGGTATTTCGCCACAGTCCTGCGGGCGATATCGACGCCTCCCTTTTTCAGGAGATCGACGATATCGTCATCCGAAAGGACAGCCTCCGGGCTTTCCAGCACGATCATGTTGCGGATGCGATGACGCACGGATTCCGCCGAGTGGCTGTCGCCGCCTTCTGCCGAGCCGATCGAGACGGTGAAGAAGTATTTCAGTTCGAACAGTCCGCGCGGCGTCAGCATATATTTGTTCGAGGTCACGCGGCTGACGGTCGATTCATGCATCTTGATGGCATCGGCGACAGTTTTCAGGTTCAGCGGCCGCAGATGATCGACGCCGTTGATCAGGAAGGCATCCTGCTGACGCACGATCTCGGTCGCCACCTTCATGATCGTCTTGGCGCGCTGGTCGAGGCTGCGGGTCAGCCAGTTGGCGGTCTGCAGGCAGTCGGTCAGGAAGGCATGGTCAGCGCTGTTCTTCGGCGCATGACGCGAGACCGTCGCGTAATAGGTCTGGTTGACGAGAACGCGCGGGAGTGCGTCGGGATTGAGTTCCACCGCCCAGCTGCCGTCCTGCGCCGGACGCACGACGATATCCGGCATTATCGCCTCCGAAGGGCTTGCCTCGAAACCGGTGCCGGGTTTGGGGTCGAGCTTGCGGATTTCCGCAAGCATGTCGAGGAGGTCTTCCTCATCGACGCCGCAGATCCGCTTCAGGCTGGCAAAGTCGCGCCGGGCGAGCAGTTCCAGATTGTCGAGCAGTGCCGCCATGGCCGGGTCGAGCCGGTCGCGCGCGCGCAGCTGGATGGCCAGGCACTCGCTGAGTGTGCGGGCAAAAACCCCCGGCGGGTCGAGCTGCTGCAGGCTGTCAAGCACCCGCGCCACATCCACAGTTGCACAGCCAAGGCGTTCGGCCATCTCCACAATGTCGGCGTGCAGATAGCCGGCTTCGTCAAGCTGATCGATCAGGTGCTGGGCGATCAGCAAGTCAGCGGCGCCATGCACGCTAAAGGGAACCTGCTCGTTGAGAAAATCGCGCAGCGTCACGCGGTTGGCGACGAAATCATCGAGGTCGTAACCGTCGCTGCTCTCCTCGCCGCCGCCGGGCATGGATTTCCACTGGCTCAGCAATTCCGGCGCATCGGCGCGCTGCGGTGCTGTGTCGTCGGGAAAGACATTTTCGAAATTGGCGTCGAGCTGTTCGCTCATCCGTTCGCCGGTCGCAGACGTCGCGCTGTCGTAAACGTCGCCCAGGGGATCGAATGTCGCGGCCTCTGCGTTGTCCCGGTCGCTGCGTTCGTCCTGGGTGATATGCAGGTCGTCCTTGCCGTGCCGGTCCGGACCGGTGGGCGAGTCGTCATTGGCCGCGAATTCCAGCAGGGGGTTTTTCTCGACTTCGAGCTCGATGAACTGGTTCAGTTCGAAATGCGTCATCTGCAGCAGCTGTATCGACTGCATCAGTTGCGGCGTCATGGCCAGAGTCTGGCTTTGACGCAGGAAGAGGCTGGCTGAAAGTGCCATTCTGACGCAAAACTCCCCTTGATGATCGGAGCCGGCTCTCATCTTTTGAGGGGGTGAAAATGCCAGTTCGTCAACTGGCCCAAAAATTGCTTATTAATGAGGTTTGGTCAAGCGACAACGGGAAATAAGGTGAATATCGAAAGCGCAGCGCATTTTATGTGCAATGATCGTCTCATATGAGCGAAATGCGCAAATCCTGCCTTGATCGAAGGCTCTCCGCCGCGGACTGCAAAAGGTCATCTGCCGCTCGGAAAAAATGCCGCATCGCAGCATTTTCGGCCAGGCAAAATTTGCGCAATTCCGATTGGTCGTCAAGAGAAACCTGTCCCGGAAGCGGCAGATTTTTGCCTGCCGCCGCCGGTATCGTTTACCATGTGGCCGGGTAGGGGTGTTAAAGGCTGAAATTGTCGCCGAGATAGAGGCGGCGGACGTCCGGGTTGGTGACGATATCGTTGGCCCGCCCATGTGTGAGCACTTCGCCGGCATGGATGATATAGGCACGGTCGATCAGGCCGAGTGTTTCACGAACATTGTGGTCGGTGATCAGGACGCCGATGCCGCGCGAGGTCAGGTGCCGCACCAGCGCCTGGATATCGGCAACCGAAATCGGATCGACGCCGGCAAAGGGTTCGTCGAGCAGCATGAAGGTGGGGTCGGTTGCCAGCGCGCGGGCAATTTCCAGGCGCCGCCGCTCGCCGCCGGAAAGTGCCACAGCCGGCGATTTGCGTAAGTGGGAAATGTTGAACTCGTTGAGGAGTTCATTGAGCTTGCTTTCGCGCCGCTCCCGGTTCTTGTCGTGGACCTCAAGGACTGCGCGAATGTTGTCTTCAACGGTCAAGCCGCGAAAGATCGAGGCTTCCTGCGGCAGATAGCCGACGCCAAGGCGGGCGCGGCGATACATCGGCATTGACGTGACATCATTGCCGTTGATCTCGATCGAGCCCTCATCAACCGGTACAAGGCCGGTGATCATGTAAAAACAGGTCGTCTTGCCTGCGCCGTTGGGCCCAAGCAGGCCGACGGCTTCGCCGCGGCGGACCACAAGCGACACACCGTCCACGACCCGGCGCCCACGATAGGCCTTCGTCAAGCCGCGCGCGATCAGCGTGCCCTCATAGCGCGCCTTGTCGACGGCGCGGGCAGGCGCGGCGGCTTCAGGTTTGGCGCCCCGTTTGCGTTTGTGAAGAAAGGGAATGTTCACGTGGGCGTCTGCATCAATTCGTTTTCTGGGACTTCGGGTCGAGCTGAATCTGGACGCGGCCGCCGCAGGCCTCGAGCTGTGCCTCGCCAGTATCCATCTGGACGTTCAACTGGCAGCCGCTAAAGACGTTCTTGCCTTCCGACAGAACGACCTGTTTGCCCTTCAGCACCAGCGTCTGCGCCGTCATGTTGAATTCACCGGTGTCTGCGGTCGCCTGCTGGGTTCCCGATTGCAGGAATACCTTCTGATCGACTTCGATACGATCGATCTCGGCATTGCCGCCGGAAATCGAGCCGCCGCCCTTTTTATAGAAAACCACCATTTTGCCGGCCTGCAGCGTCGTCGTTCCCTGAACGACCTTCACATTGCCGGTGAACATGGCCTTGCTTTCCGCGTCCTTGATTTCCAGCTTGTCGCTTTCGATCTGGATCGGTTCATCGTTGGAAAGCTGCATGCCCTTCATCTTGCTCGTCGTCGCCTGGGCGGCGGCAGGAGACAGGGAAGCGCTGGCAAAAAGGCTCAAGAGAATAACTGTTCCGGCAAGCCGAAAGGAAAAGGCTGAAGTGGCCGACATATGTGCCCCGGTTTTCTAGTTGGCGGTTTTACGGATGGTTTTGGGGTCAACGACGACCTTCACCATGCCTTCAAATGTAACAATGCGTCCCTTATCCGTCATTCTCAGCGACTGTGCAACAATGGAACCGCCCTTCATGCTGATTGCAATCGGCTTCTTCGTTTCCATCTCGCCCGCATTGATATCAAGATAGGCCGCTTCGAAATCGGCGATGAGCCCATTATTCATGGTAATGCTGAAGGGGGCGTTCATATCCAGCGTGTTGCGCCCGCGATCGTAAATGCCGCTGATCGCCTCGACGGTGGCGACCAGGGTGTCGTTGACGGGCATTTCCGCATGGATCGTCTCAAGGGTGATGATGTCCGGATTGGCAATATCCTGCAGCGCCCGCTTCGCCTTCATCGAATAGCTGATGTCCTGCTTGTTGCGCCCGGAAATCGCCGGGTTCTGCATGACGATCTTGCCGTTCTCGATCGTCGCGTTCTCGATCGTCAGGTTTTCCGGCAGGAAAGCGCGCACTACGGAAACGGCCACGAAAACGCCGCCGATCAAAACGGCGACGAGAGGCAGGATGATCTTCAGCCGCTTGACCCGGCGTGAATGGCGCGCCGCGACCGAATAGGCGTCGGCGAGGGTCGGCCCCGAATGCGGCAGGGCGCCGGAAAACTGCACTTCATTCAGCATGAAATAAATCCGTTATTCAAAATACATCGCCGCGCAAAGGCGCGTGCGCCGTGCGTTCCAGATGATGTGAGTGAGCGCGAATATGGAGATTTTTTTGTTCCGCGACAATGGAGGCGCGAATTTTGTTCAGAACGGGTTACAACGCGGCCGCGCTGACGCTATTGAATTATGCGTTTCGTTGAAGGGGCGATGTGTCCCTATGCCCCTGAACAGGAGGAAAGATCATGGATCAGCTTGCCATCGCCGACCGGCGCCACCTTCGGCGAAAGCTCGGTTTCTGGCGGCTTGTGTCCATCGCTCTCGTGCTCTGCGCGGGCATTGCCGCCTATTTCTATTCCGGTGCGGGCGGGATGGGTGGCCTCGGCCAGCCGCATATCGCCCGTGTCAATATTTCCGGCATCATCCAGGATGACCGCGAACTGCTGGAGCGGCTGAACACCATTGCCGAGACCGACGCGGTAAAGGCGCTGGTCGTCACCATTTCCTCGCCGGGCGGCACCACCTATGGCGGCGAAGTGCTGTTCAAGGCCATCCGCAAGGTCGCGGCGAAGAAGCCGGTTGCTTCCGACGTGCGGACCCTGGCTGCCTCTGCCGGCTATATGATCGCGCTTGCCGGCGACCGCATCGTGGCCGGGGATAGCTCGATCACCGGTTCCATCGGCGTGATCTTCCAGTATCCGCAGTTCAAGACCCTGATGGACAAGATCGGCGTGTCGCTTGAGGAAATCAAATCCGCACCGCTGAAGGCCGAACCGTCGCCGTTCCATCCGCCGAGCGAAGACGCCAAGGCAGTGATCCA
Source organism: Pararhizobium sp. PWRC1-1 (assembly GCF_049897905.1). Classification (NCBI taxonomy): domain Bacteria; kingdom Pseudomonadati; phylum Pseudomonadota; class Alphaproteobacteria; order Hyphomicrobiales; family Rhizobiaceae; genus Pararhizobium; species Pararhizobium sp. PWRC1-1. The sequence goes on along the minus strand of NZ_JAFCXE010000005.1, from coordinate 44,343 downwards.
GGCGATGATCGATGACAGCTTTGGCTGGTTTGTCGATCTGGTTGCCGACCGGCGGAAAATGCCGCGCGACGAGGCCCTCAAGCTTGCCGATGGACGCATCTTTACCGGCCGCCAGGCGCTCAAGCTCAACCTGATCGATGAACTGGGTGGCGATGACGAAATCCGCGCCTTCCTCGATAGCCGCAAGGTTGGCAAGGAACTGGACGTTATCGAATGGAAAGCACCAAGTTCGTCCTTGCCGTTCGGGCTCGGATCGGCCGCCGCCGCTCTGGTCAAATCCTTGGGATATGACGCTTTTCCGGGTTTTGGAGCGCTCGAAAATTTGGGCCGGGACAAGTTGTTTCTTGACGGTCTGGTTTCCGTTTGGCAGGTTGGCGGCGACTGAAAAGACGCGACGGCCTTTTGCATGCCGATTTTGATAGCTTGAAAATGGCGTGCAAGCTTGCACAAGAGGTGGACAAGGACGTCAGATGGGCTTAACGCTTTAAGATCACACGGAAATTCACAACAGGGGGCGACAGTGATCAAGTCAGAACTGGTGCAGATTGTTGCGGCGCGCAATCCGCATCTCTATCACCGTGACGTCGAAAATATCGTCAATGCGGTTCTCGATGAGATCACAGATGCCCTGGCGGGCGGAAACCGGGTCGAATTACGCGGTTTTGGCGCGTTTTCGGTGAAAAACCGGCCTTCGCGATCCGGCCGCAACCCGCGCACCGGCGACAGCGTGTTCGTCGAGGAAAAATGGGTTCCCTTCTTCAAAACCGGCAAGGAATTGCGCGAGCGCCTTAATCCTGGCGCCGATGACGAAGATGATGAATGAGACGTGGTGATCTGCCCGGTGCTTGAATGCGTCGGGCAGGCGGCATGACGGAGACACGGAATGATGATGAAGAAGCTGTTGAATATCGTGGTGCTGGTTCCGGTCGCCATCATCCTGATCGTGCTGTCGGTCGCCAACCGGCAAACGGTGACGCTGGCTCTCAATCCGTTCAATCCCGCCGACAGCGTCCTGTCGGCCTCGGCACCGTTCTTCGTCTTCCTGTTTCTCGCGGTGATCTTCGGCATGGTCGTCGGTTCGCTGACCACCTGGTTTACGCAGGGCAAATACCGCAAGCGGGCCCGCAACGAGGCGCATGAAGCGGTGAAATGGCATGCGGAAGCCGAAAAGCACCGCACCCGCGCCGAAACCATCGCCTCGCAGACGCTGCTTCCGGCCTCTTCTAAATAAGTGCTGCCATAAAATCGCTGCCCAGGCCTATCGTGTCGCTTAGGCCAGCGCCGCCTTGCTGAAATCCGAGAAAAACTTCGCCGCATGCTTGCTGGCGCTTGAGCCGACAAGGCGCGATCCCAGGTGCGCGAGCTTGCCGCCGATTTCCGCACTGGCGTCATAGGCAAGGATGGTCTCTTCGCCGTCAGCCGTGAGCGTTACATCGGCGCGGCCTCTTGCAAGCCCGGCGATACCGCCGGCACTTTCGCCGCTCAGCGTATAACTGTGCGGCGCATCGACATTCGACAGCGTGATATTGCCGGAAAAGGTCATCGGGATCGGTCCGATCCTGACTTTGAGCGTTGCGGTGAAGTCTGTGGCCGATAGGCGTTCGATCGCCGTGCAGCCGGGGATGCAACCTTTAAGGACATCAGGATCGTTGAGTGCCGCCCAGACGAGGTCGCGGGGTGCAGCGATACGTTCTTCGCCCTTCATTTCCACTAGCGTTCTCTCCTTACGGCTGCGGCACGATTGTATCTCAGATAGGAAACAGCTTTGCCAACAGAAAGAGCGGTGCTATTTGCAGCCTTTGAACCATGACAGCTGACGGACGAAACCGCGTGAAAGATAAAGATAGACGGCCAAAGGGCAAAGCCGCACCGGCAACGTCGTCGCGCGGCGTGCAGGGCCGTGCCGTACAGGCACCGGTTAGCCGGACGCCGCAACCCAAATCCCAGGCGCCGCGCAACGGCGACAGCCGCTCTGCGGCCAAAGCTGCACCGGAAAAGATGTCATCGAAGCCGGCAGCGTCGGAGCCCGCGCCGCGCGCCGAGGTGCGTATCCGCACCGGCGCCAAGCCGGACGAGCGCATCCCGATCATTCTCGAAACCAAGGGTGCGCGGGACTATCACCTGATCGACAGCGGTGACGGCCTCAAGCTTGAACAATATGGCCCTTACCGGATCGTCCGCCCCGAAGCGCAGGCGCTTTGGCCAAAGACGCTGCCTACGCATGTCTGGGAGAACGCCGATTCGATTTTCACCGGCGATACCGATGAAGACGGCATGGGGCGCTGGCGCTTCCCGAGGCAGGCGCTTGGCGAGACCTGGCCGATGCAGATCCTCGATGCCGAATTCTACGGTCGCTTCACCGCGTTTCGCCACGTCGGCGTCTTTCCGGAACAGCTGGCGCACTGGAGCTGGATGAAGGATCAGATCGAGAGGGCAGGCCGTCCGCTGAAGGTGCTGAACCTGTTCGGCTATACCGGTGTCGCCTCGCTGATCGCGGCCAAGGCCGGCGCTGAGGTCACCCATGTCGATGCCTCCAAGAAGGCGATCGGCTGGGCACGCGAAAACCAGGCTCTTGGACGCGCCGACCATCTGCCGATCCGCTGGATCTGCGAAGATGCGATGAAATTCATCCAGCGCGAGGAGCGCCGCGGCAGCCGCTACGACATCATCCTTACCGATCCGCCGAAATTCGGCCGTGGCCCCAATGGCGAGGTCTGGCAGCTCTTCGATCACCTCGCGTTGATGCTCGACATCTGCCGCGAAATCCTGTCGACGGACGCCAAGGGTCTTGTGCTGACCGCCTATTCGATCCGCGCGAGTTTCTATTCCATCCACGAACTGATGCGCGAGACGATGCGCGGGCGCGGCGGCGCGGTGGAATCGGGCGAACTGATCCTGCGCGAAGGCGGTCTTGACGGCAACGAGCCGGGCCGCGCGCTCTCCACCTCTCTCTTTTCCCGTTGGGTGCCGAAATGAACGACTACAATCAGGGACCCCGGCGCGTTGGCCAGGTGAAGGAAGTCACCAGCCTTGCCAACCCGATCATCAAGGATATCAAGGCGCTCGCCAACAAGAAGGAGCGCGACGAAACCCGTTCCTTCATCGCCGAAGGCCTGAAGCTGGTCATCGATGCGCTGGACCTCGGCTGGACCATCAAGACGCTGGTCTATGCAAAGGCGGCCAAGGGCAAGTCACAGGTAGAGCAGGTGGCGCTGAAGACGGTCGCCACCGGCGGGCTCGTGCTTGAAGTCAGCGAGAAGGTGCTCTCCGCGATCACCCGCCGCGACAATCCGCAGATGGTCGTCGGTGTCTTCGAGCAGCGCTACGCCAATCTGCGCGACGTGAAGCCGGCGCTGGGCGAAACCTATGTGGCGCTCGACCGCGTCCGCGATCCCGGCAATCTCGGCACCATCATCCGCACTGCGGATGCGGCGGGTGCCTCCGGCGTCATCCTTATCGGCGAGACCACCGATCCGTTTTCGCTGGAAACGGTGCGTGCCACCATGGGCTCGGTGTTCGCCATGCCGCTCATGCGCGCCACTGTTGCCGAGTTCGTCAAATGGCAGAAGGCCGCCGGTGTGCAGCTTGCCGCCACCCACCTGGCCGGTGCCGTCGATTACCGCACCATCGACTACCGCAAGAAGCCGGTCGTTCTGCTGATGGGCAATGAACAGGCCGGGTTGCCAGCAGAACTTGCCAGGGAAGCGACGGCGCTTGCCCGCATTCCGCAGCAGGGCCGGGCCGATTCACTCAACCTGGCCATCGCCACCGGCATCATGCTGTTCGAGGCCCGCCGCCACCTGCTGACGCTGGACGATAGAACCTGATGGAAAAGACTGCCCTTTTTTCGCGCCCGGTGCCGGTGGCGATCCTGATTGTCGTCGCCGTCCTGCTTGATCAGGCGATCAAGGCAGCCGTCGAGCTTTGGTTGCCCTACGGCGAAAGCGTCGCTGTCCTGCCATTCCTGGCTCTGCACCGTGTCTACAATTACGGTGTCGCCTTTTCGCTTTTTTCGGGCGTCGAGCGCTGGGCCATCATCGGCCTGAGAATTGTCGTCGTGGCATTCGTCATCTGGCTCTGGCGCAAGACGCCGGCGGATCGTTTCCTGACACATCTCGGCTACGCGCTAATCATTGCTGGCGCCATCGGCAATGTGATCGATGGCCTGATCTTTGGCTACGTCATCGACTACGTGCTGTTTCACCTGCCGACATGGTCCTTCGCCGTCTTCAACCTCGCCGATAGTTTCATCACGATCGGGGCCGGCGCGATCATTCTCGATGAACTCCTGCATATGAAAAAGCAGGATCGCTAAAATCTTAGAGACCGGCTGAAGCCAATCAAAACGCTTGCCATGCTAGGCCAAGCGTCATGAGCGACCTGCCAAACCTGAGAAAACGGATTACTACCGAGTTCAGCGCCCCGACGCGGACGCTGAACAGCAGGCGTGCGTCCGATAAGCCTTTGGCCGATGATCCGCATTCGTTGGAACCGGAAGACGGTTTTGGTGGAGAAAAAGAGCGTTATCCGGCTCTGAAACCGGCCTTGGCCGGTGCCGGGCTTCTGGGTTCCGCCGCCATTCTGGGCACGGGCATCGATGCCGGGTTCTATTTGCTTTCGGCCGGTCTTGCCGTTGCCGGCGTGACCGGTGCCGTCCTGTTGCTCAAGGACTGGTACGGGTCCAGCATAAAGCCCGCAGCCAAGGGACGTGTGCGGGAAGAAAAAGCCAGCGATAGCCGCTGGGAGCGCAGCGAGACGTCGCAGCTTCTCTCCACCATCCACGATGCACTCGGCGATATCGCCATCATTCGCGAACCGGGCGGCAAGATCGTCCAGGCCAATTCGGTTTTTTGCCGGCTGACCGGGTGGTTGAAGCCGGAAGGGCGGACGTGCGAGGCGCTTGGGATCGAATTCGAACCGGCATCGGCCCCCGATCGCTACCGCGTCCGCATCATGACCGATGCGGGGGCAAAAATATTCGACTGGCATGACGTGATCGCCCGCGAGCCGGCAAGCGGTGCCTTCATGCTGCACAGTATCGCCCGCGACGTCACCGAGGAAAGCCGGATCGCCCGCGAAAGCGAAGAAGCGTGCCGCCGCGCCGAGCATGCGAGCCAGGCGAAGTCGCGATTGCTGGCGACCGTCAGCCACGAAATCCGCACGCCGCTGTCGGGCATTCTCGGGATGAGCCATCTGATCAGCCAGACGAGGCTGACGAGCGAGCAGAAGAACTATCTCGCTGGGATGCGCGAATCGGGTCATGCGCTGGTGCAACTGGTCGATGATCTGCTCGATTTCTCCTCGATCGAAGCCGGCCGGTTCCAATTGCGCCCGGCGCCGGAACCGTTGCGCGAAACAATCGAGAGCGTCGTCGAGATGCTGTCGCACCGGGCGCATGAAAAGGGCATCGAGATCGGCGCCACCATCGCTGCGGATGTGCCGGGCCTGATGGATTTCGATGCGGCCCGTCTGCGCCAGGTTCTGTTCAACGTCATTGGCAATGCGGTTAAATTCACCCATGCTGGCGGTGTGCTCGTCAGCGCCTCGCTGGAGCGCGAAACGATCGTCATCAGCATCGATGACAGCGGTCCTGGCATGACCGCTCAGGAACAGGCGCGGATATTCGACGAGTTCGAGCAAGCGGGCGCCAGCGCCCAGCGCGCCGGCGGCGCCGGCCTCGGCCTCGCCATCTCGCGGCGGATCATGGAAGAATATGGCGGCTCCCTGACGCTTTCCAGCGTTCCCGGCACAGGCAGCACATTTGAAATCCGCTTCCCCGCCCTCGGTTGCGATCTCGCCAACGCTTCGCTGGCCAGAAAAGATGTGCTGGCGATGTCCCGCGTGCTGGTCATGGCACCGGCCGGTCCGGCATCCGCAGCGCTTTCTGCAACGATCCGGACGCTCGGCGGCTTCTGCGAACGTGCCGAAACGATAGAGGATGCGCAGGCCGCCGCTGTGCGGGCGATGTCAAGGGGGATGCCGCTGACCGACATCATCGTCGACCATCGCCACGCCGCCCAGTTCCGCCGGCTGCTGGTGCAGATGCCCGGCCTCGAACAGCAAAAGCTGCGCAAGACCTATCTGATCAATCCGGAAGAGCGTAACGGCCGGCAGATCAATCAAATGGACGGTTACCATGCCTGGCTGATCAGGCCGCTGCGGGAGAAATCCCTGGTCGAGGTGCTGCGCGGCCGCATGAAAGGAATGGAAGTGCGCGACGCAATCAACGACAACCGCCCGATGTTGCGCGAGGTTCCCGCCCTGCGTGACAAGCCGGGCGAAGGCGGTTTGCTTCTGGCCGAGGATGATCCGATCAATGCTCTGATGGTGCGTTCCGTGCTGGAGCGGGCCGGCCACACCGTTCGGGTCGTCGATGATTTCGCAGCGCTTGCCGTCACCTTGTTCGATGCGCCGGCTGCCGTCCGTATCGCGCCGGAGCTGATCATCAGTGATCTGAATATGCCGGGCGGTGACGGGCTGTCGATGCTGGAGCGCCTGCGCCAACATGAGCGCCAGTCCGGTAGCAGACCCGTCCCGGTCATCATCCTGACGTCCGATACGCAACTCGACACGCGCCAGAAACTCATGGCTGCTGGAGCAAGCGCCGTGTTGTCCAAACCCGCCGATCCGAACGCGCTGACCGCCGAGATCAGTCGCCTGCTTGCTCCGTGATTTTGACTGTTTTCTTGACCCCCCGATGTCACTATCCTGTCGCAGAAACATGGTTTAAGCCGGAGAGGATTAAAGCGACTAGGATGACGTACGATGACAATCGAAACTCTGGATATGGTTGTGGCGGTTGAACAGCCGCAGACCCGTGTCCGGGGCGTCAATGCCCCGGCGCATGACATACTCGGCCGCATCGGCAACCTCGAGACACGGCTTGCCCGTAACGCCTCCGAGATCGATGCCGCGCAGGCCGTCCGCTACAAGGTCTTCGTCGAGGAGATGAAGGCGCAGATCCCGCAGGACGCCGATCGCCGCAAGCGCGACGCCGATGCGTGGGATCTGGTCTGCGATCACCTTCTGGTGCTCGATACGTCGATCGAGGGTGATCCGGAAGATCAGATCGTCGGAACCTATCGCCTGCTTCGTCAGGACGTCGCCGCCCGCACCGGCGGTTTCTATTCGGCTTCCGAGTTTTCGGTGGGGTCGCTTCTGGAGCGCCACCCGGACAAGAAGTTCATGGAACTCGGCCGGTCCTGCGTGCTGCCGGAATACCGCACCAAGCGCACAGTCGAGCTTCTCTGGCAGGGCAATTGGGCCTACGCACTGAAATACGGCGTCGATGCCATGTTCGGCTGCGGCTCGTTTCCGGGCGTCATTCCCGAAGAACACGCATTGGCGCTGTCCTTCCTGCATCACAACATGGTTGTTAGCGGCGAGTGGGACGTGTCTGCCCGTCCAGAACTGTACCGCACCATGGACCTGATGCCGGTCGAAGCCATCAACATGCGCAAGGCGCTTGCCGCTTTGCCGCCGCTGATAAAGGGCTATATGCGTCTTGGCGCCATGGTCGGTGATGGTGCCGTGGTCGATCACGCTTTCCGCACCACCGACGTGCTGATCGTTTTGCCGATCACCAATATTTCCGGCCGCTACCTGAACTATTACGGCGCCGACGCTGGCCGATTTGCAAGCTGAAGCGGTTTATACCGCTCAGCATTTTGCAATGCAGTTTACATGCAAGTGAGCGTTTTTGATCGGGCTTCCGATACTGTATAACACGTACTCAGATGTATTTTGATCAAGATCGGCATATCGCATAGAAAAGCCCGCCTCGGGTTTTCCGGGACGGGCTCCTTGCGTTTCAGAAGCGATGACTCAACTATTGGCGTTATGCGCCGCAAGTGCTGCCATGTTGACGATGTCAGAATCCTTGGCGGACATCGAGACGATCTGGACCGACTTGTCGAGACCGACGAGCATCGGGCCGATCACGGTCGAACCGCCGAGTTCCTGAAGCATCTTGGTCGAAATCGATGCGGAGTGGAACGCCGGCATGACCAGAACGTTGGCCGGGCCTGACAGGCGGCAGAACGGATACTGTTCCATCACCTTTGCATTGAGCGCCACATCGGCCGCCATCTCACCATCATATTCGAAATCGACACGGCGCTTGTCGAGCAGCTTGACCGCTTCGCGCACCCGCTCCGAACGTTCGCCGGAGGGATGGCCGAATGTCGAGTAAGCAAGAAGTGCGACGCGCGGCACATAGCCGAGCCGGCGGGCAAGGCCGGCTGCCTCTTCGGCGATATCGGCCAGTTCATCTGCAGACGGCATGTCGTGAACGGCAGTATCGGCAACCAGAACCGTCCGGCCCCGGCAGAGGGCCAGCGACACGCCGATCACCCGGTGGCCGGGCTTCGGATCGATACAGCGGCGAACATCCTCGAGCGCCGTGGAGTAGTTGCGGGTAATACCCGTCACCATGCCATCGGCATCGCCCAATGCCACCATGCACGCGGCAAAGTGATTGCGGTCGTTGTTGATCAGGCGCTGTGCGTCGCGAAACAAGTAGCCCTTCCGCTGCAGCCGGGCATAGAGATAGTCCGTATAGGCAGCGGTGCGCTTGGAAATGCGGGCGTTGACGAGCTGGATACCCGGCCGATCGAGATCGATGCCTTCACGCTCTGCCGTCTCACGCATCCGGTCCTCGCGGCCAAGCAGCATCGCTGTACCGAGTTCCTGATTGGCATAGGAGAGGGCTGCGCGCATCATCTGCACCTCCTCGCCTTCGGCAAAAACGATCCGCTTCGGCTGGCGGCGGACGCGCTCATAGATGCGCTGCAGCGTCGAGGCGATCGGGTCGCGCCGGGCCGACAGCTGCCGCCCATAGGCGGCCAGATCCGGTATCTGCTTGCGCGCAACGCCGCTTTCCATCGCAGCCTTGGCGACGGCAACCGGAATGGACGAGATCAGGCGTGGATCGAAAGGCACCGGAATGATGTATTGCGGGCCAAAACGGGGCCGGTTGCCCTGATACGCGGCGGCCACGTCGTCCGGGACGTCTTCCTTGGCAAGACTTGCCAGCGCCTGTGCCGCGGCAATCTTCATTTCCTCGTTGATCGTCGAGGCATGCACGTCGAGCGCACCGCGGAACATATAGGGAAAACACAGCACATTGTTGACTTGGTTTGGATAGTCGGATCGGCCGGTGGCCATGATCGCGTCGTCGCGAATGGCAGACACCTCCTCAGGCGTAATTTCCGGATCGGGATTGGCCATCGCAAAGATGATCGGCTTTTCCGCCATGGAGCGGATCATCGCCTCCGAGAAAGCACCCTTTTGCGATAGGCCGAGCACCACGTCCGCGCCATCCATTGCGTCCTCGAGCGTGCGCCGGTCGGTCTTGACCGCATGCGCGGACTTCCACTGGTTCATGCCTTCGGTGCGGCCCTGATAGATCACACCCTTCGTGTCGCACATGATGATGTTTTCGGGCGCAAAACCCATCGACTTGATGAGTTCGACGCAGGCAATCGCCGCTGCGCCTGCGCCATTGCAGACCAGTCGCGTCGTCTTGAGGTCGCGGCCTGTCAGCTGCAGTGCGTTGATCAGGCCTGCGGTTGCGATGATCGCCGTGCCGTGCTGGTCGTCATGGAAGACGGGGATATCCATGATTTCGCGCAGTTTCTGCTCGATGATGAAGCATTCCGGTGCCTTGATGTCCTCCAGATTGATACCCCCGAAGGAGGGGCCGAGGAACCGCACACAATTGATGAATTCGTCGGCATCTTCCGTATCGACTTCGAGATCGATCGAATCGACATCGGCGAAGCGTTTGAAGAGCACGGACTTGCCCTCCATCACCGGTTTCGAGGCCAGTGCCCCGAGATTGCCGAGGCCAAGGATGGCGGTGCCGTTGGAGATAACCGCGACCATATTGCCGCGGGTCGTATAGTCATAGGCCTTGGAAGGGTCAGCCGCGATCGCCTTGACCGGCACGGCGACACCCGGCGAATAGGCAAGCGACAGGTCGCGCTGCGTCGCCATCGGCTTGGTCGGCGAGATCTCCAGTTTTCCGGGCCGGCCCTGCGAGTGGAAATCGAGAGCTTCCTGGTCCGTTACGCTGGTTGCGCTGCGACTGGTCTTCTCATTTTCGGCCATGGGTCCTCCAACCTTTTGTGGGCGACGGCTCTCCACAGCCGCTTTGTTGTTGTCTTCTATAAACGCGCATGGATAGTGTGGCACCACTTTTTTAGGACCAGCATGACTTTTGTGACCGAGCAAATCACCCGCCCTCCCGAGGTTCTCACCGCCGCCCAACTGGCGACGGAGGAAAGCCGCGCCACGGCCACGCCGATGATGGAACAGTTCATCGAGATAAAGGCGAACAATCCGGATTCGATCCTGTTTTACCGGATGGGCGATTTCTACGAGCTGTTCTTCCAGGATGCGGTCGAGGCGTCACGGGCGCTCGGCATCACGTTGACCCGGCGCGGCCAGCATCTTGGCCAGGATATCCCGATGTGCGGCGTGCCGGTCCATGCGGCCGACGATTATCTGCAGAAGCTGATCGGTCTCGGCTTCCGTGTCGCCGTCTGCGAACAGGTCGAAGACCCGGCGGACGCGAAGAAACGCGGCGGAAAATCGGTCGTCAAACGCGATGTCGTGCGCCTCGTCACGCCGGGCACGATCACCGAAGACAAATTGCTGTCGCCATTCGAATCCAACTATCTGATGGCGCTTGCCCGCATTCGCGGCGGCAGTGAGCCGGCTATCGCGCTCGCCTGGATCGACATTTCCACCGGCGTATTCCGGCTGTCCGAAACCACCGAAACGCGGCTGCTGGCCGATATCCTGCGCATCGAGCCGCGCGAACTGATCCTGGCCGACACGGTCTTCCATGACCCGGAGATGCGCCCGGTCATCGATATTCTCGGCCGCGTCGCGGTTCCGCAGCCGGCCGTGCTGTTCGATAGCGCCACGGCGGAAAACCGCGTCACGCGCTATTATGGCGTCAAGACACTGGACGGCTTCGGCAGCTTTTCGCGCGCTGAACTCGCGGCTGCGTCTGCCGCGATCTCCTATGTCGAAAAGACCCAGTTTGCCGAACGCCCGCCTCTGGGCGCGCCGGAGCGCGAAAGTGCCGCTTCGACGCTGTTCATCGACCCTGCCACCCGCACCAATCTCGAACTGGTGAAAACCCAGTCCGGCGATCGCAATGGCACGTTGTTGAAAGCACTGGATCGTACCATGACTGGCGGCGGTGCCCGGCTGCTCGCCGAGCGGCTGATGTCGCCGCTGACCGATCCCGTGCGGATCAACGCCCGGCTCGATTCCATCTCGGCTCTTGCCGACCAGCCATCGTTTTGCAGCGACCTGCGGGCCGCGCTGAAACACGTACCGGACATGCCGCGCGCCCTGTCGCGCCTGTCGCTCGGCCGTGGCGGACCGCGTGATCTCGGCAGCATTCTTGCGGGATGTCAGTCTGCAATCGAAGTTGCCGGCCTGCTTGGCCGTGGCGATCTTTCCGAGGAATTGGGTGCCGCACGTCAAGCGGTCAGCGCGCTGCCGCAGGATATGGTCGCAGAACTGGCGGCCATTCTCGGCGACGAACTGCCTTTGTTGAAACGCGACGGCGGCTTCCTGCGCGATGGCGCCAGCCCGGAACTCGACGAGATGCGGGCGCTGCGCGACCAGTCCCGCCGGGTGATCGCTGGCCTGCAGCTCGATTATGCCGAGGAAACCGGCATCAAGTCGCTGAAGATCAAATACAACAATGTGCTTGGCTATTTCATCGAGGTGACCCAGGGCAACGCCGGTCCGATGACCGATAGCCCGGAGGCCAAGGCCCGTTATATCCATCGCCAGACCATGGCCAATGCCATGCGCTTCACCACGACGGAACTCTCCGATCTCGAAACCAAGATCGCCAATGCAGCCGACCGGGCGCTGACCATCGAGCTCGAAGCCTTCGACAGGCTGTCGGCCATGGTCGTGGCGCAAGCCGAAGCGATCAAGGCGGCAGCGCTCGCGCTGGCCGTCGTGGACGTGTCGGCAGGTCTGGCAACGCTTGCCGAAGAGCAGGCCTATTGCCGTCCGCTGGTCGATATGTCGAAAATGTTCGCCATCGATGGCGGCCGCCACCCGGTCGTCGAGCAGGCGCTGCGGCGCCAGTCGGGTGCAGCCTTTGTCGCCAATGCCTGCGATCTGTCGCCGCATGACGGCGAGGGCGATGGGGCGATCTGGCTTTTGACCGGCCCCAACATGGGCGGTAAATCGACGTTCCTGCGCCAGAACGCGCTGATCGCCATTATGGCGCAGATGGGGGCGTTCGTCCCCGCAACATCGGCTCACATCGGCATCGTTGACCGGCTGTTCTCGCGCGTCGGCGCGTCCGATGATCTGGCCCGTGGCCGCTCGACCTTCATGGTCGAAATGGTCGAGACGGCGGCGATCCTCAATCAGGCGACGGATCGTTCGCTTGTTATCCTTGACGAAATCGGCCGCGGTACCGCCACCTTTGACGGCCTGTCGATTGCCTGGGCCTCGGTCGAGCATCTGCATGAGGGCAACCGTTGCCGTGGATTGTTTGCCACACATTTCCACGAATTGACGGTCCTGTCCGAAAAGCTCGAGCGCCTGTCGAATGCCACCATGCGGGTGAAGGAATGGGATGGCGACGTCATCTTCCTGCACGAAGTCGGCCCCGGTGCTGCCGATCGGTCGTATGGCATTCAGGTCGCCCGTCTTGCCGGTCTGCCAGCCTCCGTCGTTGCGCGTGCCAAGGATGTGCTGGCAAAGCTCGAAGATGCCGACCGCAAGAACCCGGCCAGCCAGTTGATCGACGACCTGCCGCTGTTCCAGGTGGCCATCCGCCGCGAGGAGCGCGTCAAGGCCGGCCCGTCGAAGGTCGAGGAGGCTTTGAAAAGCCTCAATCCCGATGATATGACGCCACGAGAGGCCATGGATGCGCTTTACGCGCTGAAGAAACAACTTGGCAATTCTTGACCGCTAGAGTCCTGTCCATTCTCGGACAAAAGGTCTATAGCGCATGCAAAAGCAGCGGCTCGATGAGTCCGCCGGACAGGAAGACGGTCGGCATTTGATGACCATACATGAGACGTCATTTCCCGATATCCTGAATGTCGCAGCGCTGAGAGCCAAGTGCAGTTTCATCGCTTCTGCGCATGCGGAACACCGCGACATGATGCGTCAGGCGCTGCTCGCGGCGTTCAAGCAGGCCAATCTGGCCGGCCGTGAAAAGGCCCATGAGCTGTTGCTCAAGGATGGCAGCGGGCTGAAATGCGCCGAGCGGATTTCCTGGCTGCAAGATCAGCTGATCACAGTTCTGCATGATTTCGTCCTTAACGAGGTTTTCAACGCCGCCAACGCGCAGCCCTGGACCCGCATCGCCGTCACCGCCGTCGGCGGTTATGGCCGCGGCACGCTGGCGCCGGGGTCGGATATCGATCTTCTCTTCCTGCTGCCGGTGAAGAAGGCGGTCTGGGCCGAGCCCGCCATCGAGTTCATGCTCTATATCCTGTGGGATCTCGGCTTCAAGGTCGGCCATGCCACGCGGACGATCGAGGAGTGCATCCGGCTGTCGCGCGGCGACATGACCATCCGCACGGCGATCCTCGAAACCCGCTATGTCTGCGGCTCGAAGGAGCTGGCCGACGAGCTGGAGACCCGCTTCGACAGCGAGATTGTCAAGAACACCGGGCCCGATTTCATCGCCGCCAAGCTTGCCGAACGCGATGAGCGCCACCGCAAGGCCGGCGACACGCGTTATCTGGTCGAGCCGAACGTCAAGGAAGGCAAGGGCGGCCTGCGTGACATCCACACGCTGTTCTGGATCGCCAAATATTTCTACCGGGTGAAGGATTCGGCCGATCTGATCAAGCTCGGCGTGCTGTCGCGCCAGGAATATCAGCTCTTCCAGAAAGCCGACGATTTCCTCTGGGCTGTGCGCTGCCATATGCACTTTTTGACCGGCAAGGCGGAAGAACGGCTGTCCTTCGATATCCAGCGCGAGATTGCCGAAAGCCTCGGTTACCACGACCACCCGGGCATGACCGCCGTCGAGCGTTTCATGAAGCACTATTTTTTGGTCGCCAAGAGTGTCGGCGATCTCACCCGCATCTTCTGCGCAGCACTGGAAGACCAGCAGGCTAAGCAGCTTCCGGGATTTACTGCCGCTCTCAGCCGCTTCACCCACCGCATCCGCAAGATCGCCGGCACCCTGGAATTCGTCGATGATGGCGGCCGTATCGCGCTGGCAAGCCCGGATATTTTCAAGCGCGACCCGATAAACCTGATCCGCATCTTCCATGTGGCTGATATCAACGGCTTGGAGTTCCATCCCGCCGCCTTGAAGCAGGTCACCCGGTCGCTTGGCCTGATCACTCCTGCGGTGCGCGACAATGAAGAAGCCAACCGCCTCTTCATGTCGATGCTGACCTCGCGCCGCGACCCGGAGCTGATTCTGAGGCGGATGAACGAGGCCGGCGTGCTCGGCCGCTTCATTCCGGAATTCGGCAAGATCGTCTCGCTGATGCAGTTCAACATGTATCACCACTATACCGTCGACGAGCATCTGCTGCGCGCCGTCGACGTGCTGTCCAGGATCGACCAGGGCCGTGACGAGGAACTGCATCCGCTCGCCGTCAAGCTGATGCCGGGCGTCGAGGATCGCACCGCCTTGTTCGTTGCTGTCCTTCTGCATGACGTCGCCAAGGGCCGCCCGGAAGATCACTCGACCGCCGGTGCCAAGGTGGCCCGAAAGCTCTGCCCGCGCTTTGGCATGACGCCCAAGCAGACCGAAACGGTCGCGTGGTTGATCGAAGAGCATCTGACCATGTCGATGGTCGCACAGACGCGTGACCTCAACGACCGCAAGACGATTATCGATTTTGCCGAAAAGGTCCAATCGCTCGATCGCCTGAAAATGCTTTTGATCCTGACCATCGCCGATATCCGCGCCGTCGGCCCCGGCGTCTGGAACGGCTGGAAGGGCCAGCTGCTGCGCACGCTGTACTACGAGACTGAACTGCTTTTGTCCGGCGGCTTTTCCGATCTGCCGCGCAAGGAGCGTGCGGCGCATTCGGCCGACGTGCTGTTCGAGGCTCTGTCCGACTGGAGCCAGAAGGACCGCAAGACCTATACCAAGCTGCACTATCAGCCTTATCTTTTGTCGGTGCCGCTCGAAGACCAGTTGCGCCACGCCCGCTTCATCCGCGAAGCCGACAAGACCGGCCGTGCTTTGGCGACGATGGTCCGCACGCACCAATTCCACGCCATCACCGAGATCACCATCCTGTCGCCGGACCATCCGCGTCTGCTTGCGGTCATCGCGGGCGCCTGTGCCGCCGCCGGGGCCAATATCGTCGATGCGCAGATTTTCACCACATCCGACGGCCGGGCTCTGGATACGATCCTGATCACCCGCGAGTTTCCGGTCGATGACGACGAGATGCGCCGGGCGGCGAATATCGGCAAGATGATCGAGGATGTGCTGTCGGGCAAGAAGCGCCTGCCGGAAGTGATTGCCAGCCGCACGAAGCACCGCAAGCGCAACAAGGCCTTCACGGTGCCGCCGGCCGTCACCATCAGCAACAGCCTGTCGAACAAGTTCACCGTCATCGAGGTCGAGTGCCTCGATCGCACCGGCCTGTTGTCCGAAGTCACCGCCGTGCTCTCCGATCTGTCGCTCGATATCGCCTCGGCGCATATCACCACTTTTGGGGAGAAGGTCATCGATACGTTCTATGTCACCGATCTTGTCGGCCAGAAGATCACCAATGAAGCCCGGCAGAGCAATACCGTCGCGCGGCTGAAGGCCGTGATGTCGGACGAGGCGGACGAAATGCGTGACCGCATGCCCTCCGGCATGATCGCGCCGCAGCACACGCGCTCCGTCACCGGTGCGAAAAAATCCAAGGCAGAATCATGAGCCTCGTCAAGAAATTCATGACCGTCGGCGGCGCCACGCTCGGCAGCCGCATCTTCGGTTTTGCTCGTGAAATGCTGATGGCGGCGGCACTTGGAACCGGCCCGATGGCCGATGTCTTTTATGCGGCGTTCCGGTTCCCCAACCTGTTCCGCCGCCTCTTTGCCGAAGGCGCCTTCAACGCCGCCTTCGTGCCGCTGTTTTCCAAGGAGATTGAAGCCAACGGCACGGATGGCGCCAAGCGTTTTTCCGAGGAAGTGTTCGGCGTGCTGTTCACAGTGCTGCTGTTGATCACCATCGCGATGGAGCTGTCGATGCCGCTTCTGGTGCGCTTCGTCATCGCGCCGGGTTTTGCCGATGATGCCGAGAAATCAGCTCTGACCGTGCGCATGGCGATGGTGATGTTCCCCTATCTCATGTGCATGTCGCTGACCGCGATGATGAGCGGCATGCTGAATTCGCTGCACCATTTCTTTGCCGCCGCCGTCGCGCCGATTTTCCTCAACGTCGTGATGATCGGTGCCCTGTTTTACGCGCTCTACACGGGAGCCGATCCACTCGCGACCGCCTGGTATCTGTCCTGGGGCGTCATGATGGCAGGCGTGCTGCAGCTTGGGGTCGTCTATCTCGGCGTCCTTCACGCCGGCATGAGCATCGGCCTCAAGTTTCCCCGCATCACGCCCAACGTCAAACGCCTGTTGATCCTGGCGGTCCCCGCCGCCATCACCGGCGGCATCACCCAGATCAATCAACTGATCGGCCAGGCGATCGCCTCGGCTCAGGATGGCGCCATCGCCGCCCTGCAATATGCCGACCGCATCTATCAGCTTCCGCTTGGCGTCGTCGGGGTCGCTGTCGGCGTCGTGCTGCTACCGGAACTGTCGCGCGCGCTGAAGGGCGGCCATTTGCGCGAAGCCGGGAACCTGCAGAACCGGTCCATCGAGTTCGTGCTGTTTCTGACCATTCCGGCTGCCATCGCCCTGTGGATCCTCTCTGATGAGATCATTCGGGTGCTGTTTGAACGCGGCGCTTTCCATGCCGGCAACACCGCCGTCGTCGGCTCCATCCTTGCCATCTACGGTATCGGCCTGCCGGCCTTCGTGCTGATCAAGGCGCTGCAGCCGGGTTTTTACGCGCGCGAGGATACCAAGACACCGATGCGGTTCTCGGCCGTTGCCGTTGCGGCCAATTGCGCTCTGGCAATCACGCTGTTTCCCCGCCTCGGTGCACCGGGAATCGCGGTTGCCGAAGCCACAGCCGGCTGGATCAGCACGGTCCTGCTCTTCGTCACGCTGCTGCGGCGCGGGCATCTGACGTGGGAATGGGCGCTGCTGCGCCGCACGGTATTGCTGATCGTTGCCGCGTCGATCATGGGTGGTATTCTCTATTATCTGCGAAGTATCTTTGCCGTCTCGCTGGCGTCAGGGTCGCCGTTCTGGACGAAGCTGGGCGCGCTTGGCATTCTGATCGGCGTCTCGATGGTCGTCTATTTCGCTGTCGCCTTTCTGATCGGCGGAGCGGATCTGTCGATGATCCGGCGTAACATCAAGCGCAAGGGCGCTGCCAATACACCACCGCCGCCAACCGATACATGAAGCCCTGCGGCAGGCTTCAGGCGCGCTTTCCCGAACGGCGCTTGGCGCTGAGGAAATGACGTTTCGACTTGCCGCAATAGGCCCATTGGCGTTTAGGACCGGTATCGACATGAATGATACCGTTACAATAGCGGCCGATGCCGCCGATGCCTGGTGCTGTTTTCGCCGCCGCGATGATTGCGCTATCCGAAATGCCGGATACACGGATATCCGCTGCCTGGCAAAACCGGTGCATCGAGCCGGAACGATGCGAGCGCGGCCGGTGGCCGGAGGTGACAAGCGGCCGGCGCCCGGTTTTTACGGCGATATGCGCCAGAATGCCCTCGAGGCGCGGTGAAAAGCAGCCGGTTCTGACCGATACGGTCTGGACGGCATAGGCCGTTGTTCTGCTGTGTACGGGAAGCCTCACTTTACGCGGACGGTCGTCCTTGGCTTCGGCGATGGCAGAACTGGAAATGGCGAGCAGGCACGCAAGAGCGAGCGATAAGAAGTTACGCATGACAATCCCCTTGGCACGGCCCCGCTCAGTGTCCCTTTTGGACCGGGGTCATGCGAATGTCGGTTCGCCGCGCCATTGGTGTGCGCAGTACAGCAGAATGAGCTCGGCCTAAGAACCTGGTTGTGGTGACGGATTGGCAAATTCATCCGAAATGCAGCAATTTTATGAAATTTTGTTCTTGTAGCTCTAAAGAGCTATGCCGTAATGCCGCCTTCTTTATTAATTCATACGGAATATTAGAGGAAAAAATTCCAATTTGGGTCTTTGGATTCAATGTCTTGGCAGCCCGTTCCTCCACGCTGGAGGGAATTTGCTGGCGGCGCAGGCCGCATGCCTCTTGATCGCCGCTACGCCAGTGTGCATAAGCCCGCGAATAGCAACAGAGGCCGGCCCTCCACAAGCCCGAATGAGGACACGATGTCAGACTTCAAACCGCTCGTCTTTTCCGGCGTCCAGCCCACCGGCAATCTCCACCTCGGCAATTATCTCGGCGCGATCCGCAAGTTCGTGGCGCTGCAGGAAAACAACGACTGCATCTATTGCGTCGTCGATCTTCACTCGCTGACCGCACAGCTCGTTCATGAGGATTTGCGCAACCAGATACGCTCCATCGCTGCCGCCTTCATCGCCGCCGGCATCGATCCGAAGAAGCACATCGTCTTCAACCAGTCCGCCGTGCCTCAGCATGCCGAGCTTGCCTGGATCTTCAACTGCGTCGCCCGCATCGGCTGGATGGAGCGCATGACTCAGTTCAAGGACAAGTCCGGCGGCAAGAACGCCGAGCAGGTCTCGCTCGGCCTGCTTGCCTATCCGAGCCTGATGGCTGCCGACATCCTCGTCTACCGCGGTACCCATGTGCCTGTCGGCGACGACCAGAAGCAGCATCTGGAACTCGCCCGCGATATCGCCCAGAAATTCAACATCGACTTCGGCGATCATATCCGCAGGACCGATTACGGTGTTGACATCAAGGTCGGCGATGAGCCGGTGCATGCCTATTTCCCGATGGTCGAGCCGCTGATCGGTGGTCCGGCGCCGCGTGTCATGTCGCTGCGTGATGGCACCAAGAAGATGTCGAAGTCGGATGCCTCGGACCTGTCGCGCATCAACCTGATGGACGATGCCGAGACGATCTCCAAGAAGATCCGCAAGGCAAAGACCGATCCGGATGCCTTGCCGAGTGAGGTCGATGGCCTGAAGGGCCGCCCGGAAGCCGATAATCTCGTTGGCATCTACGCAGCCCTATCCGACAAGACCAAGGCTGAGGTGCTTCAGGAGTTCGGCGGCCAGCAGTTCTCGGTCTTCAAGCCGGCTCTGGTCGATCTTGCGGTCACTGTTCTTGCCCCGATCTCGGGCGAAATGCGCCGCCTGATGGATGACACCACCCATATCGACGGCATCCTGCGTGATGGCGGCGAGCGCGCCCGGGCACGGGCGGAAGTGACGATGAAACAGGTCCGGGAAATCGTCGGCTTTCTGCAATAAATCGCCGCAAAAGAAACCTTGCAGCCAAAAATATCGGGTGTAAGAGTCGCCTCATGGTTTCAACACGACTCTCAAGACTGGAAGGTCATCGCCGCAAATTCATGGCGGTGATCGACGATACCCCGGAATGCGGCCGCGCCGTCCACTATGCCGGTATGCGCGCCAAAAACTCCAATGGTGGTCTTGTTCTGCTCTATGTCATTGCCGACGCCGACTTCCAGCAGTGGCTGGGTGTCGAGGGTATCATGCGGGCGGAAGCCCGGGCTGAAGCTGAGGCAACGCTTGCCAAGATCGCCCAGACGGTGCGCGAAAAGATCGGGATCGAGCCGGAAATGGTCATCCGTGAAGGTGGCGCAACGGATCAGATCTACAGCTTGATCGAGGAAGATCGCGATATCGCCATCCTGGTGCTGGCCGCCGGTTCCGCCAAGGATGGACCTGGGCCACTGGTTTCTTCGATCGCCGGCAAAACCGCTGCATTCCCGATCCCGGTGACGGTCATACCGGATTTGCTGACGGACGAGGAAATCGACGCGCTGAGCTGAGCCCTGCTATTAATGGCAGGATCAACGGAATTGATCCTCGGGCGGCCGAAACGCTGGCCCGCGCATCTTGAAGCTGTTGAACAAACAGCTTATATTCTTTTGAATAATTCTAAACAGGCTGGTTGAACGCGATCCCGGCCGACGCGGAGCAGAGACATGTTCATCCAGACCGAAGCCACGCCGAACCCCGCCACGCTGAAATTCCTGCCGGGCAAGGTGGTGATGGAAAATGGCACGGCGGAATTCCGCGATGAGGAAGAAGCTGCAGCCGGGTCGGCTCTCGCCGCGCGCCTGTTTATGATTCCCGGCGTGACGGGCGTCTATTTCGGCTATGATTTTATCACGGTCACCAAGGAAGCGCAGGAATGGCAGCACCTGAAGCCTGCCATCCTCGGCTCGATCATGGAGCATTTCATGTCCGGCCAACCGGTCATGGCGGTCCAGACGCGCGCTGAAGAAAGCGACCAGGACGGCGAGTTCTTCGACGAGGGCGACGAGACCATTGTCGCGACCATCAAGGAACTGCTGGAAACCCGAGTTCGTCCGGCCGTGGCCCAGGATGGTGGCGATATCACCTTCAAGGGTTTCCGCGACGGTACCGTCTTCCTCAACATGAAGGGCGCATGCGCCGGCTGCCCGTCCTCGACGGCAACGTTGAAGCACGGCGTGCAGAACCTTTTGCATCATTTCATCCCCGAAGTGCAGGCGGTCGAAGCCGTCTAAGCGAGCGTCCATCCGTGCCGCGACTATCCATCAAGGTTGAAAAAGCATGATCGTCCTGGCCATCGACACGGCTGGGACGGGTTGTTTTGCTGCGGTCTATGACAGCGGCAACGACACGGTTCTGGCTTCTGCCGGCGCCGATATCGGCCGTGGTCATGCCGAGCAGCTGATGGGCTTTATCGATGAGGCACTGGCGGCTGGTGGCATGGTGCTTGCGGATATCGACCGCATCGCTGTCACCGTCGGCCCCGGTTCCTTCACCGGCATCCGTGTCGGTGTCGCCGCAGCCCGCGGTTTTGCGCTGGCACTTGGCGTGCCCGCCGTCGGCGTGACAACACTTGCCGCCATTGCCGAGGCTGCCCGCGAAACGCATCCGGGACGCGCCATATTGGCAACGATCGATGCCAAGCGCGACGAGCTTTATTGCCAGAGTTTTGAAGCTGACGGCGCTGCGCGCAGCGAAGCATTGATGCTGGAAATTCCGGACGCGCAAAGACGATTTTCCGGTTTCGATGGCCTCATCTGCGGCACCGCCACCAGGCATCTGAGGGACCACCCACCGGAAAGCACCGCGCAAACGGACCTGACGGATATCCGTCTCGTCGCACGCCTCGGTGCCGCAGCCGATCCTTCGCGCGGCAAGCCGAGCCCGCTCTATCTGCGGGGTCCCGACGTCAAGTCGCAGGCCGGTTTTGCGGTGGCGCGAGCATAAGATGTCGCTGTCCGACTATTTCGTCCGCAAGCCAGAATTCGAAATATTCGCCCTGGAAACGGCTGACCTGCCGCACGCCGCCGCCATCCACAAATCGCGCTTCACCCATGCCTGGAGCGATGGGGAATTGCATTCGCTGCTGATCCAAGATACCGTTTTCGGCTTCATCGCCCGTCAGAACAACGCCTATACGCGACCATTCATTACGCAACCGCTTGTCGGTGGCTTCGTGCTGTCGCGGGTGGCGGCCGGTGAAGCGGAAATCCTGACGATCGGTATCGATCCACGGTTTTCGCGGCTCGGCCTCGGCTGGCGGTTGATGCGGGCGGCATTGCGCGAGGCACGGGACCAGGCTGCCGAAGCGGTTTTCCTTGAAGTTGACGAGACCAATATTGCCGCCATCGCTCTCTACCGGAAACTCGGCTTTGCCAAGGTCGGCGAGAGACGTGCATATTATCAAGATATTAACGGCGCCAAAACCGGCGCCCTTGTCATGCGCCTCGATCTTGGCTAGCCGTACCCGCCTTGACCCCGACTGATTTGACGCGGACCTGGAAGAGAGACGCGCTTGCGCTGCAATCCCGACCGACCATGCAGAGATCACGATAGACGCGGCGCCTCGCTGCGGACGATGATGCCGTACGCCGGACTGGGAAGCCGTCCGTGATCAATTGGCTGCGTGTTGCGCTCTGCATGACGGTTCTGATTGTGGCCACGCTTGTCATGGCGCCGGTGCAGATCCTCCTCCTCTGGCTGGACAGGCCGCAGCGCCGTACGCTGCCCCGCCTCTGGCACCGGATGGCGTGCCGCCTCGTTGGTATCCGGGTTCGCGTCCATGGTACGCCGGACCGGCAGCGCCCGTTGCTGCTGGTGTCGAACCACGCCAGCTGGAAGGATATCCTTGTTCTCGGTTCGATCGCTGACGTGGTGTTCGTCGCCAAGTCCGACGTCAAGGCCTGGCCGGTCTTTGGCCTTCTGGCACGCTTGCAGGCAACGATCTTCATCGATCGCGATCAGAAGCGCACCACCGGCAATCAGGTCAACGAGATCGGCAAGCGGCTGGCCGATGGCGAGATCGTCGTTCTGTTTCCCGAAGGCACGACATCGGATGGCAACCGGCTGCTGGAGATCAAGACCTCGCTGTTCGGCGCGGCCGCCGCCGCCGTGCCAATGTCGCCAACCGGTGCAGTCCATGTCCAGCCGGTCGCCATCGCCTATACCGGCATTCACGGCATGCCGATGGGCCGCTATCACCGGCCGGTTGCCGCCTGGCCGGGCGACATCGCGCTGGCGCCGCATCTGCTCGGCATCCTCTATGAGGGCGCCGTTGATGTCGATGTCATCTACGGCGAGCAGATCACCTACACGTCGGAGAGCAATCGCAAGGTCGTCAGCCGTCAGGTGGAAAAGAGCATCCGCGAGATGCTGGCCCTCAAGCTGCGTGGCCGTTGAGGCTGTTGGGGCAAGGGAAGGGGCTTCAATTTTGGGCCTCGATGCTCTATGGAACCGGGCATGACACAGGAAATCGCCGTTTTATCCGCAAAGCCTGACATGGCTCTTGAAAGCCCGCCGGTCCGCAAGGTCTTTGTGAAGACCTACGGCTGTCAGATGAACGTCTACGATTCCGACCGGATGACCGACGCGCTGGCCAAGGACGGTTATGTCTCGACCGACGTCATGGAAGACGCCGATCTCGTCCTGTTGAATACCTGTCATATCCGCGAGAAAGCGGCCGAGAAGGTCTACTCGGCGCTTGGGCGGCTGCGTGACCTGAAGAAGAAAAAGGCAGGCGAGGGCCGCGAGATGATGATCGGCGTTGCCGGTTGCGTGGCGCAGGCCGAAGGCGACGAAATCCTGCGCCGGGCGCCCGCCGTCGATCTCGTCATCGGCCCGCAGACCTATCACCGTCTTCCGGAAGCCTTGAAACGCGTCCAGCGCGGCGAGCGGGTGCTGGAAACCGATTATGCCATCGAGGACAAGTTCGAGCACCTGCCAGCGCCCGACAAGGCCAAGACCAAGGCGAGGGGCGTCACAGCCTTCCTCACCGTGCAGGAAGGTTGCGACAAGTTCTGCACCTTCTGCGTCGTTCCCTATACGCGTGGCTCCGAAGTCTCCCGGCCGGTCGCCCAGATCGTTGCCGAAGCCCAGAAGCTGGTCGATGCCGGCGTGCGCGAAATCACCCTGCTTGGCCAGAACGTCAACGCCTGGCACGGCCTTGGCGCCGACGGCGAAAAATGGGGGCTCGGCCAGCTTTTGCATCGCTTGACGCAGATCGAGGGCCTAGCCCGACTGCGCTACACCACCAGCCATCCGCGCGACATGGAAGACAGCCTGATCGAGGCCCATCGCGACCTTAAGCAGCTGATGCCCTATCTGCATCTGCCGATCCAGTCCGGCTCGAACCGCATTCTGAAAGCGATGAACCGGCGGCACACCACGGCCGAGTACATCGCGCTGATCGCCCGCATCAAGGCAGCCCGCCCTGATCTCGCATTGTCTGGCGATTTCATCGTCGGTTTTCCCGGCGAGACCGATGAGGACTTTGAGGATACGTTGCGGCTTGTCGAGACGGTCGGTTATGCACAGGCATTTTCGTTCAAATATTCGACCCGCCCGGGAACGCCCGGCGCCGACCTCGGCGATCAGGTGCCGGAAGACGTCAAAGCCAAGCGATTGGAAAGATTGCAGGCTTTGTTGCTAAAACAGCAAAACGAGTTTGCTCAAGCGTGTATCGGCAAGACCATCGACCTGCTTTTGGAGAAGCCCGGCCGCATGCCGGGACAGTTGATCGGCCGTTCGCCCTGGCTGCAGTCGGTGAATGTTGATGCAAACGCATCGCAAATCGGTGACATTGTTTCTGTACGAATCACTGGTGCGGGCCCTAACAGTCTGTTTGCCGAGGTGGTAAGCTGAGGGACCGCTAACTCAAGGAGCCTGACCGCTTGAACGGACACGAATTGGTTTCATCCTCGCCGCGCCAGTCGAAAACATCCGCGACAGACGTCAATCACTTCGTGCTCACATTTGAGAACAACAGGTTCGCCAGCGAGCTGTTTGGCCAGTTCGACCAGAATCTCAAATTGATCGAACAGCGCCTGCATATCGATGCACGGCCGCGCGGTAATTCCGTCTCGATCTCCGGCGAAGTGGTCGCCACCAATCAGGCCCGCCGGGCGCTCGATTATCTCTACGGGCGCCTGCAGAACGGCAGCACCGTCGAACCCTCCGATGTCGAAGGCGCCATCCGCATGGCCGTCGCCGCCGACGACCAGCTACAGTTGCCGACCATGGAAAAGAAAGCCAAGCTGAACCTCGCGCAGATTTCCACGCGCAAGAAGACCGTCGCGGCCCGCACGCCAACGCAGGACGCCTATATGCGTGCGTTGGAGCGGTCCGAGCTGGTGTTCGGCGTCGGTCCTGCCGGTACCGGCAAGACCTATCTGGCGGTTGCCCATGCGGCTCAGCTTCTCGAACGTGGCGCCGTCGATCGCATCGTGCTGTCTCGCCCCGCCGTTGAGGCCGGTGAACGCCTCGGCTTCCTGCCGGGCGACATGAAGGACAAGGTCGATCCGTATCTGCGGCCGCTCTATGACGCGCTCTACGACATGATGCCCGGCGACAAGGTCGAGCGGGCGATTACCGCCGGTGTCATTGAAATCGCTCCTCTTGCCTTCATGCGCGGACGCACGCTCGCCAATGCCGCCGTCATCCTCGATGAGGCACAGAACACCACAACGATGCAGATGAAGATGTTTCTGACGCGTCTCGGCGAGAACGGCCGGATGATCGTGACGGGTGACCCAAGCCAGGTCGACCTGCCGCGCGGCGTCAAGTCGGGTCTTGTCGAGGCCCTGCAGATCCTCAAAGGGGTCGAAGGTGTATCGGTCGTCCGCTTCAAGGATGTCGACGTTGTCCGCCATCCGATGGTTGCCCGCATCGTTCGTGCCTATGAGGCAACGACGGCCGTGCATGACGAAAGCGAGCAGGGCGACCGCTAAGGCGGAAGCAAGCCAATCATGACGAGCCTAGATATCCAGATCAGCGTCGAGGAAGGCCCATGGCCTTCCGAGGTGGAACTTTTATCGCTCAGCGAGCGCGTCCTTGGCGCGAGCGCCGATTTCCTGAAGCGGGAAGAAAAACAGCCATTTCCAAAAATGCCGCCGGAAGTGTCGCTGGTCTTTACCGACGACGCCTCCATTCGAGAAATCAACGCGGAATGGCGCAGCCAGGACAAGCCGACCAACGTGCTGTCTTTTCCAGCCTTTCCCGTCATCCCGGGCAAGATGCCGGGGCCGATGCTCGGCGATATCATCCTTGCCCATGAGACGCTAGTGCGCGAGGCCGACGATCTCGGCAAGCCTTTTGACGAACACCTGACCCACCTCTTGGTGCATGGATTTCTGCATCTTTTCGGCTATGATCACATCCAGGAGAGTGATGCCGAAAGAATGGAGAGCCTGGAGACTCGCATTTTGGCCGGTCTTGGTTTATCTGATCCCTATGGGGACAGTGATCCCGTTTGATAGTTTGGAACAATGAGCGATTTTAGAGCGCAGCCGGCACCGGTTGCTAGAGACGAGGCGGAAGCCTCCAGTCAGGACGAAGCGGGCAGTAGTAGTACCGCCCCGAAACCTGAGAACGGCAAGTCGGGCTCCTCCTTCTGGAGCCGTGCAGCCCGGATCTGGCGTGCGGGCAATGCCTCCAGCCTTCGTGAAGATCTCACCGATGCGTTGCTGACGGGTGGCGCCGATGGCGATACGGCCTTTACGCCGGCCGAACGCGCCATGCTCAACAATATCCTGCGTTTCCGCGAGGTCCGCGTCGAGGATGTCATGGTTCCGCGCGCGGATATAGAGGCCGTGGATCTCAGCATAACCATCGCTGAATTGATGGTGATCTTCGAGGAATCCGGCCGCTCGCGCATGCCGGTCTACAGTGAAAGCCTCGATGATCCGCGCGGCATGGTCCATATCCGCGACCTGCTCTCCTATGTCACCAAACAGGCCCGCAACAAGCGGCGCAACGGCAGCCGTTCAACCGCGAGCGCAACGGCCAGTACGGCTGAAAAGCCCGAGAAGCCGGTTCGCCAACCCAAGCCGAGTTTCGATCTCGGCCGTATCGATCTGTCGAAGACCGTCGAAGAGGCCGGCATCATCCGCCAGGTCCTGTTCGTGCCGCCGTCCATGCATGCCTCGGACCTGATGCAGCGCATGCAGGCCGCCCGTATTCAGATGGCACTGGTGATCGATGAATATGGCGGCACCGATGGTCTCGCCTCGCTTGAGGATATCGTCGAAATGGTCGTCGGCGATATCGAAGACGAGCATGATGATGAAGAAGTCATGTTCGCCAAGACGTCCGACGATGTGTTCGTGGCTGATGCCCGCGTCGAACTGGAAGAGATCGCCGCAGCCATCGGGCCGGATTTCGATGTGCGCGAGCAGCTGGAGGATGTCGATACGTTGGGTGGTCTGGTCTTTGCAGCACTCGGCCGCATTCCCGCCCGTGGCGAAGTGGTCCAGGCGATCCCCGGTTTCGAGTTCCAGGTTCTGGATGCTGATCCGCGCCGTGTGAAGCGCGTGCGGATCGTTCGAAAGCGTCCACCGGCTCGCCGCCGTCCGGCAAAGGGCGAAGAGGATGTGCCTTTCGAGGCAACACCAACCGTCGAGCCGGAAAAATCACTGCGCGAAACCGGCTAAGTCCCACGCTCCGGGGCTAAAACGCCGTTTCCGGGCACGACAAGCAGCTGCTTTTTTGGAACACTGCCGCCACGTTGATTCGGATTGACGGTTTTTGCGCGTTTTTATTTGCCGCGCGAATGACCGGGTGGCGGCTTGTGCCGATTGGGGGAAATGAATGGAGTGGCTTGCGGGCAGGATCATGCTGTTGTCGGGAGCCCGCCGTGCTCTTGCCGCCTTCGTCGCCGGTTTGATCGCCGTTTTCGCTTTGCCGCCCTTCGGCATTTTCGCGGCACCCTTCCTCTCTTTTCCCGTTCTCGTCTGGCTGATCGATGGCGCATCGGGCAACCCCGACCATGGCGTGCTCAGGCGTAGCTTTCCGGCGTTCTGGATCGGCTGGTGTTTTGGCTTCGGCTATTTCCTTGGCGGCCTGTGGTGGCTGGGCAACGCGCTCCTTGTCGAGGCCGATGATTTTGCCTGGGCCGTGCCGCTGGCAGTGATCGGCGTCCCGGCATTCCTCGCGTTCTTCTATGCGTTCGCAACGGCAATCGCCCGCATCATCTGGTCCGACGGCTTGGGCCGGATTGCAGCGCTTGCCTTTGCTTTCGCTCTGTTTGAATGGCTTCGCAGCTTCGTTCTGACCGGCTTTCCGTGGAACGCGATCGGCTATGCGGCCATGCCGGTTCCGCTGATGATGCAGTCGGCTTCGCTCATCGGCCTTGGCGGCGTAACGCTGCTGGCCGTTTTCGTCTTCGCGGCCCCGGCGTTGATCGGCACGCGCAAGGGCATGCGGTTCGGGCTCAGCGTCGCTGTGCTGCTGGTCGCCACCCATTTCGGATATGGATATTATCGCCTTGGTGAGCCTTTGCCGCCGCCGGCCGATCCAGCGGTTACATTTCGCCTTGTCCAGCCGCTGATCGATCAATCGAAGAAACTCGATGACAATGAGCGGATGGCGATTTTTGAAGAACATCTCAAGCTGACGCAGGCGCCAGCTGAAAATGGTGGCAAGCGGCCCGATGTCATCGTCTGGCCGGAAACCGCTGTACCGTTCATTTTGACGGAAAATCCGGATGCGTTGCTACGGATTTCGGACGTGCTCCAGGACGGCCAGATCCTGATCGCCGGTGCTGTCCGGGCCGAGGATGCTGGTGCTGGCCAGCCGCCGCGCTACTACAATTCGATTTATGTCATTGACGATCGCGGCCAGATCGTTGGCGCGTCCGACAAGGTGCATCTTGTTCCTTTCGGAGAGTATCTGCCGTTGGAGAGCCTGCTGTCGGCAGCGGGCCTGGATACGGTCGCCATGCCCGGCGGCTTCTCGGCCGCAGCGACGCGTTCGCTGCTGACATTGCCGGGCGGAAAGACACTTTACCCGCTGATTTGCTACGAGGCGATCTTTCCGGCCGAAATTGGCAATGATGCGCTTCAAACCAATGCGCTGCTCAATCTGACCAATGACGCATGGTTCGGCAATACGCCCGGACCCTACCAGCATTTCCAGCAGGCCCAGCTTCGGTCCGTGGAAATGGGCTTGCCGTTGATCCGGGATGCCAACACCGGTGTTTCTGCTGTCGTCAACGCGCGCGGTGAAGTTGTGACTGGATTTCCGTTCGGCACACAGGGCTTTGTAGACACACTTTTGCCGGGAAAGCTTGCTTTGCTAATGGACCCACGTGAGCAACAGCGGAATGGGATGCTACTCGCGTGTCTTTTTCTCGGATTTGCCGTTATTTCCCGTGCAAGTTTTATTCTGCGAGAGAATTGACCAAAAACCCCTAAAATTGCATAGTGGTTCTCACCATCGATCTTCACCTATGTTCAGAGGGTTTCCGCCCGGCTGCACAACGTAACGTGTAGTCTGCTCTCGGCAAGTGTCCAGGTTATGGAGCAACTGAAACTTCGCTTATTAGGAAACCGTTATGATAGAGAACAAAAAGAAGCCGAACCCGATCGACATTCATGTCGGCAGCCGGATTCGCCTTCGTCGCACCATGCTGGGCATGAGCCAGGAAAAGCTCGGAGAGAGCCTCGGCATCACCTTCCAGCAGATCCAGAAATACGAAAAAGGCACGAACCGTGTCGGCGCCAGCCGCCTTCAGAACATTTCAAGCATCTTGAATGTTCCGGTCTCCTTCTTTTTCGAAGATGCACCGGGCGACTCGACAACCGGTCCGTCTGGCATGGCAGAAGCGTCAAGCTCAAATTACGTGGTCGACTTCCTGTCGTCCTCGGAAGGCCTTCAGCTCAACCGCGCATTCGTCAAGATCAGTGATCCTAAGGTGCGCCGCAAGCTTGTAGACCTGGTGAAGGCTTTGGCAGCCGAGGCAGAGGCCGAATAAGGCAGCCGCGGGCGGAAACAAAAAAAGCGGCCGGATAGGCCGCTTTTTTTATGCCATCACACGTTCGCTGCGGCCGGGAAGCGGGAGAGTATCCCACGCGGAATGCGGCTTTAAAGCACCAAAACACGAGAAATCATCACTGCATTGCTCATATAAAGATATATTTATGTCCTTGTGTGCTTGTCAATTCGTGGCAAAATCACTAACACGTTTGAAGCAGTTTTTTCTTTGAGGGGACTTCCCGCATGCGCGCTAACTACCTGTTTACGAGTGAATCCGTGGCAGAAGGTCATCCGGACAAGGTTTGTGACCGGATTTCCGATGAAATTGTCGATCTTGTGTATCGCGAAGCTGCCAAAACAGGCATTGACCCCTGGGGGGTTCGCATCGCCTGCGAAACGCTGGCAACCACCAACCGCGTTATCATCGCCGGTGAAGTCCGGGTGCCGGACACCCTTCTGAAGAAGGACAAGGACGGCAACGTCCTGAAAGACGCCGCCGGTCATCCGGTTATCAATCCTGCGAAGTTCAAGGCCGCCGCCCGCAAGGCGATCCGTGAAATCGGTTACGAGCAGGCCGGCTTCCACTGGAAGACCGCCAAGATCGATGTGCTCTTGCATCCCCAGTCGGCCGATATCGCCCAGGGCGTTGACAATGCTTCAGACAAGCAGGGCGACGAAGGTGCCGGCGACCAGGGCATCATGTTCGGTTACGCCTGCAAGGAAACCGCGGAACTGATGCCGGCGCCGATCTACTATTCGCACCGCATCCTTGATCTTCTGGCCACGGCTCGCAAGAAGGGCGTCGGCGAAGCTGGCCGTCTTGGTCCTGACGCCAAGAGCCAGGTTACCGTACGTTATGTCGACGGCAAGCCGTCGGAAGTGACCTCGATCGTCCTGTCGACCCAGCATCTCGACGAAAGCTGGGATTCGGCCAAGGTTCGCAGCGTTGTCGAGCCCTATATCCGCGAAGCGCTGCATGACATCGACATTGCCGATGACTGCAACTGGTACATCAACCCGACCGGCAAGTTCGTCATCGGCGGCCCGGATGGTGATGCTGGCCTGACCGGCCGCAAGATCATCGTCGATACCTATGGTGGCGCAGCCCCGCATGGCGGCGGCGCGTTCTCCGGCAAGGACACGACCAAGGTCGACCGTTCGGCTGCCTACGCGGCACGCTACCTCGCCAAGAACGTCGTGGCCGCTGGCCTTGCAGACCGTTGCACGATCCAGATCGCCTATGCGATCGGCGTCGCGCAGCCGCTGTCGATCTATGTCGATCTGCATGGCACCGGCAAGGTGACCGAAGACCAGGTCGAAGGCGCGATCCGCAAGACGATGGACCTGTCCCCGTCGGGCATCCGCCGCCACCTGGACCTCAACAAGCCGATCTATGCCAAGACTTCGGCCTATGGCCATTTCGGCCGCAAGGCTGGCCGCGACGGCTCCTTCTCCTGGGAGAAGCTTGATCTGGTCAAGCCGCTCAAGGACGCTTTGAAGGAAGAAGCGCTGAAGGCCGCCTGATCCGGCTCTTTACGGACCTGCCGATAAAACTGTAAAGCGGATGTCTCCTGACGGAGACGTCCGCTTTTATCGTGAAAGACCATTGCCATGACTGACCAGCATCGCAGCCGCTCGACCGAAGCTTTCTTCGGACGCCGCAAGGGCAAGCCCCTGCGCGCGCTGCAGGCAACGCATCTTGATACGGTCCTGCCGTTGTTGCGGCTTGATCTGACATCGTCAGCACCGGCTGATGTAAAGACCCTGTTCAAGCATCCTGTCGGTCGTGTGCGGCTGGAGATCGGCTTTGGTGGTGGGGAGCACTTGATTCACCGCGCGGTCGAAGACTCGTCGACAGGCTTTATCGGCGTCGAGCCCTTCGTCAATTCCATGGCAAAGCTGGTGGGCTATATTGAAGAGCGCGGCGCTGAAAACATCCGCCTGCACGATGATGATGCCACGCAAGTGCTGGATTGGTTGCCGGAAAATTCGATCGACCAGATTGATCTTCTCTATCCGGATCCGTGGCCGAAGCGGAAGCACTGGAAGCGCCGCTTCGTGTCTCCGGTCAATCTTGACCGGTTTGCGCGCGTGCTGAAGCCCGGCGGCATCTTCTGCTTCGCCTCGGATATCGATACCTATGTCAATTGGACGCTGTCGCACTGCCACGATCACGCGGCATTCGAATGGACGGCGGAGAATGCCAGCGATTGGCTGACGCCCTATGCGGGCTGGCCGAGCACGCGCTACGAGGCCAAGGCGCGCCGGGAAGGCCGCAAATCCGCCTATCTGACATTCCGGCGCGTCTAAGCCGGAATGTCACGTCAGCCGTCGCCTAATGCAGGCTAACGGTGCGCAGGTCGTCTTCCGCGGCCTTGAAGAAGGTGCTGGAACGGTTGTCGGTGAGAAGGATCGGCGTGCCGTCGGCGCCGAACAGGGCCCACAGGTCAAGATCAGGGTCCATATTGGGGGCTTCCGGGAAGACGCGGGACACTTCGTCCGAGCGCATCTTGCGGATATAGCCAACTTCACCGGCGCCGAGATGCGCCAGGTCGTTTTTCGACAGATGTGAGCTGACGTGTTTCAATCCCATGAGTCGTACTCCGTGGCTTTGCCGATTTCATCGTCCGGGAGACAATGGAAATCCGCAACACATTGATTTTCCTGTACGAAGTTCGGGGCCATTGGGAGCGGCCAGGTCCTCGGTGCAGCCGGCATGAGCTGCCGGTTATCCTACTCTGGGACCAAAATATTAATTTTCTTTACCATACGGACAGGTTCCGGACGAATGAGGTCGACCGATAGCAAGCCGTTCTTCAGCTCGGCCTTGGAAACCTGCATTCCTTCGGCCAACACGAACATCCGCTGAAACTGACGCGCGGCGATACCACGGTGCAGATAGTCACGTTCACCCGTCTCCGCCTGGCGTCCGCGGATAATCAGCTGATTTTCCTCGGTCGTGACGTCGAGATCGTCTTCCGAAAAACCGGCGACGGCCAAGGTGATTCGCAGGCTGTCGGGCTCGCCCGCCGAATCGTCGCTGCGCACACGCTCAATATTGTAGGGAGGGTAGCCGTCATTGCCCTTGGCGATGCGCTCAAGGGTCTTTTCCATCGCGTCAAAACCGAGCAGAAGTG
This sequence comes from Pararhizobium sp. PWRC1-1, assembly GCF_049897905.1. Lineage (NCBI taxonomy): Bacteria > Pseudomonadati > Pseudomonadota > Alphaproteobacteria > Hyphomicrobiales > Rhizobiaceae > Pararhizobium > Pararhizobium sp. PWRC1-1. Next base: position 11,727 of record NZ_JAFCXE010000005.1, on the reverse strand, counting down.
GGCTCGTAAAGGGCGTGATCCGGGTCATATCTAGTCCTTGCAGCTCAAGCGACTGTTTTGACGGACCTGCGAGGCAGCATCCGCGAGGCTTCAATATGGTAGCTGTGCGTAGCGAGTGCAAGGCGCTTGCGCCCGACCAAGAGGCAAATCATAGTCCCGCTCGCTGATTTGGAGGAGACCCGCATGGCCGTGCGTAGAAAGATTATCATCGATACCGATCCGGGGCAGGACGATGCCGCCGCGATCATGCTGGCGCTCGGCAGCCCTGGCGAACTCGATGTGCTGGGCATTACCGCTGTCGCCGGCAACGTTCCGGTCGCGCTGACCTCCCGTAACGTTCGGGTGATCTGCGAGCTGTGCAATCGCCGCGATGTGAAGGTATATTCCGGCGCCGACAGGCCGCTGGTGCGCCAGTTGGTGACGGCGGAACATGTGCACGGCAAAACCGGTCTTGATGGCCCGGTGGTCGAAGAGCCCACCATGCCGATGCAGACGCAGCATGCCGTCGATTTCATTATTGAGACCCTGCTAACCGAAGAGCCGGGCACCGTTACGCTCTGCACGCTGGGTGCGCTCACCAATATCGCGCTGGCGCTCAACAAGGCGCCGCAAATCGCCCCGCGTGTCCGTGAAATCGTGATGATGGGCGGCGGCTTCTTTGAGGGCGGCAACATCACGCCGGCCGCTGAATTCAATATCTATGTCGATCCGGATGCCGCCGATATCGTCTTCAAGTCCGGCATCCCGATCGTCATGATGCCGCTTGATGTCACCCACCGGGTGCTGACCTACAAGACCCGCGTCGAAAAGATCAAGGCGATCGGCTCGCCCGCCGCCGTTGCCATGGCCGAAATGCTGGAATTCTTCGAGCGCTTCGATATCGAGAAATACGGCTCCGATGGCGGCCCGCTGCATGATCCGACCGTCATTGCCTATCTGCTGCGTCCCGAGTTGTTCAAGGGCCGCGATTGCAATGTCGAGATCGAGACAAAGTCGGAGCTGACCGTCGGGATGACCGTGGTCGACTGGTGGCAGGTCACCGGCCGCAAACACAATGCCAAGGTGATGCGCGAAGTTGATGATCAGGGGTTTTTCGATCTCCTGACGGAGCGGCTGGCGCGTCTCTAGGAGCTGGTAAAACGGCCAATAAAAAAACGGCGCCGCAAGGGCGCCGTTTTTCGAGTTTTGAGAGCATAACTCCCAATCGAGCGTCACATCTAAGGTGTGGTTGTTGTTGTGGGCGTGGTCGTGGGCGTTGTGGTGCCGGTCGCAGGCGTACCCGTTGCCGGGGTGTCCGTTGCTGGCTTGTCGGTCGATGGGGTTTCCACTGCCGGAACGTTGACGTTCACCTCTGTACTGCCACCGCCATTGAGGTTGATAACGCCGGTATACATCAGTATGCCGCCGATGACGACAAGCGCCAGTATGACAGCAACAATCCAACCGGTGTTGCTGCGGCCAGTATTGATAACTGTGGGTCCACGATCAGTCATCTCGAATTCCTCCGCGTTGATAATGCACCCTTAACGCTGAAGGTCGCTAGAAGTTCCACTTGAGGTTGGCAAACGAACTAAGGCGGCGGCTGGCCGTCATTGCCCCCCTGCGCGCCAAACCAAACGGCGCCACCGGGGCGCCGTTTGCATCTCGTCTTGAAGGGTCGAACGCCCAGGACTCAGAACTCTTCCCAGTTGTCTTGGGCGAGAGCCGTGTTGCCTGAAACCTGCGGCACTGCCCTTGGCGACGGAGCGCTGTAGCGGGCCGGAGCCGCCTTCGCAGGGGCGCTGTAGCTGGGCGTAGATGCTCTGGCGGGCGTGCGCATCCGGTCGGCGGTGTTGCGCAGCATGTCAGCCGAAGATTGGCCCTGACGCGCGACATGGAACCGGGAGACGAGCGTGCTCAATGCGCGCGCTTCCTCGTTCAGCGCCATGCTGGCGGCGGTTGTTTCTTCCACCATCGCAGCATTCTGCTGGGTCACCTGGTCCATCTGGTTGACCGCCGTGTTGATCTCCTTCAGGCCGACAGCCTGTTCGGAGGCCGAGCCGGAAATCTGGCGGATCAGGCCGTTGATCTGGACCACTTGGTCGGCGATCTTCTGCAGAGCGCCACCGGCACGGCCGACGAGATCCACACCATCGCGAACCTGGCCGGCCGAGGTGTTGATCAACTGCTTAATCTCCTTGGCGGCATTGGCCGAACGCTGGGCCAGTTCGCGCACTTCCTGGGCAACAACGGCAAATCCCTTACCGGCATCGCCGGCGCGGGCGGCTTCGACACCAGCGTTCAGCGCAAGCAGGTTGGTCTGGAAAGCGATTTCGTCGATGACGCCGATGATGCGGCTGACTTCGCCCGAAGACTGCTCGATGCCCTTCATCGCGGCAATCGCCTTCTGTACCACTTCGCCGGACTGTTCGGCATCGCTGCTGGCGGTCTCGACGGATTTCGCCGCAACCTTGGCATTGTCGGCGCTGGCATTGACCTGCGAGGTCAGCTGATCGAGCGCGGCCGCTGTTTCTTCCAGGCTTGCGGCCTGCTGTTCGGTGCGGTGCGACAGATCGTTGGCGGCATTGCTGATTTCGCTGGTGCCGGTGCCGATGTTGACGACCGAGCTATTCACCGTCTGGATCGTCTCTTCGAGGCTGTCCATGGCGGAGTTGAAGTCGGTCTTCAGCTGGGCATATTCGCCGGGGAAATCGTCGGTAATGCGATAGGCAAGGTCACCAGAGGAAAGCTGCGACAGACCCTTGGCGAGCTTGGCAACAATCTCGCGCTGCGTGGCGTTCGACTGCGCGCGTTCGGCTTCGGACTGATTGCGTTGATGTTCGGAAGACTGGCGCTCCTGCAGCGCCTCCGCTTCCAGCCGCTTGGTATCGGCCAGCCGATGGCGGAAGCCTTCGAGAGCCTTCGCCACGGATCCAGTTTCGTCCGTGCGCTCCTGGCCGGAGATCGGCGCGGTATAGATGCCGCTGCTGAGCTTCGCAACGTCGCTGACGAGGCCCGCAAGCGGCTTCTGAACGAAGCTGCGGACGGAGATGTAGAGCCCGAGAAGAACGGCGCCGAGCACGATCAGGCCGCCGATGATCATCATGTAGGTCTGATCGACGACCGGTGCATTGATGGCACTCTGCGGGACATCGACGAGCACGATCCAGGTGGTGTTCACGTCGGGTAGGCTGAACGGATAGACCACCCGTTCGAAGGTCTCGTTGCCGTCATAGGTCAGGTCATGGATCATGCCCGGCTTTGCGGTGGACAGCGCGTTCTTGACGACATCGGCGCCGATGCCGTCATATTCCTTCATCAGCAGATCCGGGATCGGTGCGACCAGCCATTTGCCGGTCTGCGAGAGCAGCGTCACGCGGCCGGTGCCGAAGGGGCGGATATCCTTGACCTTGTTGGCAAGCGAGGACAGCGAAACATCGACGCCGCTGACGCCGATCAGCTTGCCGTTGGAGAGGACCGGATAGGCGATCGAGGACATAGAGTTGCTGTCGCCGGTCGTCGTCTCGGTGTAAGGAGGCGACATCGCGCCCTTGAGGCTCTTGGCCGCCAGTCCATACCAATCAGCCGGATAGTCGGAATCGAATGTCGAGAAGGCGATACCGGTCTTGCTCTTCGTCCAGTATGGGTTCAGCGTTCCATCCTTGCTGGCGCCGAAATCCTTCTGGCCCGCATAGTCCTTGGATTTGCCGTCGAAGGCATTCGGTTCTTCGGCAAACCAGCTGCCAAACGCGAATGTGTTCTTCTCGACATTGGCCTTCAGCAAATCGACCACGGCCTTGCGGTCGAGATAGCCGCCTTCCTGGCCGCGTCCGATGATACCGGCGGTCGAGCGGGCAGCACCTGCCAGTTCGGCGATGTTGCTGGCAATGTCGGACGCAATGGATTTCGCTTCCGTGCGCGCCTGGTCGAGAACCAGTGTCTCGACGCGGTCCTGCGTCTGGGAGATCAGCACATAGTTGGAAGCAAGAAGTACGAGCGCAATGGTGCCGCCCGTAACCGCTATAAGTTTTGTCGCCAGCGATTTGGCCTGGAACTTTAACATGGGTGTCCCCGCATTGTGAGAGGTCCGCGGGTTTCAAGCCGCGGAATGACGCGATCTTTGGATGGGAGATGCCCCCTCATGGAGCGCCAGATGCCGACCGACATCGTGAGGCCGCCTTTGATCCTGGGAAGGCAGCCTTTGCAGGTTTTTGATAGCGCGATATTTATTAAAATTAGAACAACATTGGAGACTGAAATCCCGCAGTTTCTACGGGATTTCCTCCTCAGTGCCGCGTCGGCGACGTTCCCTGTTCTGATTGCGCAGCAGCGCCCCGGCGGTCGTAACCGTTCAGATTTTAGCGTCGACCTCGGCGGCCAGTGGGATAGCCGGCTGGGCGCCCGGGTTGAGGCAGGCCAGCGAACCGGCAACGGCGGCACGGCGCAGCGCCGCATCGAAATCGATCCCGGCATCGAGGCTGGCGGCGAGATAACCGCAGAAGGTATCGCCGGCGCCGACGGTATCGACCGGTTCGATCTTCAGGCCCTTGGCGCGATGGATATTGCCGCTGCGCACGGCCACGACGCCCTCGGCGCCCAGCGTGACGATGACGGTCTGGCCTGTTTCCCGCGACAGAGCTTGCATGGCGTCTTCGCGCTCGGTCGCCGAAAGCCCCTCGCGCCCGGCAAGCAGCTCGAATTCCGTCTCGTTGGCCACGACGATATCCGCCATCCGGCCAAGCCGTGCGGCATCTGCCGTCAGAGGCGCAATGTTGATGATCGAGGTGATGCCCTTGCTCTTTGCAGCAACGAGCGCCTTTTCGACCGATGCCGGCGGGATTTCGAGCTGCAGCATTAGCGTATCGCCGACGCTCATCGTCTCGACGGCGGTCTGCGCATTGTCAGCGCTGACCGTGCCATTGGCGCTTGCCACCACGACGATGACGTTTTCGCCGTCGCCACCGACCAGAATATGCGCTGTGCCGGTCGGTTCGCTGACGGTCTTCGTCAACGACAGATCGGTGCCCGCCTGTTTCAGGAGGGCCAGCGCGCCATCGGCAAAACTGTCGGATCCGACAGCACCCGCCATGCGGACGCTGGCTCCGGCCCGCCGCGCTGCCAGCGCCTGATTGGCGCCCTTGCCGCCGGCTGCGGTCGAAAAGCTCGTGCCGGTCACGGTCTCGCCGGGCTTGGGCAGGCGTGCGGTGGTGGCGATCAAGTCCATGTTGATGGAGCCGAACACTGTAATCATCTGAAGTGTCTCCCGGGGCATGCGATTTTGCGGGACAGTGCCCGACCGGGTTAGTCCTCGTCAACCACCCGCAGCTTCAATTGCCCGATCCGCGTGTCGAAGGATTTTTGATCCGGCTTGCCGTCTGCCGCCGCACTGGCCGTTTCGAGGTCCAGGGCCTCGATGCGCGTGCCGCGCCGCTTGAGCTTGTCCGATGACACCAGAATATCATCGACATCCTTCTGTGTGGTGAGGAAATGGCCGTGCAGCTTGCGCACCCGGTCGTCGAGCCGGGTCAGGTCCTCCATCAGCCGGATCACCTCGCCCTGGATCAGATGCGCCTGCTCGCGCATCCGGGCATCGCGCAGGATCGACTGGATAACCTGGATCGACAGCATCAAAAGCGACGGCGAGACGATGACGATGCGTGACCGGTGCGCCCTCTGCACGATCCCTTCGAAATGCTCGTGGATCTCGGCAAAGATCGATTCGGAGGGTACGAAGAGGAAGGCGGTGTCCTGGGTTTCCCCGGGGATCAGGTATTTCCCGGAAATATCCCGGATATGCACCTCCATGTCGCGGCGGAACTGCTGTTGCGCCTGGCGGACCATCTCCGGGGTTTCGGCGCTGCGGATGGCGTTCCAGCCCTCGAGTGGAAATTTCGCATCGATCACCAGAACGGGCTGGCCGTTCGGCATGCGGATCGTGCAGTCCGGGCGCGAGCCGTTGGACAGCGTCGTCTGGAAGGCATAGGCCCCCATCGGCAGGCCGTCGGCGATGATGGTTTCCATGCGCGACTGGCCAAAAGCACCGCGCGTCTGCTTGTTGGACAGGATGCTCTGCAGCCCGGCCATGTCCTTGGCCAGCGACTGGATATTGGTCTGTGCCGTGTCGATGACCGCCAGCCGCTCCTGCAGCCGCCGCAGGTTTTCATGCGTCGCCTTCGTCTGCTCGGTGATCGAGGTGCCGAGCCGGTGCGTCATGCCGTCGATCCGCTGGCTGATCGATTGGTTGAGTTCGGATTGGCGGGCACCAAACACATCGGCCATGGCTGCGATACGGCCCTGCATCTCGGTCTGGGCAGTGAGAAGCGCCGTCATGCGCTGCTCGGCATCGAGTGCCGACTGCCGGTCCCTCCGCCTGCCAAGAACCGCCGGGATACCCGCAAAAAGCAGGATGACGACGGCGCCGAACAGGCACATGCCGAGCGTGACCGTATAGGAGCCAAGAATGAAAAGTGGCTGATCGAGCGTGAGAATTGTTGGTTCCATCGGCATAGCGTAGGGGGATTCGAGTTTGCTGACTAGATCAAAACAAGAACATTGGTGAATCGATCGATACAAACTGCTGCATTTGCTGCAAAAATCTTGAAAACGAGAATTCCATCGGCGCGAAAGATCGGTTATGGGAGCCAGATGACCATCAAGCCGCTCATCATTCTTCCCGATCCCGTGCTGCGCCAGCTGTCCAAGCCGGTGGAAACGGTCGATGCCGATGTCCGCCGTCTGGCCGACGACATGCTGGACACGATGTATGATGCGCCAGGCATCGGCCTTGCGGCGATCCAGATCGGTATCCCACGCCAGATGCTGGTGATCGACGTGTCGAAGGACGGCGACGAAAAGCAACCTTTGGTCTTTATCAATCCGAAGATCCTGACCACATCCGACGAGCCGTCCGTCTACGAAGAAGGCTGCCTGTCGATTCCGGACTATTATGCCGAAGTCGAACGGCCAGCGGCCATCACGATCGAATATATCGATCTCGAAGGAAAGAAACTGACGGCCAAGGCCGATGGCCTTCTGGCGACCTGCCTGCAGCACGAGATCGATCATCTGAACGGTGTTCTCTTCATCGACCACATTTCCAAGCTGAAGCGCGAAATGGTGATCCGCAAGTTCACCAAGGCCGCCAAGACCCGCGGCGCCAAGGCGATCTGACGCTTCCATTGAAAATCGTGACCTGCGAGACGATGATATCAGTGATATCATAGTGGAGGTTGCGCATGGGCGATCTGCTTCTTCGTGGAATTGACGATGCATTGAAGGTCGAGCTGCAGGAAAGTGCGCGCCGCAACGGCCGCAGTCTTTCTGACGAGGCCATCGTGCAGATTCGTGCTGCCTTGGAGAGAGAGCAGCGCGGTGCACAGACAGCCGGGCAACGGCTTCGCGCCGTTTTGGGTGAGGCTGAATTTGCGGATGGGGAGTTGCGCGCCATCGATGCATTTCGCAGGCAGTCCGACCGCCTTCCGCCGGACTTCACATGATCGTTCTCGATACCAACGTCATTTCGGAGCTTCGGGGACGGCACCACAGCGAACGCATTCTGCGATGGTTGGACGGCTATGATAGCGAGGTGATCTTTCTGACGGCACTCGCGCTGGGGGAAATTCACTTTGGTATCGCCCTACTGGATCCGAGCGCCCGGCAAGAGAGCCTGCGCCAGACGTTTTTACGCATTGAAAATGAGTTCTCCGGACGAATCCTGAGCTGTTCGCAAACCGCAGCAGGGTTGTACGGGGCCATTGCCGATCAACGTCAGAGGGCGGGAAGAGCGATGGAAACCAAGGACGCCATGATTGCCGCAATCTGCCTGTCGCATGATGCCACGCTGGCGACGCGCAATACAAAAGATTTCGAGGGGCTTGATTTGAAGCTCGTAAACCCGTTTGAAGGGGCCTGATCAGAACGGGGAACCGCGCACCATGCCGCTTCGCATCATCTTCATGGGAACGCCGGAATTTTCAGTTCCGACATTGGCAGTGTTGGCGCAGGCTGGTCACAAGATCGTTGCCGTCTACACCCAGCCGCCGCGTCCGGGCGGACGCCGTGGCCTCGACCTGCAGAAATCGCCGGTGCATCAGGCGGCCGGATTGCTCGGCATCGAGGTGTTGACGCCGGTCAATTTCAAGGATGCGGCAGACCGACAGACGTATCGCGAGCTCGACGCCGATGTTGCCGTTGTCGTAGCGTATGGCCTGCTCTTGCCGGAAGAGATTCTGAGCGGCACAAGGCTTGGCTGCTACAATGGCCACGCATCACTTCTGCCGCGCTGGCGGGGCGCGGCACCGATCCAGCGGGCGATCATGGCCGGCGACCATGAGACCGGCATGATGGTGATGAAGATGGACAAGGGTCTCGACACAGGCGACGTGGCGCTGACCAAGGTGGTCGCCATCGGCAACGAGATGACGGCCGGGGAACTGCATGACAAACTGATGCTGGCCGGTGCTGGCCTGATGAAGGAGGCCATGGACAAGCTCGATGGCGGCGATCTGCCGTTGACGCCGCAGGCCGAACACGGGGTGATCTATGCGGCCAAGATCAGCAAGGCCGAGACGCGGATCGATTTCCGCAAGCCCGCTATTGAGGTCCATAATCACATTCGCGGACTATCGCCCTTTCCGGGCGCCTGGTTCGAATTGGAGATCGGCGGCAAGCCGGAGCGGATCAAGGTTCTGTCTTCGGTGGTGGAAACCGCCGGTGGCCCGACGGGCACCGCGCTGTTCGACGACCTGACGATTGCCTGCGGCGAGGGTTCCGTTCGGTTGACCCGGCTGCAGAAGGCGGGCGGCAAGGTTTTGAGTGCAGAGGATTTCCGGCGCGGCACGCCCATTCCTGCCGGCACAAGGCTGTCCTGATGCCGCGATTTCGCATGCTGATCGAGTATGATGGCTCAAATTACGTCGGCTGGCAGCGCCAGGACAATGGGCCGTCGGTGCAGGGGGCCGTCGAAAAGGCGATCCTGGCGCTGACCCGCGAGCCTGCTTTGATCCGCGGGGCAGGACGCACCGATTCCGGCGTGCATGCAAGGGGGCAGGTGGCGCATGTCGATCTCTCGCGGGCCTGGAAGCCGGAGACATTGCGCAATGCGCTGAATGCCTATCTCGGCCAGGCCGGACAGCAGGTGTCGATCATCGAGACGGCTGAAGTGCCGGATGAATTCGACGCCCGCTTTTCAGCGCTCCGGCGGCATTATCTCTACCGGATCATTTCGCGGCCATCACCCTTGGCCCTGGAAGCCAAGCGTGCCTGGTGGGTGTCGAAACCGCTCGATCACGAAGCCATGCATGCGGCCGCCCAGATGCTGGTCGGCTATCACGATTTTACCACGTTCCGCTCCACCCATTGCCAGGCAAACAGCCCGTGGCGGACGCTTGACCGGCTGGATGTGACGCGGGATGGCGACGTCATCGAAATCCGGGCGACGGCGCAGAGTTTTCTGCACAACCAGATCCGCTCTTTCGCCGGCACGCTGAAAATGGTCGGCGACGGGCGTTGGACGCCGGATGATGTGCGGGCAGCGCTGGAGGCGAAGGATCGCAAGGCCTGCGGTCCCGTTGCGCCGCCGGAGGGGCTTTACTTCATGCAGGTCGATTACTGAAGGGGCGCCGCATAGATCGGCATCAGGCCGAGCAAGGGCGGCAGGGCTTCGCTCAGCATCAGCGACGGCAGGATCAGCAAGGCCGAGATCGCCGAGGCGAGCAGAAGCTGGTTGTTGGTCACTGTCTTCACCAGCTTGAAGATCACCGTGAAATTGGCGAGCAGCAGGATCAGCGACAACAGGTAAGCCAGCCCCTGGCCGCCTGGGATGACCAGCCGTATCGCCAGGGGAACGGCCATCGCGTAGACCGTGGGGACGGCGAGCCAGTTGGTGCTGACGATGATCGCGGCTAGCATGTCGGCATAGCCGAGCGGTTTTGCCAGCACCGCAACCAGCACCAGGGGCACGATCCACATCGTCGCATCGACGAGAAACAGCCTTAAAATGAAGCCAAGTCCTGTCTCGGTTCCTGTCGGCATCTGTTCCAGATAAAACAGACGCCACGCCGCCCAGCCCACCGCCATGGCCGGAAGGCACCAGAGGAAAGCGGCAAACGAGCGCCAGACGCCGATGGCGGTTATGTCGAGCCAGTCGAAGCCGCTCCGGTCTCCCAGGATCAGCAGCCAGACGCCCTTCAGATAGGCCCCGACTTCCTCAATCTGCGGCATGGCCAAACCAGCGGCTGATGAAGGTTTCGTAGATCTGCGTCAGCGTTTCGAGATCGGCGACGGCAACGCGCTCATCGACCATGTGCATGGTCTGGCCGACAAGGCCGAACTCGACCACCGGGCAATAATCCTTGATGAAGCGCGCATCCGACGTGCCGCCGGTGGTCGACAGTTTTGGCTCGCGGCCGGTGACGGCCTCGACGGCGCCCGATAGCGAGGCGATCAGGGCATTGTTGCGGGTGAGGAAGACGTGGCTCGGGCGTTCGCTCCAGACGAGATCGTAGCGGACCGGCGGACGGCCGGGACGAAGCGGGCTTTCCGCGGCGGCGCGATCCAGCCGGGCGATGATCTCTGCCTTCAGGCTGTCGGCTTCCCAGGTGTCGTTGAAACGGATGTTGAAGCTTGCCGAGGCCTTGGCCGGGATGACGTTGACGGCCTTGTTGGCCACGTCGATCGTCGTCACTTCAAGATTGGACGGCTGGAAATTGTCGGTGCCGCCATCGAACGGCGGGTCCATCAGCGCTTGGGTGAGGGACAGGATGCCGCGTACCGGGCTGTCGGCCAGATGCGGATAGGCGGCATGGCCCTGGACGCCGTGCACGGTGATGGTGCCCGATAGCGAGCCGCGCCGGCCGATCTTGATCATGTCGCCAATATGGTCGGGGTTGGTCGGCTCGCCGACCAGGCAGGCATCCCAGCGCTCGCCCTTTGCGGCTGCCCATTCGAGCAGCTTGGTGGTGCCGTTGATCGCGGGGCCTTCTTCGTCGCCGGTGATCAGGAACGAGATCGAGCCCTCTGGCGCGCCATGTTTCTCGACATGGCGGGCGACGGCGGCAGCGAAACAGGCAATGCCGCCCTTCATATCGACGGCGCCGCGGCCATACATTTCGCCATTGGCGATGTCGGCGGAAAACGGACCATGTGTCCAGGCGCTCTCGTCGCCAACCGGCACGACGTCGGTATGGCCGGCAAACATCAGGTGCGGGCCCTCGGTGCCAAGACGGGCATAGAGATTTTCGATATCCGGCGTGCCGTCCTCGGTCGCCGTCACGCGGTCAATGCCAAAGCCAAGCGGCTTCAGCATCGCCGCAAGGGCAGTGAGCGCACCACCTTCGGCGGGGGTCACGGAAGGGCAGCGGATCAGGGCGGAGAGATTGGCGACGGGATCGGTAGCGGTCATCAAGAAAGCCTGTTGTTTCGCGGGGCTTGGTTTAGCCGATCCATGCGGGGCTGTCACGGGGTTACGCTTGGTGTCGAGGTGTCTTTACCCTCCTCTTGAGGGGGAGGGTCGGAGCGAAGCTCCGGGGTGGGGTGAACTGCGGCATGCTCGATTGATTGTCGTGTTCGCGGTGATCACCCCCACCCGCGACTGCGTCGCGACCTCCCCCTCAAGGGGGAGGTGGGTTTTCCTCTTCTCCCCAGCGGGGAGAAGGTGCCCGAAGGGCGGATGAGGGGGCGGTCCGGCATAGAGGGGCAGGCCTTTCATTGCGGTGTTTTCTTAATTTCCCACCTCAGTTTGCCCGGATT